>CANQHZ010000117.1 GCA_947623805.1 uncultured Lachnospiraceae bacterium | reverse complement strand
GCAAGCTCCGAAAGCGCCGTGGAAACGGAAATTACCTCCTGCACAAAAGGAACACCCAAGTGGTTGGCAAGCGTGAGTCCGCCAGAGCCTGTAATCATTGGGTGGAGCGTGATATTTCCAAGCTTAGAATATGCATCATTTAAAAGTGAAGAAAGAGTTTCTCTGATATTTGCATAATGTCTTTGGTAATCAGAGAATAATAAGTTATGCGCGGCGTCAAGTATCGCCACCTTTACCGTCGTGGAACCTATATCAATGCCGAGCGTATAGAACTCTTTTTCCATTAAAAATCCTCCATTCATGATGACCCCGCAAGCCACGGTTGGCAAAACGCATAAGCGAGCCGAAACAATTATGGCAGGCGTGGGTGCCAAAGCCTGTATGCAGGCCGTTTATTTATATAGCTGACATCAGCATAATTCGATAATTTTTACATACATTTGCTATTATACGACAGTGTAAAAAAAAAGGCAATAAAACAAATGCTGAAAAAATAAGGAAATTATAAAAAAATATGCAGCATTTCATATTAAAATGATAATCAAAAAGGATAATCGGCTTGAAATTGGTTTACTTTTTGGTTTATGAATGATACAATGGTTAAATATGGTATGTATAATCAATGTATAGGCCGCATATGGTATTGGCGCTGTTTGGCAGTATGCGTTAGAGACGAATAAAACAAGTGTGATTTGCTTATATAATAACGGTCTGTTGATTTTGGAAAGGAAATGGTTTTAATAATGAACTTTTTGTACAAACTTGAAAGGAAATTCGGCAAATATGCCATACCGAACATCTCGCTTTATCTGATACTGTGCTATGCGTGCGGTTATCTTATAAATTTGATAAATCCAATGTTTTTAAATTATTTGACGTTGAATCCGTATCTTATTCTGCATGGACAGATTTGGCGCATAGTGACGTGGATTCTGGTGCCTCCGTCAAGGCTTGATTTCTGGACGATTATTATGCTGTACTTTTATTATTCGATAGGTACGAACCTTGAGCGGACTTGGGGGACGTTTTATTATAATCTTTATTTGTTTATGGGAATGCTGTTTACTGTGATAGGCAGCTTTATCGTGATGGGTATCAGCTATCTGCCTATGCTGAATATAAATGTTTTGCTGACGCTGAGCGGTCCTGAGACGTATTTTGCGAGTGTGGCGCTTTATTTCAGCACTTACTATATAAATATGTCTATTTTTCTGGGCTTTGCGGCGACGTTTCCTGATGTGCAGGTGCTTTTGATGTTTATATTGCCTATAAAGGTGAAGTGGCTTGGAATTGCGTATGCGGCGCTGCTTTTGGTGGATTTTTTTCAGAGTATTATTATTGGGAAGATTGTTATTGCGGCGTCGCTGCTTAATTTTGTGGTGTTTTTCCTGATGGTGAGGAGCAATTTGCGGATGAGGATGTCGCCGAAGCAGGTGAGGAGGCGGCATGAGTATAAGCGGGAAGTTAAGAGGGCTAGGCCTGTGTCGATATCTAAGCATAAGTGTGCGATTTGCGGGAAGAATAGTGAGGATAATCCGGAGGTGGAGTTTCGGTTTTGTTCGAAGTGTAATGGGAATTATGAGTATTGTCAGGATCATTTGTTTACGCATACGCATGTGAAGTAGAGGGTTTGGGGTTTTGGTCAAAGCGACGCCTGAGAGTGGGCATATATCCCATTCAGACCCGCTTGCGCTTGTGGAAAGCGTAGCGGACACTAAGCTCAACTGCGCTGCAAAAGGAACTGCGCTTTTGCAGCTGGTTTCGCTAAGTGCCGACGCGTTCCAATGGTCTTCATGGGATATATGCCCACTCTCAGGCTAGTTTTTTAGAATGCTTGGATAATGATTAGGATAGTGGATTATTTTTACTTAAAAAGGGTGATTTGGATGGAATTAGATCAGCGGGCGTTTGCGGAGGCGTTGGAGCAGTTGAGGGAGACGGCGCGGCTGCAGGGGAATATGTTGACGAGTGAGCAGATTAGTGAGGCGTTTGGGGAGTGGAAGCTTGAAAAGGCGCAGCTTTTGTTGATACATGATTATCTTAAGAATAATAAGATAAGTATTGATGAGGTGAATGATTCGGAGGAAAATCTTTCGGATGATGATGTGAATTTTCTTAATATGTATCTTGATGAGTTGAAGGAGCTGCCGAGGGTTTCGGATGGGGAGAAGCGCGCTGTGATGATGTCGGCTCTTGCGGGGGATGGTGTGGCGAGGGAGCGTTTGGTTAAATTGTTTTTGCCGAATGTGGTGGAGATATCGAGGCTTTATGCGGGGCAGGGGGCGCTTGTTGAGGATTTGATTGGCGAGGGTAATGTTGCGGTTGCTATGGCTGTGACTATGCTTGAATGTGTTGAGGGTGTTGACGAGGTTGAGGGGTTTATTGGCAAGATGATTATGGACGCTATGGAGGAGTATATCAGTGAAAACGCGGACAGCAGGCAGGCGGGGGAGAATGTTCTTGCGAAGGTTAATGATGTGAATGACAAGGCTAAGGAGCTTTATGATAGTCTTTTGCGCAAGGTGACTGTGAAGGAGGTTGCGGACGAGATGGGGATTGGCGAAGATGAGGTGCGGGAGGCTGTTAAATTTTCGGCGAATAATATTGAGTATATAGAGGGTGAGAATTGAAGATTAGGGTTTCGGGTAGGATTTTGGCTGATGTGTGGTTTTAGATTGTAAACAGTCGTTGACGGTAGGATGAGGGGAATAATGGCAAATAAGTATGATGATTTCAAGTATGTGATTCAGGATATGAATTGTATTTATTTTGGGAGGGAGCTTACCTATGGCGAGATTATGGAGAGGGAGGATGTGCCTTTTAAATTTAAGGCGATAATTAATACGCATATTGAGAAGGATGCGGCGCTTGATGAGAGGGTTTCGGAGCATATTTTGAGGATTTCGGAGCAGGAATTTAGCTATAGGATTTTTGAGCAGCTTAAAATGAATGTAAGGGTGAGCTATCAGGAGCGGAAGAAAAATTTGCTGGGGAAAGAGAGTGTCAAATGGGTGCATAGGGTTTGTACTATAGGGAAATTTTGTGGGGAGTATTGCGAGATGGTGAAGGCGCAGAAGGCGCGTATAGAGGAGATTTCTATATCTAAGCTTGCGCTTATGACGATAAGTATATAAAGAGGGGGGCATTTTGCGATTATATATACGCATATTAAGCAATTTGAAATTACATAGGTAATTGTGGAGGGTTTTCTCAACTGTCCGAATTTAGTCAAAATATATAAAAACGCGGCTAGGCGCTGCGCGAGACGCCGCTTATTTTATATATTTTGCCTAAATTCTATGTTGTCGAATAGAGTTTTGCAAACGCTTATTAATTACATAATAATATCAAATGGAGAGGTTTACAATGAAAAATATTGAAGAATTACAAAATTACGAATTGATAGAGAAAAGGCAGATAGACGACATAAAGTCTACGGGGTATCTTTTGAGGCACAAAAAGACGGGGGCGCGGATTGCGCTTATCAGTAATGATGATGAAAACAAGGTGTTCAGTATTGGTTTTCGTACACCGCCTGCGGATTCTACGGGAGTGGCGCATATTATAGAACATTCAGTGCTTTGCGGTTCGAAGGAGTTTCCGTTAAAGGACCCTTTTGTGGAGCTTGTTAAGGGCTCGCTTAATACTTTTTTGAACGCTATGACGTATAGTGACAAGACGGTATATCCTGTGGCAAGCTGCAATGACAAGGATTTTCAAAATCTTATGCACGTCTATCTTGATGCGGTTTTTTATCCGAATATTTACAATGAAAAAAAGATATTTATGCAGGAGGGCTGGCATTATGAGATGGAGAGTGCTGACAGTCCGCTTACGATAAATGGCGTAGTTTACAATGAGATGAAGGGCGCGTTTTCATCGCCTGATGAGATTAATGACAGGGAAAGCTTTAATTCGCTTTTCCCTGATACGGCATACGGCGTGGAGTCGGGCGGAGACCCGAAAGACATACCAAGCCTTACTTATGAGCGATTTCTTGATTTTCATAGACGCTATTATCACCCGTCAAACAGCTATATTTATTTGTATGGCGATATGGATATGGTGGAGAAGCTTGAGTGGATTGATGAGCATTATTTAAGTAAATTTGACCGTTTGGAGATTGATTCTGCGCTTAGGCTGCAAAAGCCTTTTGAAAAGCCGATAGAGATACAAAAGGAGTACCCTATTACAGACGACGAAAGCCTTGAAAACAACACTTATCTTTCATACAATGCTGTGGTGGGTACAAGTCGTGACAAGGAGCTTTATTTTGCGATGCAGATTTTGGAGTACGCGATTTGCTCATCATCGGCGGCACCGTTAAAGCTTGCGCTTATCCGCAAGAATATAGGTACGGAGGTTTACTCAACCTATGACAATGGTATATACCAGCCTTATTTTTCGGTCGTGGCTAAAAATGCGAATGTTTCGCAGAAAGATGAGTTTGTCGCGGCGATAGAGGAGGAGCTTAAAAGGCTTGTGAAAGAGGGCATTGACAAAAAGGCTCTGCTTGCGGGACTGAATATGTACGAGTTTAAGTACAGGGAGGCGGATTTCGGCTCATATCCAAAGGGGCTTATGTATGGTCTGCAGATGCTTGATTCGTGGCTGTATGACGACAATATGCCGTTTGATATGATTGAGGCGCTTGATGTATTTAAGCTTTTGAGGGAAAAGATAGATACGGACTACTATGAGCGGCTTATTGAAAAATACCTTATAGACAACACGCACAAGACAATAGTGGTGCTGTCGCCCAGCGCAGGGCTTACCGAAAAGACGGAAAAAGAACTTGCGGATAAGCTTGAGGCGTATAAGAACAGTCTTGACAGCGCGCAGATTGATGAAATTGTGGAAAATACGCGCGCGCTAAGGGAATATCAGGAAAAGGAAGATTCGGCGGAGGATTTGGCAAAGCTGCCTATGCTCAAGCGTTCGGATATGAAGAAAAAGTCGGACGGCTTCGTAAATGAGGTCAGGCATGCAGGCGGTACTAATGTACTTTTCCACAATATAGAGACAAACGGGATAGGCTATGTAAAGCTTATTTTTGACGCGTCGCAGATTCCGTATGAGCTGTTTAAGTATATTGGAATACTGAAAAATGTGCTTGGCTATGTCGATACGCAGAATTACGATTTTGGCTCGCTTTACAATGAAATGAATATCCATACGGGCGGTATTGTGAGCTCTGTGAATACCTATGTCAATGCCAAAAAGCTTGATGAATACAAATTGACCTTTGAAGTCAAGACGAAGGCGCTGTATGGCGAGTTTGGGGCGGCGTTTGGGCTTTTAGAGGAAATAATGACGAGGTCGAAGTTTGAAGACGAGGAGCGCATACTTGAAATTTTGGAGGAGCTTAAATCAAGGATGCAGGGCAGTATGACGTCGGGCGGACATGCGCTTGCGGCAATCAGGGCGATGTCGTATTTCAGCGAGACGGCTGCTGTGTCGGAGCTTGTGAATGGTATTCCTTGCTACAGGCTTTTGGAGGAGCTTACGGCGGATTTTGAGGGGCATAAAAAGGAACTGATTGAGAAGCTTGACGAGCTTACTAGGAGTATTTTCAGGCCTGAAAATCTTATGGTGGATATTACTGCGACAGAGGAGGGGTATGAGTGTCTTGAGGGGCTTATGCCTGCGTTGAGGGATAGTCTTTACACTGGCGCTGTGAAGAAGGAGTTGTTTGGCATTGAGACGCTGAAACGCAATGAGGCGTTTTCGACTTCGGCGCAGATACAGTATGTGTGTCGTGCGGGTAATTATATGAGCGGGACTGATTTTAAGTATACGGGTGCGCTTAGGGTGTTGAAGGTTATACTGGGGTATGATTATCTGTGGAGTAATATTCGTGTGAAGGGCGGGGCATATGGCTGTATGTGCAGTTTTGGAAAGACTGGTGACAGTTATCTTGTGTCGTATCGTGACCCTAACCTTAAAAAGACGGTAGATGTGTATGAGGGTACGGGGGATTATTTAAGGAGCTTTGATGCGGATGAGAAAGAGATGACGAAGTATATTATTGGGGCTGTGAGTGAATTGGATGTGCCGCTTACGCCGTCGCAGAAGGGTAGCCGTTCGTCGAGTGCTTATCTTACGAATCTTGATGTTTTGGAGGTGCAGAGGGAGAGAGATGAGGTGCTGGGGTGTACGGCGGAGGATATTAGGAGACTGGCGGGTTATGTTGATGCGATTATTGATCAGGAGGTTGTCTGCGTTGTGGGGAATGGGCAGGCGATTGAGGAGAATAAGGGGATGTTTGGGGTGATTGAGCCGTTGTTTCATTAGGTTTTCGCGGCCGGTCGAATTTGTGTGAAATATACAAAAACGCGACTAATGCGTGTACGAGTCGTCGCTTATTTTGTATATTTCACCCAAATTCTACGTTGTATAATAATTTATGAAAAAAATGTTATTGTGGGAGGTTTTGGCAGCCGTCCGAATTTAGTCAAAATATATAAAATCGCGACTTGGTGCGCGATGCGAAACGTCGCTGATTTTATATATTTTGACTAAATTCTATGTTATTGAATTGGGGTTTTGTAAATGGATAGGTATATGGAATAGATAATAATGGTGATGCTTGTATAAAGCGGTTATAAAGGTTATAAAATTAAGAGGAAATGCAGATGAATGAAAATAATCCAAAATACAAATCGGGTTTTGCGGCGCTTATAGGTAGGCCGAATGTGGGGAAGTCGACGTTGATGAACCGTCTTATTGGGCAGAAGATTGCTATTACGTCGAGGAAGCCGCAGACTACTAGGAACCGGATACAGACGGTTTATACGTCGGATGAGGGGCAGATAGTGTTTGTGGATACGCCGGGGATACATAAGGCGAAAAATAAGCTGGGCGATTATATGGTGAATGTCGCGGAAAAGAGTTTAAAAGAGGTTGATGTGGTTTTGTGGCTTGTGGAGCCGACGGATTATATTGGGGCGGGAGAGCAGCATATAATAGAACAGCTGAAACGCGTAAAGGCGCCGATTATTCTTGTGATAAACAAGGTGGATACTGTTAAGAGGGAGCAGCTTTTTGGGTATATTGACGCGTACAGGAAGCAGCTTGATTTTGCGGAGATTGTCCCTGTGTCGGCATTGAAAGGCGAGAATACGGATACTCTGATAGAACAGATTATGAAATATCTTCCTTATGGTCCTGCATTTTATGATGAGGACACGATTACTGACCAGCCGACGCGGCAGATTGTGGCGGAGCTTGTTCGGGAGAAGGTGTTGCGCAGTATTGACGAGGAAATTCCGCATGGTGTGGCTGTGGTTGTGGAAAATATGAAGTACACGAAAAAGATTGTCAATATTGACGCTACGATTATATGTGAGAAGGATTCGCACAAGGGAATTATTATAGGAAAGGGCGGCGCGATGCTTAAAAAAATCGGCTCGCTTGCGCGTCCTGAGATAGAGGATTTGCTTGAAAAACAGGTAAATCTGCAGCTGTGGGTAAAGGTCAAAAAGGACTGGCGCGACAGTGATTATCTTATCAGAAATTTTGGTTATGACCCGAAAGAAAATGAATAAATTTGGCTCATAAGCACAACCTATCTATGTGATAAAAAATGCTTTCCGTCTAGGCAAAAACAAAGTGGGCAGAAGCATAAAATTACATGGAAAGGATATGACGGGAATGTACGATGAGGAGTGGGACCGATTTATGCAGACGGGGCAGATATGCGATTATCTGGCATACAAAAAGCTGCCGCCAATGAAAAGTGACATTGGTAAGTCGGAGGATATACACAAATTTGAATATGCAGGAATTTCTAACATTAACAGGGATAGTAATAAAATCAGAGCCGATAGGTGAATATGACAGGCGTGTCGTTATTTTGACGAAGGAGCGTGGGAAAATATCGGCGTTTGCAAAGCTGGCAAGAAAGCCTAACAACCGCCTTATGGCGCCGACAAATCCGTTTTCCTTTGGACAGTTTAAGCTTTATGAGGGGAGAAACTCATACAGTCTGTCGGAAGCGGAGATTACAAACTATTTTGAGGAATTGAGGCAGGATTATGTCGGGGCTTATTATGGGATGTATTTCCTCGAGATATGCGATTACTACACGAGAGAAAACATTGATGAAACGCAGATGCTAAAGCTTTTATATCAGGCATTGCGGGCGCTTTTGTCGCCAAGCTTTGACAATCGGCTTGTGAGGTGCATCTTTGAGATTAAGGCAGTGGCTATTAATGGTGAGATGGCGCAGGGCGAGAAAATCAAAGGACTTGGCGATACGGCAGCCTATACAGTTGATTACATAATAAAAACGCCGCCCGAAAAGCTTTTTTCCTTTAAAGTGTCAGACAATGCGATAGAGGAGTTAAGGCGTTTTTGTCAGGGTTTATGCAGCAGTCGCTTTGACAGAAAATTTAAAAGTCTTGAAATACTTGAAAATATAGAATAGTATGTTTATAATATAAAAATGGTGCGGGAAATATGGCGGTATGGGAGGAGTTTTATGAAAAAATTTTTGAAGTCAGGGGCATTTGCAGCAATGCTTTTTGCAGTGTGTGCACTGGCTCTTGCGGCGTGCGGTAAAAACGGCGCGCAGGAGGACGGCGCGATTGACAGCAAGGAGCTTTCGGCGATTTCAGTGAAAAAGGACGGTACTGTCGAGGGCAGGATTGTTGAGGACTTCGGAGAGGATTACTATGATGAGGCGGGGCTGAAGGCTATGATAGATGAGGCAATAAGTGAATACAGTGCGGAGTCGCTTTCATCTGAGATAACGTTAAAGTCGTGCAAGGCGTCTGACGGCAAGATAATCGTGGAGATGGAATATGGTGATTATAAGGCATATGCGGGCTTTAACAGTGAGAATTTTTTCGCAGGTACGATAAAGGATGCATATACGGCAGGATACGATTTGGACTATACGCTGAGCTCTGCGGCGGCAGATAAGGCTGAGGTGATATCAAAACAGGACATCTTAAATATGGGAGAAAACCATATCATAATTTTTGAAAGAATCGCGGATGACGACGAACCGATAACTTCTCCGCTTAGGATTAACTGCTTTGACGAAATACTGTATGTGAGCGAAGGTGTTACGGCTGTTAGTAAAAAAAGCGCTAACTATACGCTTTCAGAGGGTATGGGCGTGATTGTCTTTAAATGACAGAGGCTTTTAATATTATGTTATTCGGATAAAAATGTAAAATATTATTATAAAACTAAAAATATAGAGGAGAAATTACTATGGAAAAGACACTTGACAAAATTGTTAATCTTTCAAAGGCGAGAGGGTTTGTATATCCGGGCTCGGAGATTTACGGCGGGCTGGCAAATACATGGGATTACGGAAACCTTGGCGTAGAGCTTAAAAACAATGTAAAAAAAGCATGGTGGCAGAAGTTTATCACGGAGAACCCGTATAATGTAGGCGTTGACTGCGCCATTCTTATGAACCCGCAGACATGGGTGGCGTCGGGGCATCTCGGTGGATTTTCTGATCCTCTTATGGACTGCAAGGAGTGCCATGAGCGTTTCCGCGCCGATAAGATTATAGAGGATTATGCCGCAGAGAACAAAATCGTACTTGACGGCTCTATAGACGGCTGGCCACAGGAAAAGATGAAGAAATTTATCGAGGACAACAATGTGCCGTGTCCTTCGTGCGGCAAGCACAATTTTACGGACATCAGACAGTTTAACCTTATGTTTAAGACTTTCCAGGGCGTTACCGAGGACGCTAAAAATACAGTATATTTAAGACCTGAGACCGCGCAGGGCATTTTTGTGAATTTTAAAAACGTGCAGAGGACATCGAGGAAAAAGATACCGTTTGGCATAGGTCAGATTGGAAAGTCGTTTAGAAATGAAATAACGCCGGGCAACTTTACTTTCAGGACAAGGGAGTTTGAGCAGATGGAGCTTGAATTTTTCTGTGAGCCCGATACGGACTTGGAGTGGTTTGCATACTGGAAACAGTTCTGTATTGACTGGCTAAAGAGCCTTGGCATGAAGGAAGATGAGATGCGCGTGCGCGACCATGAGAAGGAGGAGCTTTCATTCTACTCAAAGGCGACGACTGATATTGAGTTTCTGTTCCCGTTTGGCTGGGGCGAGCTTTGGGGCATTGCGGACAGGACAGACTACGACCTTACGCAGCACCAGAATACGTCGGGACAGGATTTGACATACTTTGATGATGAAAAGAAGGAAAAATACATACCGTATGTTATAGAACCGTCGCTTGGCGCGGACAGGGTAGTGCTTGCGTTCCTCTGCGCGGCATACGACGAGGAGGATTTGGGCGAGGGAGATATGAGGACAGTGCTCCGTTTCCACCCTGCGCTTGCGCCTGTCAAGATTGGCGTGCTCCCGCTCAGCAAAAAGCTTAACGAGGGCGCGGAGAAGATTTATGCGCAGCTTTCAAAGAAGTACAACTGCGAGTTTGACGACAGGGGAAATATCGGAAAGAGATACCGCCGTCAGGACGAGATAGGCACGCCGTTCTGCGTGACATATGATTTCGAGTCTGAAAATGACAATGCCGTGACGGTCCGCTTCCGCGATTCTATGGAGCAGGTGCGCGTGAAGATTGATGAGCTTGACGCTTACTTTGCAGACAAGTTTGATTTTTAATGTATGAAAATTGGAGGAAAAGGTTGTGAAAAAATACGGAGTAAATGAGCTTAGGCGCATGTTCCTTGAATTTTTTGAGAGCAAGGAGCATCTTGCGATGAAAAGCTTTTCGCTGGTGCCCCACAATGACAACAGCTTATTGATAATCAATTCAGGTATGGCGCCGTTAAAGCCATATTTTACGGGGCAGGAGATACCGCCGAGAAGGCGCGTCACCACATGCCAGAAATGTGTCAGGACAGGCGATATCGACAATGTGGGCAAGACTGCAAGGCACCTTACGTTTTTTGAGATGCTTGGCAATTTCTCTTTCGGCGATTATTTCAAGAAAGAGTCGCTTGCGTGGAGCTGGGAATTTCTTACCAAGGTAGTCGGTTTAGATCCTGAGAGGCTTTATCCTTCGACTTACAGCGAAGATGACGAGGCTTTTGAAATCTGGACAAAGCAGATTGGCGTGCCTGCAGAGAAGATTACGCGCTTTTACCGCGATCCCGAGACGGGCGAGTGCGATAATTTCTGGGAGCATGGCGCAGGACCATGCGGACCGTGCTCGGAGATTTATTATGACAGGGGCATAAAGTATGGCTGCGGGAAGCCTGATTGCAAGGTGGGCTGTGACTGCGACCGTTTTATGGAGGTCTGGAACAACGTATTTAC
>CANQHZ010000116.1 GCA_947623805.1 uncultured Lachnospiraceae bacterium | reverse complement strand
TTTTGTGACGGAAATTCCTGCCGGACTTTTAGACAATACCTTACCTGCAAAGAAAACATATACAAACGATTATGGTGCGGAATCATACGGTAAAACGCATGAAGACGATTATGGCGATAAACATGCAAAGGGATTATTTAAGTCAAAGCCATACGGTATAGGGCAAGGCACCAATGGCACGGCAAACAACTGGACTGCAGCAGCGGATTATCTAAACAGCTATAACAATGGAAAAAGCTTCGGATATAACAAAAGCTCTGGGCGTGAGAAACTTAGCGATACAGTATTTGATATCCCGCAGGCGAAGTCGGGCGCAACGATAGCCGTGAAAAAGAAACTTAAGGCAAACACGCTTGACGGAATTACAAAAGGCATGCCGACCGCTGCGACGACGCTTGAGTACGGGACAGGCGACAGAGTGAGGCATATTAAATTTGGCGTGGGCACTGTAATGAATATTGAAAAAGACGTACGCGATTATAAAATAACGGTTGATTTTGATGAATACGGCAATAAAATAATGTATGCTGCCTTTGCCAAGCTGAAAAAGGTTTAGTTAATGATGAAAATTAAGCTAAAAAACAGTAGTAAAATTTTTTAAAAGGTGATATGATATATGTAATAAGTTTTTGCTGATATTTTAAACATAGAAAGGAGTACCATAATGAGAAAGTGGGACGATTTAGTAGAGTATCTTCAGGACAAAAATTTAGTAACCAAAAATTCATGCAAGGACGAGATAAAGGCTGACAACACGAAGAAATGCAATACCTTGTTGTGGGTGCTTGCCATTATCGGCGCTGTAGCTGCTGTAGCGGCTATTGCTTATGCGGTATATCGCTATATGACACCCGATTATCTTGATGATTTTGATGATGACTTCGATGATGATTTTGAAGACGATTTCTTTGATGATGAAGAAGATTCAGAGGAAAAGGAATCTGCAAAGGAAAGTGAATATACTACTGTTAAGTAATCGCAGGTAATCAATAGGTAAAATATTGGGGGCGTCGCAGATGGCGCCCTTAATTTTTGCCTTTTCATTAACATTTTTATTAATAGTATGGACCGCAAAAGCGGCAAAGGGAGATTTATGAAAAAGGGTCAGATTTATGAGGGATATGTGGAATGGCTTGATTTTCCAAATAAAGGACTTGTCCGTTGTGATTGTGACAGCGAAATAGCCGTGGTAAAAAATGTGCTTCCGGGGCAGCGAGTTTCGTTTAGAGTAAATAAAAAACGCGGAAGTCGTGCAGAAGGTCGCCTCATCGAGGTATTGGAGCGTGCGCCCTATGAAAAAGACAGCATATGTCCGCATTTTGGTGAGTGCGGCGGGTGTGCTTATCAAAACGTACCGTACGAAAAGCAGCTTGAAATAAAAAAAGCCCAGGTGCGAAAGCTGCTATATCCTGTGCTTGAGCGCCAGAGGATTCTTGACGGCGCTGATACAATGGCTGATGGGTACGCGGGTGACACTGCCAAATATATAGACAAAATATTTGAAGGAATTAAGGCAAGCCCCGTACAGTTTGAATACAGAAATAAGATGGAATTTTCTTTTGGCGATGAATATAAGGAAGGACCGCTTGCACTTGGCATGCACAAGCGTGGCAGCTTTTATGATATAGTTTCCGTCCGCGAGTGCAGGCTTGTCGATGAGGACTACCGCAAAATTCTCGCGTGTGTGCTGGATTATTTTTCTTCTGTGGGTGCTCCATATTTTCACAAAATAAATCATATAGGTTATTTAAGACATTTGCTCGTGAGAAAGGCACAAAAAACAGGTGAAATTTTAATCGCAATCGTCACGAGCACGCAAGGTGAATACGACTTGAAAACGCTCACTCAAAAGCTTTTGGAACTTCCACTCAAAGGAAAAATAACGGGCGTTTTGCATACGCTGAATGATTCACTTGCAGATGTCGTGCAAAGCGACAGGACAGAGATACTTTTCGGGAAAGACTATTTTTATGAGGAACTGCTCGGACTGAAATTCAGAATTTCGCAGTTTTCATTTTTTCAGACTAATACCATGGGAGCGGAGGTTTTGTATCAGACAGCGAGAGATTTTCTAGGCGATATATCGGGCGATGGACAAAACAAAAAGACAGTATTTGACCTTTACAGCGGCACAGGCACTATCGCTCAGCTTTTGGCGCCGGTCGCAGGAAAGGTTATCGGAGTGGAGCTTGTCGAGGAAGCCGTTAAAGCAGCGCGCGAAAACGCTGAGCTTAACGGATTGTCAAATTGTGAGTTTATAGCGGGCGATGTGCTGAAGGTGATTGATGATATCGAGGTTAAGCCCGATTTTATAGTGCTCGACCCGCCGCGCGACGGCATACATTCCAAGGCGCTTAGAAAAATCATTGATTATCAGGTAGAGAAACTGGTCTACATAAGCTGTAAGCCTACGAGTTTGGCGCGGGATTTGGAGGTATTTATAGATAGCGGGTATCGTGTGGAAAGAGCTGTTGCGGTTGACCAGTTTGCGGGGACTGGGCATGTGGAGTGCGTAGTATTGATGTCAAAAGTTAAAGAATAGGATAGCGAGAGAGTGTAGAAAACATGGGATTTCCGGGAGTCGGGGCTTGTCAGAGGACAGGTTTCGATTCCCGGATGTTTTCATTTTACAGGTAAGTGGGAACTGGTCTACTGTGAAAAACGGCGGAGAGTTGAGTTGCTGATTTTGATATTGGGGGTGTTGAGTTGACAGGTTGGATAAATGGTATGTTGAGTTGATAAGATTAATGGACAAAACCACGCCGAGATTGATACAATTTCATACCCTCAAAAATGCCGTAAATCCGCCGTTCTTGGGCGGTTTTTCTATTTTTAGTACTGTGGCGGCATAGGCAGAATAGCGGTCTTGCCAAGGTGATTCACCTTTTTCAGTGGTACTCTGTAACGATAGAAAAGCTATCGTTACAGAGTAGGGCTATCGTTAAGATGTATAAGAATGTGCAACGTGGCACAAAGGCTTGACTCTGGACTGAAAATAGTTTATAATTAGACTGAATTAAGGGCGAGGAGGAAAGCCGCAATGACAGATTCATGCATCTATCTGGACACTTATGTGTTGCAGCAAGATATGCGAGTAAGAATGCCAAAAGCAATCCTTTCTAATATGGGGGTCGAAAAAGGCAAGACCAGTTTTGATATTTATTTGAATGCGCAGGAAAATGAATTGATTTTCCGGGTTCACCATGATAAAGAAGGAGAAAAAGCCGATGAGTGAACCATTAAAAGCCATTTCGTTATTTTCTGGGGCTGGTGGCATGGATGTAGGTTTTGAAAATGCTGGAATAAAAGTCGTGTTTGCCAATGAGCTGGTTTCCGATGCTGCTGAAACCTACAAAGCCAATCACCCAGACTGCATCATGGTCAATGATGACATTAATAATGTGATTGACTCCCTCGATAAATATGAGGGAATAGATCTTGTGTTCGGAGGGCCACCCTGCCAGGGATTTTCTGTGGCTGGAAAGATGAACCCGGACGATGACAGGAGCAAGTTGATTTTTACCTTTCTGGACGTCATTGAAAAAGTTCGCCCGAAAGCGTTTGTTATGGAGAATGTTAAGGCTTTGGGTGTGTTGGAAAAGTGGGAACCTGTGCGCAGACGGTATTTGGAGAGGACTCGTTCTCTGGGCTATAACTGTATACCATTTATTCTGAATGCAACAGAATACGGAGTCTCACAGAAACGTGAAAGAGTGTTCTTTATTGGTATCAAGAACAACAACGATCCTTTTTTTGAATATTTTATGAATGACTTGCTTTTGCAGCAGAAAAATAAGGCACCGACAGTGAGAGTATTATTACAGCCCTTAGGACGGGCAGGAACAGCTAATAATCCAAATACTTGTACCGCAAAGATTACATTTGCCACGCATCCGATTATGAGAAAATCACCGTATGCAGGGATGTATTTTAATGGGCAAGGCAGACCAATAAATGTCGATGGGTATGCCAATACTTTGCCAGCCTCTATGGGGGGAAATAAAACTCCTTTTGTAGATGAAGACTACCTTTATGGGGATGCATCAAGCGACTGGGTTGTCGATTACCATAAGGGATTAATGGACGGTACGATTGTCCCTGAATTCAAAGAGGCACCGGAACGCTTAAGACGAATTACAATTAAAGAAGCTGCAAGGATTCAATCTTTTCCGGAGAATTATGTATTTTGTGGAAATAAAGGAGCAGTATACACACAAATTGGTAATGCTGTTCCATGCAAAATGGCAGAATCAGTAGCAAAAGCGGTTGTGGCATATATGGAAAAGAGCCTTGGTTTGATTGGAACAGAATTATGATGGTAGAAACCTAAGATGACTTTTTTATTATGAGAAATGCCGCCAGGAGAGTGTAATAGAATCTGTGTAAGTTCCGTTAACCTGCTCTTCAAATCATATCAAATCCCAGAAATGTCAGTCAAGGCTGGAACCCTTACCTTGACTGCATTTCCAGGATTTAAGACAAGGTAATCAAGCAGGTAATGGCTGAATTATCAGATAATTTACTTACACACTTTTTTAGACAAACCCGCCGCCAGTATCTAAAGGCTGACGGCATTTCTCTTTTTTATTTATTCTCGTGCAATTTTTTCCACAGCTTTTTAACGCTTTCAGAAGTGTTGATATCATCGATATATGAGTTCAAATTGAGATAGAAACCAACCCTGCCTTCATTTGTCATTCGTTGGAGTGTATTTGCTATCCACTCATAAATATCCCAATAGTAATACATCATGTCCTGATATACGTAATGGCCGAGATAACCATGAAGACCACTTAGTTTTATATCAGGAGGGCAGTCTTCTTTGCGACAAATAACGATAATTTCGTGGATGTCTGCACCATTGGCATCATTATAAATAGAAACACAATCATAGGAGTCTCGAATTCGTGCCAAATCGAAATGTTTCACTGTAATCTCATATACTTTGCGGATAACCCCTTCCGGCGTTTCCTCGTTGATATCGCCAGGTTTCTTACTTGTTGTGCTTGTTACAGATGCACGATCATCCTCGCCAGTTACAACAACACCTGTATGTAGGAATGTATGGTAATTCTTGAGTAAGTATGCTGCGATTTTCTGCGGCGTGTTTCCAGCATCAGGTGTTTTTGTAATCAATTCGAAACAAAGCCGATAGAGGAACTCAGGATCAGAGGTGGGTTCAATAGTAACGGCCAAAGCTTCGATGCTATTTGAATAGGCAATAAGCCTACGAAGAAGCGATGTTCCTACATTGTTAACGCGTGTTTCTGTATCCGAGTTATCTGCCTCCATGAAACTCACAAGATTGACTACTTCTTCGGCGACATCAGATGGTCTGCGTTGTGCCGCCCAAGTCATATCCAAACCCACAGTAGCTTTTGCGACATTTAATGGGCCTGATTTGCGATGGGGAATTTCTTTTTCAATCAGAAATTCCTTAATAGGACCTTCGTAAATCGCTCTTGGATTGCAATCGTACAGCCCGGTAGATGCTTTAAAAGACCGATCAAGGCGCATTCCGATAATTACTACAAGAAGAATTTCTCTGAACCCCCAAGCTGTGGTTGAGAACAGCTTATCCAAGGAATCCTTATATGCAGATTCGTCAATTTTGACACCAGTGTCTATGGCTCTTTTATAAAGAGACTCAAGAATTTTACGTACACGCTCATTTCTTTCATCTGTTGTGCTCATTTTTGTTTCAATCCTTTCATTTGAATAAATGGAATTCTTCTTTTGTCATGCCTGCATCTAACGCTTTGTAACAGAACCTTGATGCGACAGAAGAATAAGGTTTCCATTTTTTACATTTGGCGGTTACGGCTTTTTCACTACAGTTCTGCGTCTTATACATCCATCGATATACTTGTAGGAACGCTCCGTCTTCAACAGGTAGAATATCTTGACGATCAAGAACGAACATTAAATACATCTTTGCTGTCCAATTCCCAATCCCTCGAATTTTTGTTAAAGTTGCAATAATTTCATTATCTGATAGTTGTTGCATTGCTTCAAAATTAAGCGTCCCACCTGTAATAGCATTGGTAACGTTTCGAATATATTCGACCTTGGCATTGGAGGTTCCTGTACTTCGGATCTGTTCATCAGTAAGTGAACAAATTCGATCAGGTGATACATATCCTCCGCAAAGTTCTTCGAGTCTGCTATAAATTTTGTGTCCTGCCTTAACAGAAAGCATCTGTTCGATAATTTCATGAATCAAAAAAGAATAAGCATCCTCCTTATGAGGTGTATATTGAATTGGTCCTACCATTTCGATGACTTTCGCAATCCGTTTGCATTTTCTGCACAAATATTGAACAGAGGGAGTGTCCATATCAAGTTTTACAATATCGGGCATCAAACAACCTCCTTCAGTCATCAATCGTTTCAAGAATATCTTCTATGTGGCAATTCATTGCTTCACAAATCTTAAGCAGCACATCCGTGGTAATGTTTGCGCCTTTGCTCAGTTTGGCAATAGAGGCCGTACTCACGCCGCTTTTTTCTGCCAGGTCGCGTTTATTCATATTTTGGTCAATTAGCATTTTCCATAACTTGTTATAGCTTATTCGCATTTTATGCCTCCTGCTCTTGCTTAAAAAGCAAATTATGTAGGATCATTGATCTTCCGGGTTAAAAACCTCATTCAAAAGACCATATCTACCGTCTTGCTTGTTTCGGGTAAAGCGAATTACATGGACACCTTTTTCCTCATCCTCAGAGGGAATAAAGGGCATACGCTTTGTTTGCTCAACAATGATTACCTGTCGTTCATGGGCATGGGCGATAAGGTGTTCGATAAAATTCTGTTTAATGGTATCACTCTGCTCTTTATGTTCTGCCTCGGATAGCTGTGTCAAAGATGAGTCAACAGCGTAGAATCCTGGTGCAGGCCGCCCCAGTTCTATGAGATAAGCACTCATTGCAAGGGTGGTGATTGTGTTCAATATACCGCAGAAGCCACCGCCCATCGAAACAGATTTTTTAAGTCCTCCAATCTCGATATCAAAGTTTTCCATATTTAACCTGGCCGTTTCTGCGCCGCCAACTTTAGATGCCTTTAAAATTTCCCGTAGTTTTTCCTCAAAACCGTGAATAATGTCGTAACCATAATCGTCAAAAATACTATGCTTTTGAGGTTTCGATGTCTCTTCCGTTTCTTTGCTGAACAAATCACTTCTATACTGGACTTCATCCTGCCGGACAATTTCCAGTTCGTTTGACAGGCGCATCAGCTTGAGCTGCTTTTCGAGTTCCTCCTCAAATGCGGATAGCTTTGGCTGTAGTTGATCTGAAATCAAAATATCGATAGCACCTTTCCGTTCCTCTAATGCACGGATATTTTCCATAATTTTTTCCTGTTGGCGTGCGACACTATGCTGTGCATCGTTCAGTTCAGTCAAATGCCGTTTAATCTTTTCAAGTTCAGCAGCAGAGGCATCGATAAAAGTCGTATCATAGGTTCGCTCAGTTTCTTCGCCGCAAACCGGGCACTTGACTTTTTTCCGCACAGGGGAAGCACTTGCAGCGCCTTCAACGATGAAACCGATTCTCCTGATATCGGATTGATATTGCCGCCGCAGGATAGCAAAATTATGCCCTACGGTTTGGGACTCGGAAAGTTTTCCGTTCCATTCATATATTTGCGACATAATTTGCTGGCTCTCTTTCGAGGCGGCATCCAACTGCGCTTGCAGTTCAGAAATCTCTTTTTGTACCCGCTCAACGCTTGCGTGAGGACTCGTGATTTCTTCAGAAGAAAGTGCCTGCTCCAGTTTTTCGCGTCTGACAGACAGTTCATTCACTTTCTCTTGAATGTAGCCTATTAGGGCTTTTTTCTTCGCGGCACTGATTTTGGGGTCTTCCTCCGCCTCCAGATCATCTGCATCTTGGCCGGTTAATAAATAAAGTAAAACGGCGGCGGAGGCTGTAGGTCCAAAGCTGCCGGGAGCTAACAGCGAAGAACTTTCCCTTGCTACGTCAGCCTGGCGGATAAAAAACAGGTGAAGCATACTTCTCCATGTCAGTTCCTGGGTTTTTGAGCCTGTTTCCGCTGAACGCACAGAGTGAGGTTCATCAATGCCCAGCAAATGAAGATATACGGCATTGATGTTCTTTTTCGCATTGTGGTTTACGCTATAAGAACCATGATCAACGGTAGGATCTGTACCGCTGACGCTGATTTTAGAGCCACCGATTTTACGCTCTAAAATCACGGTTCCCCGACCAGTAGCCAAATGAAGAGAAATACAGTTATAGCCATAGCTGTTATCGACGATCTTGGAGGGACGATTTTTCTTTGGTGTAAATCCAAATACATAATCTATGCAGTCCATCACAAGACTTTTTCCGGTGTTAGAAGGTCCTAAAACAAAGTTTAATCCCGGCCGGAAATCAATAACGGACGCTTTATGCCCTCCGCCAGACACGACGAGTTTTTCGATGTAGAATCTATTCATGCCTGACCTCCTTCTAATGATTGTATGGTAAGCCGACTAATTTCCCGGAGCATCAACTCGGTGTTTGCGTTATCAAAACTTTTTATTACAGTTTGAACCGCAATTCTATATTCATTGGCATAGTTGCTGGTCAGCTTTTTACAGATGCTCTTACCGGCACATGTTATGAAATATTTGTACCCTGTTGGAGCAGGCTGAAACCGAATGTTCCCATCCAGTAAAAGCCCTTTTAGGGCAGAAGAAACGAGAAGTTTCCTTGCGGGATATTCGCTGAATCTATAGTTGCTGTAGCCATGAAGGTTTTCGTCTAACAGTCCAAAATCAGCCGCATAGACAGAAATAAAATCAACTGCTCCGATCTGTTGCTCATCCAAAGTTGCCCCGTGTGCCTCATTCAACAGCAAAAGAATACGGAGAGAAATTTCAAAGGTGGAGCCGAGCGCAGGAGTGTTCATTTCTTTTGCCTCCTCTTTACCCATATCAATTTGCCGTCATTTACGAGATGATGGCATACGCCTTTTTTAATTTTTCCGCTGATCCAGTATGGAGAAGAGCTGAGCAAATAGTTGTTTACCGGGGCATGGACAGCCTGCTCCATTACAGCAAGCATATGATCGAAGCCATTCGGATGAGTGCGTTTGGCAGTATCCTTCACTCCATCAAGTGTTTCGCCTTTTAACACATTAAACTGGTCAGACAACTTGCCGCTTCCAAGTTCTAATACACCGCGCCGTATCGTTTCAGCGGCGTAGAAGTCAATACGACGGTCATCCAAATCCTCTGCATAATCTGGGAAGCTGGAAAGGTCATCCTCTGAGAAAGCGCTCAAACCTTCGGCATCGGCATATGCCAAATACAGTTCGTTAATATATTTTTGCTCATCATCAGTCGCTGCTGCGGGAACCGGCACATTAGTCGGACGCGGCAGCGATTTTATTTTTTGTTCGATTTCATTAATCAGTTCCAAATCAATATCCGGTTTTGGAATGGACTGAGATGCAGAAGAAGCATTGATAATGTCCAGAAAAATTCGCTCCAATAAGCTGGCACACGCGATTGATGGATCGGTATCTGCAATTCCGCAATTGCTTAGCCAGTCCACTACGCTGTCATAAGAGTCGGACTCGTCCATCCGCTCCCAAATCCATTTTGAGAACTTATCCGAATCCCGATGGGTGTAAAGATATTTTGCATCCCTTTGTGGTATGGTACGGGTTCCTCTTATGTATCGATATTTTGTGTCATCTTTCCTTTTCAATATCTGGCAGGAGTCCATTGTGGCATCTTTTATGAAATTTCCGATAAGTTCTGTGAAATAGTCATGCTCAGATTTTCCATATGAAATAAATGGGGAAAGACCCAAAGCATACTCAGAAAATGTCATGCCTCATTTACCTCCTTGCTCTAAGATTTATCCTCTGTCCGAGAGCGTCCGTGGCTGTCCGTACAGTCCGATTTTCAAATAAGCCGTTTTGATAAACTGGAATCAGTAAACCGGACGGATAGAAATTTCCTGACGCGAGTGAAATACACATCTGTATTCTATCACACTTTCGATGAAATTTCTACACCTTCGCAAAATTTTGAGTTGCGAACGCATACGGAAATTTGTGAATCTAAAAAAACGGTTTACTCTGTTGCAAAGCTCATCCGCCGATCACGGATGATTCCAGAGCAGAGCGGCAGACAACTGAACATAACGCCAACGACTGGAATAGTTGGCCAGCACTGAAATGAGGATTTCGTTTCGGTTGGTCAGCTGCGTCTTTTTCCCAGTTGCTCTTGCGAGTCCTCATTTCGACCAAACAGGGTCGAAGGAGGGCCCGGAGAATGACAGTAAATCAGAGTAAAAAACAGGACGAGCAGTATCAGATTCCAATGATGGTAACCGATGAGGTTATCCGCGATTTTGGTATCAAGCCGGAGGACGTCACCTGGCGGCGTATCGGAAACCGCAAATGCCGGGTGGTCATGGTGGATGCTTCCGAAGAAGAGTACAAAGCCTACATGGCGCCAATCTGGGCGGAGATCAAACGGGAGGACCGGGACGGCCGCTGTATGGTCAAGGGAAAGAATGGCCGGCTTATCCGCTGCCCGGAGGACAACCGCTGTGAGAAGTGCAAGTATTTCTCGGAGGCCAGCCGCGAACGGAATAAGCCCGCCTCCCTCTCCATACTGATGGACGAGGGGACAGAGCCGGCCGCCGAAGGGGCGTTTGAGGATGATGTGATTTATGAGACCATCTTGGAAGACCTTATTTCCATGCTGACAGAAATCAAGCCGAAGTACGGCAGAATCTTCCGTCTGCTCTACGATGGAGCCACCCAGCAGGAAATGGCGGACGAGCTTGGCATCAAGCAGCGCACGGTATCGGATGACATCAGGAAAATCCGCAGCCTGGTGCAGCCGCTGGCAAAAGACATTTTCAACCGTTAAAAAGTGGGCGGTGCTTATCATCACGATAGGCACCGCCTTTTTCAGTCCTTCTTGTAAAACATGGTTTCATAGCCGTCCGCCTGGAGCTTCAGCCCCTTGATCCACGGCGGCGTCCTTCCCATCTGCTCACAGACGGCGTCCAGAGAAACGCCCATACTGCACTCGATAATTAGCTCGTCATGGACATGTCCGACAATAAAACAGTGGGAAAGCGTCCGTATGGAGTACATGAGGATATCTCTTGAAACCGCTTGGACGATGTTTTCCACGAATTTCGGGCCGTAAGATTCGATGCGCTCCCACTTCTTTGTGCTACCGACTCCCTCATAGGTGACGGAATCGCCGCCGAACTTGTTGACGCCCATCTTAGGCTTTACATAGCAGAGCTGCCGGCCGGAAGGCAGAACGATGAACAGCATCCCGCT
>CANQHZ010000115.1 GCA_947623805.1 uncultured Lachnospiraceae bacterium | reverse complement strand
TTCAAAATGTAAGGGACAGGGCATTGAAGTTATCAATGGGAATTGTAAAACAAAGCACAGTTAACCCTGTTAAATTAGAACAATATAGTTGTTTTTCAAGTTTGAATGTGCAACAGCAGGAAGCCGTTTGTGATTTATTGTCAGAAACAATTACAAATGTTATATATCTTTTTTTGGAAATGTTTGAAGAAAATAAGGATTGCTTAAGTTTAATAATAAAGGAAAGTGATAAATGTTATAATATGATTGAGATTAGTGAAAAGATGGGAAGTGAAATTGCGTGTTATGAAGATGATGGATGGATACAAAAATATTCCACAATAGGGCGTTTTGTTCTTTAGGTTTATCAGAGGGGATAGCAGAAAAATGGAATGAAATTTAGGTATAAAATAGTTGATTAGAATGGAGAAAAATTATACAGAGACAAGAGTTGTGGAGAGAAGTGTTAAGCCTATTTAATAATTCCAATAAACAGGTACATATTTATGAAGGCATGGGAAACTGTCGGAATGGCAGAAATAGAAAATATGGGCATAGACATTAAGCAGAGAACTTAATAAAATGAGATTATGTAATATATATTGTGCATAGTTAACGTACATTGAGTAAATTTCATAAGTAGAATAGCGTAAAAATGTCCTTGCTTTGGGAAATAAAGATGCCGCCGTATGGGAATGGACTCCTGTACGGCGGTTCTCTTATGCCCGAAGAAGTGAAGGGATTTGTGTATGCTCCTTATAGTTGCAAAAATCTATTTCAAAAGATTGCTCTTTTGCGCAGTTTGTGATATCATATAATAGAAAAATACAAATAGTTGCAAAAATCTATTGTAAAGGATCGCAATATGGAAATCAAACGTGACTTATATCTGAATAAACTGATCAAACGCAAAGGGAATGGGTTGATCAAAGTGATAACTGGAATCAGAAGGTGCGGCAAATCCTATCTTCTGAACACATTGTTTTACCGTCATCTTTTGGAAAAAGGCGTGCCGGAAGATCATATCATCCGATTTGCTTTTGACTCGGCAGATGACCTATATCTGATCGGGGAGAATTTAATCGAACTTGAAAAGAGAAACAGAAGAGCCGATCCTGAAAAGTTTATGGCATATATACGTTCCAAAATAACAGACGCTCAGATTTACTATCTTCTTCTTGACGAAGTACAGATGCTTGACTGTTTTGAAACTGTTTTGAACGGCTATCTTCGTAAAGATAACATGGATGTATATGTTACCGGGAGCAACGCGAAATTCCTTTCAAGTGACATCATAACAGAATTTGCCGGCAGGGGTGATGAAATTCATATGTACCCTTTAAGTTTCGCTGAATTTATGTCTGTTTATCCGGGAGATAAATATGAAGGGCTTTCACAATATATGCTGTATGGCGGGATTCCGATGGTGGTTCTCAAAAATGAAGATGCTGACAAAGCCGCCACGTTGAACAACCTGTTTGACGAAATATATATCCGGGATATTTTTAAACGCAATAAGGTAAAAAATCAGGGAGAGCTGGAAGATTTGCTTAATATTTTGTCATCGGCTGTCGGCTCGTTGACGAATCCTGAAAAGCTGAAAAATACTTTCCGCACAGTCAAAAAATCCAAGATCACGGCAGCAACGATCAAACGGTATTTAGATTATTTTGAGGATTCTTTTTTAATGGAGTCTGCACAGAGATACGATATACGGGGAAAAGCATATATTGAGACTCCTAGAAAATATTATTTTTCGGATTTGGGGCTGCGAAATTCCCGTATTAATTTTCGGCAATTTGAACAGACGCATATAATGGAAAATGTACTTTATAATGAACTGCGGATGAGGGGTTACAACGTAGATGTGGGAGTCGTAACGATCGCACAAAAAGACGTTGGCGGAAAAGTAATCCGTAAACAGCTTGAAGTTGATTTTGTCTGCAATGCCGGTTCAAACAGATTGTATATACAGTCAGCGTATTCGATTCCTGATGCTGGAAAACAGGAACAGGAAACCAGACCATTCCGAAAAATTGATGATTCCTTCAGGAAAATAGTGGTGACAAAAGATACCGTGCCTTTCCACTATGATGAGCATGGGATTCAGATAATGAATATCTATGATTTCCTTCTTGATCCGTCAAGGCTTGAGTGCTGAACAAAAATAATCAAATTCATTGTAGATAATACAAAACAATAGTGGTATAATGTAATCTATAGATTTTTCAAACATCACACACATTAACAATACACCACTACCCCACAAAGGAGACACAACCACCATGGGCAGAGTAATAGCAATCGCCAATCAAAAAGGCGGCGTCGGCAAGACAACAACCGCAATCAACCTATCATCATGCATCGGCGCAAAAGGCAAAAAAGTCCTCGTAATCGACATCGACCCACAAGGCAATACCACAAGCGGCTACGGCATCGAGAAAAACGAGCTTGAAAACACCATATACGAACTGATGTTAGGCGACTGCTCCATAGAGAACTGCTTATTAAAGGATGTAGTCCCCAACGTTTCTATCTTACCCTCAAATGTCAACCTTGCCGCGGCTGAAATCGAACTAATCGGAGTAGAAAAAAAAGAATACATATTAAAAAGCGAAGTAGACTGGATAAAAGATAGATATGACTATATAATCATAGATTGCCCGCCCTCATTGAATTTGCTCACAGTAAACGCAATGACCACAGCCGACTCAGTCCTTGTCCCAATCCAGTGTGAATACTATGCGCTCGAAGGACTAAGCCAGCTTATACATACAATAAATCTCGTCAAGGAAAGATTAAACCCCGATTTGGAAATGGAAGGCGTCGTGTTCACAATGTACGACTCGCGCACCAATCTTTCC
The DNA here is from genome assembly GCA_947623805.1 of uncultured Lachnospiraceae bacterium. Classification (GTDB taxonomy): domain Bacteria; phylum Bacillota; class Clostridia; order Lachnospirales; family Lachnospiraceae; genus COE1. The sequence goes on along the minus strand of CANQHZ010000115.1, from coordinate 8,679 downwards.
GCGCAGGTAGTCGAGGACGTAAAGAGCCACTTAAACCAAAAAATTTATAAAACAGTAATACCGAGAAACATCAGACTCGCCGAAGCGCCAAGCTATGGCAAGCCGATAAATATATACGAACCAAAATCAGCAGGTGCGGAAAGCTATATGGCGCTTGCCGAAGAAGTAATAAATTAGGTAACAAAGCTAAAAGGAGAAATTTTTCAATGCCAGCAAAAACAAAAGGAAAGGGACTAGGTAAGGGTCTGGACAGCCTGATACCGATGCCGCAGACAACGCCAGACAAGACAAAAAGCGAAAACGATGCCCTTATAAGCAAGGCGGAAACTATCGTGAAAATAACCAAAGTTGAACCAAATAGAGACCAGCCCAGAAAAAACTTTGACGAGGACGCTCTGCAGGAGCTTGCCGATTCAATCAGACAGTTTGGACTTTTACAGCCGATACTCGTGCAGGACAGAAAAGACTATTATGAGATAATCGCAGGAGAGCGCAGGTGGCGTGCCGCTAAGCTTGCAGGACTAAAGGAAGTTCCCGTTATAATCAAAAATTATACCGAGCGTGAGATAGTGGAAATTTCCCTCATAGAAAACATACAGCGCGAAGACCTAAACCCGATAGAGGAAGCACTCGCCTACAAGCGCCTTTTGGAAGAGTTTAATCTAAAGCAGGATGAAGTCGCCGAAAGAGTGTCAAAGAGCAGGACCACAGTCACAAACAGCATGCGCCTCTTAAAGCTTTGCGATGAAGTGCAGCAGATGATAATAGACGATATGATTTCCACGGGACATGCAAGAGCGCTTATTCCGATAGAGGACGAAGAACAGCAGCTTTTGCTCGCGCAGAAAATTTTTGATGAAAAGCTAAGTGTCCGCGAAGTCGAAAAGCTTGTCAAAGGCATACTCAATCCAAAGGAAGAAAAACCCAAAAAAGAAGAACCCTCGCAAGCGGTCCAATATATATATGAAGATATCGAAAATCGCCTAAAGGAAAAGCTCAGCCGAAAGGTAGAGATAACAGCAAAAGGCAGCAGCGGCTCGGGAAAAATAGAGTTGGAGTTCTATTCAAATGATGACCTTGACAGGCTTGCAGAGGCGCTTTCTAACATAAATTTATAGGGGGAATACTAATGAACAGCAATTTTTTTAACAGTCTAGGCATCGGTGGAGTAGATGCGGGATATATTTTTCTTGGATTAGTCATTGCGGTTGTCATCCTGCTGGTTTTTATAATAGTAGCATTCGTGCAGATAAACAAATTTAAAAAGAAATATCAAAAATTTATGCTGGGCAAAGACGCAAGCAGTCTCGAGGACGACATAATCACTCTTTACGAGGATAATAAATTTATAAAATCAAGCGTCGAAACGAACAAAGAGGACATCAAAAAACTTTTTGAAAAACATGAGACGACTTTTCAAAAGTTGGGACTTGTCAAGTATGATGCCTTTAAGGAGATGGGGGGCAAGCTCAGTTTTGTACTCGTCCTGCTTGATGAGAATAACAGTGGATTTTTAATAAATTCGGTACATAGCTCGGAGGGCTGTTATTCATACTCAAAACGCATCAAAAATGGAGATTCGGCAATTCCTTTAAGTAACGAGGAAAAAGTCGCTGTCGAGCGAGCGATAGGCAGTTCGTCAAACGATGTGGAATATCTTGATTAAGAAAGGTTAGGGCTTTACCTATGAGATTAGTTACAGTAGAAGATTTAAAGGACGGCGATATTCTTGCCAATGATGTCCTGCTTGAAGATTATACGGTCGTGCTCGGCAAAGGCACAGTGATAAAAGAGCCATACATTGAAAAGCTCAGAGAGATGAACATTTTCACAGTATATATCGAGGACGAGCCTGCTTTAGGCGGGGCAAAAGAAGAAAAGCCCGCATCTGTGCCTAAGAAAAAAGACGAGCCAAAGCCCGCGCCCGCCTCCTCAAGAACGCAGGCAACAGCTTCCGCGCCTTCAAAAACACAGACTTCGTCGCCTGCCGCTCCGCAGAATAAAAAAACACCTGAAAATCAGCCTAAGCCAAGGATTGAGATGCAGGCGGTAACTATTCTGCGTGACGATGTTGAAAAACAGGTGAGCGACAAAGTAAAGGACATACTGGAGCTGCATGTATACCAAAGGACAGAGACCTTGAAACAGATTGCGGAGACAGCAAAGAATATTATATCTGATATTCTTGAGGAGGACGAGGTAGTCGAGAAGGTCTATGACGTAAAGGAAAGAAGCGCGGACATTTATGAACATTCCGTACAGGTGTGTACAATTGCTACGCTGATTGCTTTGAAGCTGGGGCTTTCGGAAAGAGAAGTTTATGACATTGGTGTCGCTTCTTTGATGCATGATTTAGGGCTTAGGTATTTAGTAGTGCGCTATGAGGACCAGGATATAAATCTTTTGCCCACGAAAGACCAGCAAGAATATAAGAAACATTCCATATATGGCTATACAGCGATAAAGGGCGAAGACTGGCTTTCAGAGAATGCCAAGAACATAGTGCTCAATCACCATGAGCGCAAGGATGGCACAGGCTATCCGCTCGGCACGGATTTAGTGTCGAGAATGGTGCAGATAGTAGGCGTGTGCGATGAATTTGATGAGCTTATCTGCGGCATAGGAAAAGCAAGAGTGCGTGTACATGAAGCGATTAACCTTATCAGAAATTACAGCGGCATATGGTATGATGATGATATCGTTGAAGCGTTTCTGCAGCTTATAGCCGTTTATCCTGTCGGCTCGCGCGTCAAGACAAACCAGGGAGAAGTGGGCATTGTCATGCGCCAGAACCTGCATTTTCCTGAAAGGCCTGTGCTGCGTATAGTTGAAGATAAGTTTGGACAAGTTATGATGAAGGAAAAATTTGTAGACCTTATTAAAGATACGACAGTCGTAATACAGACGGTCATCAAATAATTGCGGCAGACGGCGGTGTCCGCCATTTGCCATAGTGTAAAATATATTTTAATAAAGGAGCATAATCGAAATGATAGACATTAAGTTTTTGAGGGAAAATCCTGACGCTGTAAAGGAGAATATCAAAAAGAAATTTCAGGACCATAAGCTGCCGTTGGTAGACGAAGTAATCGAGCTTGACGCGCAGGCACGGAAAACGCAGCAGGAGGCAGACAATCTCAGAGCAGAGAGGAACAAGCTTTCAAAGCAGATAGGCGCACTGATGGGACAGGGCAAAAAAGACGAGGCCGAGGAGGTCAAAAAGCAGGTGAACGCGCAGGCAAAGCGTCTTGAGGAGCTTGCCGAGGCAGAGAAAGAATTAAACGATAAAGTGACAAAGATAATGATGACTATACCAAACATCATTGACCCCAGTGTACCCATCGGCAAGAGCGACGCGGAAAATGTCGAGGTCCAGAAGTACGGCGAGCCTGTAGTGCCTGACTTTGAGATACCGTACCACACGGAAATCATGGAGCGCTTTAATGGCATTGACCTTGACAGCGCGAGGAAAGTAGCGGGCAATGGCTTTTATTATTTGATGGGCGATATTGCGCGCTTGCATTCAGCAGTAATCGCTTACGCGAGAGATTTTATGATTGACAGGGGCTTTACTTACTGCGTGCCGCCGTTTATGATTAGGAGCAACGTGGTGACGGGCGTTATGAGCTTTGATGAAATGGATGCTATGATGTACAAGATTGAGGGCGAAGATTTGTATCTTATCGGCACAAGCGAGCACTCAATGATTGGCAAATTTATTGACACCATCATTCCGGAGGCGGAGCTGCCAAAGACACTCACAAGCTACTCGCCCTGTTTTAGAAAGGAAAAAGGCGCTCACGGCGTCGAGGAGAGGGGCGTATATAGAATACACCAGTTTGAAAAGCAGGAGATGATTGTCGTATGTAAGCCCGAGGAGTCGCCTATGTGGTTTGACAAGCTCTGGCAGAATACGGTCGATTTGTTTAGGTCGCTTGATATTCCTGTCCGCACGCTGGAGTGCTGCTCAGGAGATTTGGCCGATTTAAAGGTGAAATCTGTAGACGTGGAGGCATGGTCGCCTAGACAGAAGAAATATTTTGAGGTCGGAAGCTGTTCTAATTTAGGCGATGCGCAGGCGAGAAGATTAAAAATCAGGGTAAACGGTGAGAACGGAAAATATTTTGCGCATACATTAAATAATACGGTAGTCGCGCCGCCGAGAATGTTGATTGCATTTCTCGAGAATAATCTTCAGGCGGACGGCTCAGTAAAGATTCCCAAGGTTCTGCAGCCGTATATGGGCGGAAAGACCGAACTAAGGAACTGTTAAAAATAAGTAAGGACAGGTAATTTATGAGCAGTTCCTTTGATAATATTTGACACGAAGGGACATGGTTTTAAGTGCATAAATATTTGAGAGCGGTTGGTTTTAGCAAGGTTAAAAAAAGAGAAGAATTACAGGATATTATTAATAAGGTAGTAGAGAGCACGATTTTAAGAGCGGATAAAAATGCGGGCTGCTCGTATGCCTGCGGGAAGGATATTACCGCAGATGACGAGGATAGGGTATATGCCGAGCTTTATGTGGATTTTGCGCCGAATGCGGGAGTGTGTGTGCGGGGTGAGTTTGACGAGGAGGGCAGCTTTCTGTATGAGTATTATTTTCCATATCTGCGCGGCTCGCATATAAGCTCGTACGAGGATGTCACGATAGAGCGCCATATGGAAAAAGAGTCGTATGCGGGAGTGTGCGATGATTTAAAGGTTGGAGTGTCGCTTATATTTTATCTGCAGAATATGATACCATATAAGCGTCTGCAGAGTTTGGACCAACTTCCCGTAAGAGGCACATCGCTAATTTTAAGCGCCCTCTGTACTGATGGCATGATTATGATGCCGATTATCAAAAATGAGCACGAAAAAGAGCGCATTAAAAAGGCATCTTATGAGAGGAACCAGCTGCTCAATCAGGCAAGAAATGGCGACGAGGAGGCAATCGAAAGCCTCACGCTTGACGATATGGACACGTATACGATTATCTCGCGCAAAATCCATGATGAAGACGTGTTCAGCCTTGTGGATACGTATTTTATGCCGTATGGCGTAGAGTGTGACTTGTATTCGATACTTGGTGAGATTACAGAGGTGAGCAGCGGTAAAAACCGTCTTACAGGTGAGGAGCTGTTTTTTATGACAGTAGAATGCAATGAGCTTACCATTGAAGTCTGCATAAACAAGGAGGATTTGTTCGGCGAGCCCGCGGTGGGCAGGCGCTTTAAGGGCGTGGTGTGGCTGCAGGGGTATATAAATTTTCCGGAGTGAAATATAAAAATATAAAAATCAATTAAAAATAGTTGCAATATTTTTATCTTCTGTTATAATGAAATAGCATGGTATTTTTGCAGGTCCTCGTAGCTCAGTTGGATAGAGCAATCGCCTCCTAAGCGGTAGGTGTTCGTTTACCAAAGCAACGTAAAATCAACAATTTCATAGCTGAATGATTTGCTTATTAGCAAATTTTTCATACAAGTCCTCGTAGCTCAGTTGGATAGAGCACACGCCTCCTAAGCGTGGGGTCGGACGTTCAAGTCGTCTCGGGGACGCTGGAAAGCATTGAAAATACTGGATTTCTTAATGCTTTTCTTTTTTTGTCACAAGACGAAACCAAAAGTCAGAGGACTCGTTTTTCGGATATATATTATCAGCCGTGTTGCTAACAGGGAATCGAACAATAAATAGCACTTTCAAAACTGTTGCTAATAATTTGCTAATTGCAAAATTAGCAGGTATTAGCTGCTAATAGCATTTTGCTTCAGTGCTTTTGTCAGCATAGCAACCAGTTCTGGTGATTGTTCTAATGCTGAGATTAAATTTGCCAGGTCTGAGTTTCCATCTTCAGGCGGTGTTACATCCTTCAATGGATTAACGGAATTTTTAGCGTAGAAGGTTGTCTCAAACTTTTGGGCATTTACCTTTCTATCCTCATCCAGTATATGTGCATATACATCTGTGATCATATCAATCTGTGAATGACCTGTATCTCCCTGAGTTGCCTTTAAGTCACCATGGTTGAGTTTCAGCTTGTAACCGTCATTCGGACCGGCAGGTGCGGATGTGCCGTTGCCTGCATTAGTATTGCTGTCTTCTGTACGCGTTTCCCTGTCGGGATATAGTTCCATTCGTACACGGTGATCTTGGGGATCATGCCTTTTGAATTATCCGACTTGTGGGTAAATTCCACAAGGTCAAGGTCGCCCGTGATAAAAAGCAGGCTACCCTTTTTGACCCCGTCTTTGCTGATCCTCTCAGCTGCCTTCCCGAACAGGACGCACTGGTAGAAATTAGGGTGTTCCTGATCTCCATAGCCTTTGTTGACTGCCACATTGAACTGGACATATTCCGTGTTATTCTGGCTTGTCTGGAGTTCAAGGTCGGCTGTGACCCTTCCTGTAAGTGTGATTGGTGTAAACATGTTACATTCTCCTTTCTTGATGAAAAATATTTTTGGTTGCATTAAAAAAGTGCCAAAAAACTGCCACTTAATGGCATGGTTTTTCTGACACTTATTTCAATCATAAACAGCGTGTGCATCTATGCGTCTGGCATATCCCGATGGAAGCACAAAAATCAATTACAGGAACATATTAGCACAATATATGGATAATGTCAAATGATTAGATACAAGATTTTGTCTGTACATCATTTTTTATATCCTACTCCTTTATGAAAGCTGCTTTTTCTTTTTCCGTTAATTCTATTACTTTCACACCTTTTTCCTTAGCATACTGCATCAGCCCCCTTAAGTCCAGCCGGACTTTCGGGCATTGGCTTAACAGTATTGGCTCTGACATATTTGCCAGGCTTTCCTTATATTTCTTCATCTGTCCATTCATAATCATACACCTCCATAATCTCTTTTGCGGCCTGCTCGCCGATTGCAAATTGGTATGGGTGCAGGACGGCAATTACTTCCCCGTGAAATGTATTGACATAATGTTCCAATAGTTTCTTGTCGGCTGCGAAGCCATACATATAACCGTCATAACCAAAACTGACCGATTTCTGGGCAGCTATTGCAAACAGGTGGCCTCCGACACCGAGATATTTTACGTTATCTGCAAGTTGCTTATTATTATCAGGGCTGGCACACATCCAGCTGATATATAGCGCCTGCATATCGTCATTGCGGGTTACAGCAACTAATCCCTGAATGTCCACGGACCCTTCTACAACTAATGCATATATTTCATTTTCGTCTGCAAGGGTTTCCCAGTTTGTGTACCATCCATTCCGCTTATTGTATTTTTTCAGAAATGATTTTCTCTTTATACGGATTACTTCTGTTTGTACGAGCTCTCCTGTCCGTGCATCTTTGAGGCAGGGGGTAAATTCATCAATAATTACGTTTATCATGCAAACACCTCTTTCTATCCTCTATTTTATCACATGGCACTGCATTTATCTATGCAAATATAGGGAAAAACAGATTTTATTTAATTAAGCTGAAGTTTCTCCACACCCAGCAGATTGTCCGTCAGCAGGGCCTTTTTAAGAAGCGGATTTCTGCCTGGGGAAATACCTTTAGAGTCCCTGAAATAGAAGCGGTAGGAGTATCTGGTGCGGATTTTATGGTCTTTTCCTATCACAAGGCAGTGTTCGTTCTTTTCCGCATCATCAAGGCAGATGTTCATGGTGCCGCCAAGCAGGTTTATGCGGACACCCGTGCAGATTCCCTCCAGTACGGTGTAGGCTTTTTTTACCTGAAGGAAGAACAGGATGCCTTTCCTGCAGGAGGGCAGGAAAAGCAGGATGCTCAGGGTAAAAAAGGGCATATCCCCATCCCGCAGGAAGAAAATAAACCCAATAAGGAAGCAGCCGCCCCCAGCCAGAAAGGTCAGGAGCAGCCGCCTAAATAATGGTTTTGGTATGTGTTTCATAAATGCCTCCTTACAAGATCTGCAAAGTGACCTGCTGCTTGAGGTAGAGGTTGGCGACGGCGGTAAGCACGGGGAACCTGCTTTCGGAAACGCGGCAGTCTGTGACGATGCTCTCACAGTCGCAGTCTCCTTCTCGGTACAGGCAGTCCATCAGGTCACTGCTGTCCTTTACGCGGGTCTTGCCTTTTTCCGTACACTGTATCAGCTCCGCAGTGGACAACATTTCATGGCGCAGCAGTGCTAGGATCTGCTTTTCCATCGGCTCAAGTTTTTCGGTATGGAATACAGCCAAGGCTTTTCGGAAAGGGAGCCTGCGGCCGAGGATGAGCTTTAGGAAGGAAACGGCTTTTATGGCAATACTGTTCGGCGCGGGTTGAAGGTACAGATGCCCTAAGAGGTCATACAGGGCATCCACGCCAGTGCAGTCCTTGCCAGAAACCACCAGCCTGCGCATGATGAGGCGGTTTAAGTAATGGTTAAAGTCCAGTTCCCCAAGGATGTGCAGTTCCCGTTCCTTTTCATAGAATTCCGCCTTGAGTTCCTGGTAGGTCAGTATTCGGAAGGCAAGGCTGGACCATAACAGCAGTTCGTGGGCATCCAGTGCGCAGTCATGTCCGCCTGCAGTGACAAGGGGAAGCCCCTTTTCGGTCAAGTGGTAGTTCCCTATGGCAGTATAAAGTGTCAGCATATCGTACTCCTTTTTATCTTCAGGCTGTCAGCCTTTCTTCTGATAAGAGTTGTCAAGTGTTGACGTGGATTATTTCTGATTTTTTTCAAGGCACTCATTGATAATCAGCTT
>CANQHZ010000114.1 GCA_947623805.1 uncultured Lachnospiraceae bacterium | reverse complement strand
ATGATGATGAAGCAGATATCATACGACATTTTGGAGGAGAACGGCTATCACGAGAATTTAAGGCGCGTATTCTCAAAGCAAAAGAAAATATTCTCGCATTACGCGTACAACCAGTGCTGCAATCTGTACGACCAGATAGGCTTTGGGCTTACGGCGTTCAGCAGCTACAGGGATAGGTTTGCGCTCAACACGCAGAGCTTTGAGGAATATTACGCCAAAATAGACAGCAATATGCTGCCCGTAAACAGAGGCTATAAGCGGGACAAGGAGCAGCAGGCGAGGTGGGCGATAATCCTTCCGATTAAAAACCGCGATGTGCGCAAGGCGGACTACAGGCGCATTACAGGCTTTGAATTTGATGATGTTTTCAAAAAGAAAGTAGAACGCCTAAAGCGTAACGGGCTTATCTATGAAGACGAAAGGACAGTGGGGCTTACGCCGCTTGGCAAATTCCTTGCGGATGAGGTGGCGGAGGAGTTTAATTCCGTTGAGTTTCTGCCGTTTCCAAGGAGCAACTATGCGGAAGGTGAACTCAATCCATACTTAAATAATACGACGGAGGATGCAATAGGAGATGCTTAATATCAATTCAAAACATTCATTTATTCATCTTGGAAGCCTTGATTCCTTTGACATAACCGAGGGAGGCAAGGAAGGCGGGCGAAAAATTCTAGGCTATCTTGATACAGGCAATGCGGAGCTTTTGAAGGAAGCAAGGCATATATATGATGAGCTGATCCCAAATGAAAATTTCGGCGGAGAGTATACCGCGCTTGACTGGCTGTGCAAATACTGGCTTGCGCCTGACAGCGTGAAGCGCGAATTTATGTCCGTGCCGATGGTAGAAAGCTTTTATGAGATGCTGGCAAAGGATGATTTTTACAATCTCAAATGGTACTTGAACCGCAAATACCACTTTATTGAGATAGACAGGAAGGACACCAAATCAAAGGAGTTTCTGCGCTTTCTGGAGGACTTTATACTGTTTAATAATCCCGACCGCATCAGATGGGAGAAAACTGAGGAAAATATACCAAAGCTTCCGCTGCGCAGGGGGATGTCAATAGCCGACGTAGGGGCGGGACCCGGGTATTTTAGCTTTAAGTTTGGCGACATAGTGGGAGAGGGCGGCAAGGTATATGCTATAGAGACCAACCCGCGCCACCTCGATTTTTTGAATAAATATATCAAAAAATATAATGTCACGAATGTGGAGGCTGTGGAGAGCAGCTTTGAGGGCATAGGACTTGCCCCTGACGTGCGCGTGGATGCCGTATATATGTGTTCGCTTTACCACAATGTATATGCGGCGTTTACGGACGAGGAGCGCGACAAGTTTGTAGGCAGCATACGCAGGGCGCTAAATCCTGACGGCGTATTTATTCTTGTGGATAACGATATGGTGGAGGACGACGAGCTTCCGTACCACGGACCTCACGTGTCGCGGGATTTGCTTATAAGCCAGCTTCATTACTACGGCTTTGAGCTGACGGAGCAGTTCCGCTTTACTGTACAGAGATATGTGCTTATTTTCAAAAAGCTGGATGAAATACCTAAGTCCGACAAAAGCCACCACGCGGAGTTTGCCGAGGGCAGCCATACTATGATAAATGTTACGTCATCGTCTTCACTTGTCCGATACCGCATTATCGGCACATCTACATCAGGCTATACGCTCAGGGGAAAGCGCATTGCGCTGAAGCTCTATGAGGGGCTTGAAAAAAATAATGCCACGCTCATTGATGAGGCGGCGCAGGACTTAAAGGCAGCTATGACTAAGGAGCGGATAGGCGACGATTATACGGCGCTTTTGTGGTTCTGCCAGCTCTATGCGGGAGAGAAAAGGGATGACTTAAATGTCCCGCTTTATGCGGACTATTATCATTTTTTTGCGGATAATGATTACGACATACTTAAAAAATATCTTCGCAATAAATACGACTTCATCACGCCGCTGCCAGAGCATGACGACAGCAGCGTGCATGAACGCGCCGAGGGCGATGTGGAAACAGGGATTTTGAATGAGTGGAGTGAATATATGACCTTCAACAACCCCAACCGTTATCTCTGGGAAAAGACAAATGAAATGCTGGACTACATAAACATACAGGAAGGAGAGGCTGTGGCGGACATAGGCTGCGGCAGCGGGTATTTCTCATACTTTTTCAGCAAAAGCGCCGGGATAGACGGCAGGGTGTATGCGACTGAAACAAATGAGGACGCGCTCGCCTACCTAAAAAAGCTTATTGAGAAAAACAGCCTGAACATAACCCCTGTCGTCGGAAGGCTGAATGACGCGTGCCTGCCCCAGGACAGCGTGGACACTATATTTATGTGTTCAATGTACCATGCCGTGTATATCGCCAATCTGGAATATGTAAAGGATGAATTTATAGAAAGCCTCAAAAAGGCGCTGCGCCGCGGCGGCAGGCTGATAATCGTTGACAATGACATAACGGCTAAGGACGCCCCCGCGTATTTCGGGCCGGGGATTGCCAAGGAGCTTATTATCGCACAGCTTAGCTATTACGGTTTCAGGCTGGAGGAAATAAAGCAGTTTGTGCCGCAGAGGTATATTCTGACGTTTCGCGTGGAGGTGTGAGCATGGCGGGCATAAGGGAATTTTACATCACGATTCTTGACGGCGCGGACAGGGACATGATAGTGAATCTCGCCTCATTCCAAAAGGAGGAGGTCACGTTTGGGCGCGGTCATGACAATGACATCATATTGACGAGCAGCCTTGTATCAAAAAGACATGGGCGGTTCTGCTTTAATGGCGAAAGCTGGGTGGTATATGACGACCACAGCACCAACGGCATATTCTGGAACAGGGAAAAGATACCGCAGAAACGCCTTGTCGGGGGCGACAAGCTTTTGATCGGGTATGAGACGACTGGCAATAAGGTAGCGTTTCTCTTTTCAGACACAAGCCCTCAGAACATGTACCGCAAATATCAGCTTGCGGGCAAGAATACAGTGACGATAGGGCGCGACGCGGGATGCGGCATATGCCTTTCTTATCCGTCCGTATTCAAGCAGCACTGCAGGATTGTTTTGGAGAGCGGCGGATATTATCTCGAACGCATGTCGTCTGACGCACAGGTTCAGTACAATGGCGAGGACATGAAATCGCGGCAGAAGCTGTTTGACATGGACAGATTTATGATTGGCGATACGCAGTTCATATACCAGGGCGGCGTGCTGCATTACATTAAGATAGCCGAAGGGCTGAGCTTTGAAGTGTCGCATCTGTCAAAGGACGTGGGCAGAGGCAGGAACAAAAAGAGGATAAATAGCGACATAAACTTCTCCGTGAACGCGGGCGAATTTGTTGCGATAATCGGAGGCTCGGGTGCGGGTAAATCTACTCTGCTGAACTGTCTTTGCGGGTGCAGCAGCATATCCGAGGGCAATGTCACCATAGGCGGCGAGGATTTGGCGGCAAACTACAGCAGCCTGAAAAACCTGATAGGCTATGTGCCGCAGCAGGATATAGTGTATGACAACCTGACGCTTGAGAGGATGCTTTACTTTACGGCGAAGCTGAGAGCGCCGCGCGATTCGGGGCAGGAGGAAATACAGGCAGGCATTGAGCAGGCGCTTGCCATGGTAAAGCTAAGCGACAAAAAGGACGTAATGATAAGAAGTCTTAGCGGAGGGCAGAAAAAGAGGGCGAGCATTGCCGTAGAGCTGCTTTCAGACCCCAAACTCTTTTTCCTTGACGAGCCGACGTCGGGGCTTGACCCCGGAACGGAGCGCAATCTGATGCTCACGCTTAAAGAGATGGCAAACGGCGGTAAGACGGTAGTGCTTGTGACGCATACGCCTCTCAACTTGAATTTGTGCGATAAAATAGCAGTGATGGGAACAGGCGGAAGACTGTGTTATTTTGGCACGCCGTCCGGTGCGCTTGAATTTTTCGGAGTTGATAATTTAGTGGATATTTATGACCTGATAAATTCAAACGCGGCAAGCTGGGCGGACGGCTTTGAAAAGAGCAGGGCAAACAGCGCGGAGACGGCATATGCGCCGAATATCCGTATCGAGCAGGGGACAAACAGGAGAAAGAAGAAAGCCTCATCACTGAGACAGATAATAATTCTTGTGAGAAGATATGTGGAACTGCAGCTGCATGATGCCAAGAGGATGCTGGTACAGCTGCTGATGGCACCGGGGCTTGGCGTGCTGCTGTATGCGGCGTTTAGTGACGGATATCCGTTTAAGGCATCGGCTGATACGCAGAAGCTTGCCCTTGCGCTTGCATGCTGCGCTTTTTGGATAGGGCTTTTCAACTCTATTCAGGAGATATGCAAGGAAAGCCAGATATATAAGCGAGAGAGGATGGCAGATTTAAAGCTTGTGCCGTATGTAGGTTCTAAGCTTATTGTGAATGGCGTGTTTGATTTGGTGCAGACATTCCTGCTCACGGGAACTGTGGCAGTCCTGCTTGGGATGCCTGAGTATGGCATGCAGTGGAGCGGTGCGCCGTATATGGAAATATGGCTCACCACATATCTGACAATGCTGAGCGCTACGTGCCTTGGCCTTGTCGTCTCCGCGCTAGTGAACAATTCGGATCAGGCGATATCGTTTGCTCCCATCCTGCTTATCCCGCAGATACTTTTTTCGGGGATAATTGTGGAGCTGCAAGGGATAGTTGATATTGTGTCGTATATCATATCGTGCCGATATGCCTGTGTCGCATACTGTACCACGGCGGACATCAACAATCTGCCAAGCGGCTTTACGCAGACGGCGCTGGGGCTGGAGGAGCAGGAGGCTGTGATAATAAACAGCATTTATTCATATTCGGAAGGCATGATAAACCCGATCGCGGACGGGTGGCTTGCGCTGGCGGCTTTGAGCCTTGCTGCCATTGTCTTTACGGTAATAGCGTTAAAAGGTAAAGGCAGGGGCTGATAATATAATAATTTATTTTAAATGAAATCAGGAGGAAAAAAATTATGAAAGCATTAAGGAAACTTTGCACAATGGGTATCGCGGGCGTCTGCGTGCTGACGCTTGGCGCATGCGGAGGAAAGAGTGCGTATTCAGACTACAGCAGCGCGTATAAGAAAATGTCCGAGACAGGCTCGCTTGACGTGAAATTTGCACTTGCGGTTGACGACGGATCGCAGACAGTCAATTCAAGCGGCGATATGAAGATGAACTCAAGCAATGAGGTGTACTATGAAATGACAATAAACGGCAGGGACATAGTGCAGTATGTCAAGGATGGACAGGTGCATACGATCGTTGACGGGGAGGAGCAGCTTGCCTCTACAAACGACAAGGACAAAGGCGTGCAGAAGCCTGACGCGGATAATGCGGGCGAATCAAACGAAAAGACAGACAGCACAGGATTTAATTCCGAAAAGTTTCTGGAGGAATTTTCGGGAATGCTTGAGGCGGGAAAAATCAAAGAGATGGGCGTACTTGATCCCATACCGCAGAAGTACATAAGCGAGATAACAAGCAGTAAGAGCGGTTCAGATACCGTGTACACGATGACATTTCCTGACGAATTTTTAAAGACGCTGCTCAATGCCATGATAGCGGAGCAGACAGACGGCTCAGGCACGGCATTGTCCTTTGACGCGTTAAAGGATTTTGAGTGCGTTGCAAAGGAAAACAGCGACGGATATTTATACGCGATAGAGTACAAGGGCTATACCACTGTCACAGTTCCCGCAGAATACGTGACGTCGGGCAGCGATGAGACCTTTGACCTGAACATTGACCTCAATATGGAAATACAGAATCCTGGTACAGCCGTTGAGGTGGTAATACCCGAATGAAAATAAAAAAATACATACCGTCGCTGCGTTTTATAATATTCAGCGGCATAGGCGTTTTTGTATTCTTTGTGCGCGTCAATATCGGCGGCAACAGCAGCATTTTTGCAGACCACCTGATATCGCTTCTAAAGAACGCGCTAAAGGCGGACTACCTGTATATAATAATGGCGCTGACGGCATATTCAGTGATAAAACGCGTGACGGGAATGTTGAAAAATAAGGACAGGACCGCGACTGATATTTTCTTTCTCACACAGGCGGTTCTGGGACTTTTTCTGTGTCTGCTCAAAGTCTTTGGGGTTCTGCCCCAAAACCTTGCGGCAATGACTGAATCGGCGGTGAACGCGACAGGGAATATACTGTGCGCGATATTTATCACGGCGCTTTTTATACCTTTTCTGACAGAATACGGGCTTGTGGATTTTGCGGGCGTGCTGTGCAGACCGTTTATGAGGAAGCTTTTTCTCACACCTGGTTCGAGCGCGGTAATAGGAGTGAGCGCATTCCTCGGCAATTATTCCATGGGGCATATTATCTCAAGACAGATGTACGAGGAGGGGCGCTTTACTGAAAAGGAATGTGTGATAGTCGCGACAGGTTTTTCCACGTGTTCGATAGGGCTTATGATAAATCTTGTCAATTACATGGGGCTTATGCAGTATTGGGAGGCGTATGTCGCCACTGTGCTTTTGGCGACATTTCTCACCACCATGCTCACGGCGCGGATATATCCCGTGTGCAAAAAGCGAAATGAGTACGTAAAAGGTGCATCCCCTGAACCCGAACCAAGGCATGGCGCTTTCAGGACAGGAGTGCTGAAAGCGTCGCAAGCAGCCCCCCTGTGGAAAAATGTAATTAATATCCTGCGCAGGATGTTTCCCGTCCTGTGCGAGATCACAGGCACAAGCGTGTTTGTCATTCCGCTAGGAATGTTCCTCGCCGAATACACAGGCATCTTTGGGATAATCGGCAGTATTTTCCGCCCGCTGCTGTATCTGTTTGGCATAGGCGGCTCGGAAGCTGTGCAGTGCGCGGGCGCTTTGGGCATAAGCATCCTCGAGCCTGTGCTTGCGGGAGTGATAAGCGAGGGCGCTCTGTCTTCGGTGGCGGCAAAGTGGATTGCGGCAGTAGTCCCGTATTCGGCAGTGATATTTTTTGCGGGCTTTGTACCGAGCCTGTGGAGATGCAGAATACAGTGCAGGATGCATGAGCTTTTGATCATATGGGTGGAACGGGTGGCGGCAGGCATAATGATTACGGGCATAATAGCAAAGCTGCTGCAGCTTATAGGATTTTTTGGATAACTCAAAGTTAAAGCGCCCGTATTAATCGGGCAGATTGGATATGGCAATGATTGTAGTTAATGGATATGTCAGGACTGACAAGGGCAGGATACGCCCGATTAATGAAGATAATTTCTGCGTCAACAGGTATTTCAAGGCAAAGGATGCGGACAGTGATCAGCTTTCGTTTGGCGGAAGCCGCGATATTCTGGCGGGCATTTTTGACGGCATCGGAGGCGAGAAAAACGGCGAGATGGCATCGTTTATCGCGGCAAAGACAATGGCGGCATTTGACGCGCATCTGCCCGACGGCGACTGGAATTTCCTCATAAACGATATGAACCGCAGAATAAACGAATACGCGAAGACAAACGGCGGCTGCAATATGGGCAGCACGGCGGCGATCGTGTTTGTGCATAAGGGCGTGGCGCAAATCTGTAATCTCGGTGACAGCCCGATTTTTCTCTGCTCTGGCGGTCATCTGCGCAAGATAAGTAAAGACCACAATGAGCTGCAGCGCGCAAAAGATATGAATTTAGCCGATATGAATTTTGACAGCAGCGGCATCAAGAAAAACAGGCTAACTAAATATTTAGGCATTAGAAGTCCTGAGCTTAATCCGAATATAGTGGTTGATATTGAGCTGAATGAGGGCGATAAGCTTTTGCTGTGCAGCGACGGGCTGACCGGAATGGTTGCCGAGGACGAGATAGAGCGGATAATGGCGGACGGCGGCAGCGAGCATATCGTAAACTGCCTTGTCGATAAAGCGCTTGAAAACGGCGGAAGGGATAACACGACGGTGATGGTGCTGTGCTGTGAGGAGAAAAAGTCACTGATAGGAAAGCTGTTTGGGAAATAGGAAGGAAAATCAGTTATGAACGACAGCGAAATAATCGCAAAATACAAAAAATACGAGCCGTTTTTCAAGAGCTGGTACATTAAGAGCTTTATCGGCGAGGGCGGCTTTGCCAAGGTGTTTGAGATAGCAAGGAATGATTTTGGCATTGAGTATGTATCGGCATTGAAAATCATCACCGTCGCAAAGACGAAAACGGAAATACAGGCAATGCAGAACGAAGGCATGAGCGAGGACGATATAATGGCGAGCCTTTACGGGATAGTCGAGGACACCGTAAAGGAAATACAGCTTATGTATAAGCTCAAGGGAAGCTGGAATATTGTCGGCTACGAGGATCACGAGGTCGTAAAGCATAGCGACGGCATGGGCTGGGACATTTTGATTAAAATGGAGCTGCTCACTCCGCTTAGCGGCTATATACGCCTGCAGCGCGGGCAGCTCTTGAAGCGCGATATCGTAAAGCTTGGGATAGATATGTGCCGCGCCTTGGAGACATGCCAGAAATACAATATAATCCACCGTGACATAAAGGCGGATAATATTTTCATTTCCAGAAACGGCGAGTTTAAGCTTGGCGATTTCGGAATAGCGAGGATTATAGAGCGCAAGGATGCAGAGCTTTCCAAAAAAGGGACATTTACGCATATGGCGCCCGAGGTGTATAAAGGGCAGACCTATACATCGGCAGTGGACATATATTCGCTCGGTATGGTACTCTACCGTCTGCTGAACAACAACCGCGCCCCGTTCCTGCCCGCTTATCCTGCGCCGATAAGCCTTGATGCACGCGACCATGCGATGATGCTGCGCATGAGCGGGGAAAAATTCCCAAAGCCTGCACAGGCAGGAAAAAGCCGACTCACGGAGATCGTGCTGAAAGCGTGCGCTTACCGCCCAGAGGAGCGTTATTCAAGTCCTGTGATAATGAGGCAGGAGCTTGAAGCGATACTGCTTGATCCCAGTGAAGACGCGGCGGATGAGCGGATTATGGTGTATGAGGAGCGGGCTGGAAGTACGGCACATTCGTTTTCGGGCAGTGGCGGCATGAGCGGCGGCATTGCGGATGAAACAAAGGCTACAGAAGTACTGCGTGATGATGTGACAGGAGCTACGGAGGTGCTGCGTGGTGATGCGACAGGAGCTACGGAGACGCTGCGTGGTGAAATGTCGCAGCCGCCGTATGAGGGAGACATGGCAGCGGGGCAGCAGGGCTATGGGTATGGTGTGCCGCAGCCTGAAAATGCCTCGGATGTAAAAGTGCTATGCCAAAAATGCAAAAGCCCGATCAGCATAGGCACAGCGTTCTGCCCTGTGTGCGGCGCAAGCCAAAATGGCGGCAGACATAAGGCAGCTAAATTAAGGGGAAATGACTATTGGAGTCCAAGAAAAAAGGCGATAATAGGCATTCTGATAGGCGCAGCAGCGGGAATATGCGTACTGCTCTTGGCAATCGGCATATATAATGCTGTTGAAATCTTTAACGCCAAAAATGACAGCGGGGAGTACGCGGAGGAAGATAAAGCGGCTGAGAAGAAAACGTCCGACAATTCTGACAGTGATGTCATAAATGACGAAAAAGAGAATATTGAACAAATGGAGCAAGAAACACAATCGGATCAAAACGAATCCTCCGAACAGCAGACGGAGGAAACAAGTACACAGGCAGAGCGGGAGAAACAGGATGAGCAGGATTGGGACAGCGTTACCCTGCAGGCGACATTGGACATAGGCGGAATAACGATGCTTGACACCATAACGCTCAAATCAAAGGACGACTTTGTGAAAAAATGGATAGAAACGAGCGAATTTTACATTGCCGATTATGATGAGAGTACACGAAAACAGTTATGTGGTCTTTATGATGATGTTATTGCACAGTATAATGCGGTAGACGGAGTGGAAGCCACAAGGGAAATTACAGATGAAGCATACACGTTTAATCTCATAGTTGATTGTACAGGTGGCGCGGTGAAAGAGCTTGCAAGCCAAGGGCTTATGGAGGTAGAAGGAAATGCCGCTATTCTTTCGCTGGAAGCGTCTGTCAGCGGGATGCAGTCAAACGGATACGTTATAATAGACGGGGGAGATGGACAGGAAGAACAGGCAGGGCAGAGCCAGCGGGATGAGCAGACTGTTACGCTTCATTACGAAGAAGAATTTGATGTACATTATTTATCGGATGGCGAGAAGCATTTTGACCAGATTGCTTATTACGACATAACGCTGATATCCGATGGGGACAATCTGCAGCAGGTGCAACTTAATGGGAAGGCTGTCGCTTCGCCTGACAGACTTGGAGAACTTGCTTCGATGGGAATAACAGAGGCAGAGTTTCTGGAAGAAGCCAATGTGGAGAATGACAGGAAATACAAGTTTCCAGAATATCAGGGCATAGATGGGGTTGAATGTAGCAACGGTATGGATGGCAATGCGTATTTTTTTAATATAACGATTGGCACGCCTGAGGCTGTAAAAGCAGTTGCAGAGCGGGATTTATTGTGGATTGATACCCGTTTAAGCAAGACAGTGCAAAACTTTCAGGAAGATGGATTTGTTATAGTGGAATAGATTTCCCACGCACCTTGAAAATTCCATACTTTATATCAGAAACTGCTTTTATTCGCGTGTTATTTGTGCTAATATTGTAGCATATACAGCGGGCTGCGGAGGGCGTTTGCTGTAATGTAAATGATTTAGTATGTTGCTTGGATAGTACATTTAAAGCACATTCAATGGAGGGCATAGGCATGGCGAGGAAAGTCAGCATAGGGATACAGGATTATGAAACAATCATATCAAATAACTGTTTCTATATAGACAAGACGGCATTTATAAAAGAATGGTGGGAAAGCGGTGACAGCGTGACACTCATCACGCGTCCGCGCCGTTTCGGCAAGACGCTCACCATGAGCATGTTGGAATGTTTCTTTTCCGTAAAATATGCAGGACGCGGCGACCTGTTTGAAGGACTTTCCATATGGCAGGACGAGAAATACCGCCAGATGCAGGGGACATATCCTGTCATTTATCTGAGTTTTTCCGAGATAAAGGAAGAAAACTGCAAAGCGGCGAAAGAAAAAATGTACCAGCTTATAATCAGCCTTTATGCGCAATATTCATTCGTGAGAAACAGCAGTGCTATGGAAAAATCGGATAAGCAGATTTTTGACATGGTATCGCCTGATATGAATGATGCTGTTGCAACAATGGCTGTTAAGCGTCTGTCCGAGTTCCTTTTCAAATATTATGGAAAAAAAGCAATAATAATATTAGACGAGTACGACACGCCCATGCAGGAAGCATATGTCAAAGACTATTGGGATGAATTTGTCTCATTTACCAGAAGCCTGTTCAATTCGACATTCAAGACAAACCCATGGCTTGAACGCGGCATAATGACAGGCATTACCCGCGTAAGCAAGGAGTCGATTTTCTCTGACCTGAACAATTTAAAGGTAGTGACGACAACCTCTGACGAATATGCAGATGTCTTTGGCTTTACCGAGACAGAGGTATTTGACGCGATGGACGAATTGGGGCTGACAAACAAAAACGGCGTCAAGCGCTGGTATGACGGCTTTACCTTCGGCAATAAGACTGACATTTACAATCCATGGTCAATAATAAACTATCTGGACAGCGGAAAATTCGGCACATATTGGGCGGACACAAGCTCGAACAGCCTCATAAA
>CANQHZ010000113.1 GCA_947623805.1 uncultured Lachnospiraceae bacterium | reverse complement strand
GCGGTACTTCCACCGCCCAAAAATTTAATTTAGACAATCTCGCAAAAACCTCTTGACAAACCGTTCCCCGAAGGCTCAAGCTATCGAGCAAAGACGAGGTTTGCCAAGTTCCACAACCTGCCAGAGCTGATGCAGATGTTTCGGGAGGTGGCGGATATTCAGACCGCCGATATGTTAAAGCTCCCCGTCCCCAAGGTCAACTACCATAATATCAAGACCAAACCGAGCGAAATCCAGACCGATATGGTGGCGGGGCTTGCCAAACGAGCTGAGAAAGTACGGGCAAGGCTTGTCGAGCCGAACATCGACAATATGCTCAAGATAACCAATGACGGGCGGAAACTTGCCCTCGACCAGAGGTTGATTGACCCCATGCTGCCAGACGACCCCACCAGTAAGGTCAATGCCTGCGTGGATAATGTGTACCGTATCTGGGAGGAACACGCCGACACAAAAGCGGCACAACTCTTGTTCTGCGACCTTAGCACACCGAAGAATGACGGCACTTTCAATGTGTACGATGACATCCGAGAAAAACTAATCGCCCGTGGCATCCCTGCCGAGCAGGTGCGTTTTATCCATGAAGCAGCTACCGATGCACAGAAAAAGGAGCTTTTCGGCAAGGTCAGAAGCGGCGAGGTGCGTGTCCTCTTAGGCTCTACCCAGAAGATGGGGGCAGGTACAAATGTGCAGGACAGGCTTGTGGCGATTCATAATTTAGATTGCCCGTGGCGACCGTCAGATTTGGAACAGCGGCAAGGCAGGATTGAAAGACAGGGTAATATGTTCCCAGAAGTGGAGGTTTACCGCTATGTGACCGAGCAGACCTTTGACGCCTACCTCTATCAGCTTGTGGAATCGAAACAGAAATTTATCTCCCAGATAATGACGAGCAAAAGCCCCGTGCGTTCCGCCGAGGATGTGGACGAGGTGGCTCTTTCCTTTGCAGAGGTGAAAATGCTTGCCACGGGCGATGAGCGTTTCAAGGAAAAGATGGACTTGGATATGCAGGTGGCGAAGCTGAAAGTATTGAAGCAGAGCTACCTTTCCGAGCATTACGACCTTGAGGACAGGATACTGAAACACTTTCCGAGGGAGATAAAGGAGCTTGAGGAACGCATTGTCAGCTATGAAAGCGATACCGCCCTTGCCGAACAGCACAAGCCGCAGGGCGAGGATAAGTTCTGCCCCATGACCTTAAAGGGCGTGACCTATACCGAGAAAGCGGACGCAGGCGAAATGCTCCTTGCTGTCTGCAAGGAAAATCCGCTGTCAAATCCCGTGGAAATCGGCAGCTACCGAGGTTTCAAGATGGAGGTTTATTACGACAGCTTCAACACCCATTACTGCCTTAACCTCTGCGGAAAGGCAAAGCACAAGGTGGATTTAGGCTCTGATGCTCTGGGAAATCTCACCCGTATTGAAAACGAGATTGGAAAAATCCCTGCCAGACTGGAAGCTGCCAAGACCCGAAAGGCGGAAACTCTGGAGCAGCTTGCCAATGCAAAGACCGAGGTGTTAAAGCCCTTTGCCTTTGAAGATGAGCTGAAAGAAAAGAACGACAGGCTGAACGCCCTCAATATTGAGCTGAATCTGGACGAGAAAGACGCTCCTGTTATGGATACCGAGCCAGAGCAGGAAAACGAACAGCCCGAAAAGAGAACACAGGACAGGGAGCGTTAAATCCCATTTGCACATTTGTATTGCT
The DNA here is from genome assembly GCA_947623805.1 of uncultured Lachnospiraceae bacterium. GTDB lineage: Bacteria > Bacillota > Clostridia > Lachnospirales > Lachnospiraceae > COE1. The sequence continues at coordinate 9,993 of CANQHZ010000113.1, read as the reverse complement.
GAAATCTGGGCAGTATAATAGGTGACGATAAGAAAAACGGAGGTGAGGAAAATGTCTGATGCGTTCAGATTTGAAACTTTTGTAGATGTTCACGGCAATATCTTCAACGAATATCTAAGCTCTGTCGTTGCCAGACTGTCGAAAGAGGACGAGGAATACAAAGCCCTGCAAGAAAAGATTGAAGCCATTTATGAGGAATATCCCAAGGTTTTAGCTGTGTTTGACAGCGAAACGGAAAGCGAGCTGACCGAGAAAGAATGTGCGGCTCTCATTGAGGTAATGGAGCTGAAGAATAAGCTCACGGACATGGAGATGCAGGCGGTGTACTTCCGTGGCTGCTATGACAGCGTAGGCTATCTGAAAAAAGCAGGGATTTTATGACGGACTGACCGAGAAAAAGGACGGCGTTGGCGTGAAGCTGATGCCGTTTTTACATAGCTGAGACAGACAAGAACCCCCATAACCCGATTTTTTTCATTGATAATCGTAAAAAAGTATTGACAAGCCTCTGCAAAAGGTTTAGTCTGGATAAAAATACCAGAGAACACACATTCTAAAAACACTAAAGATAAAGCACAAAAAATATGTGCATTTATTTATTGATAGGTGTTAGAATGTGTTTTTTTATTGATTGTTTTAGAGGAGGAAATCTTATGCAAGAGTATTCAATTCTGGAAATTAACTTTGAAAAGGGCATCTTAAAAACAATGGAGGGCAGGAATTTTAAGATTGATGTGTTTGATATACCAACGATGGTAGGATGGTGTCCCTGCGAAAATATTACATACACAGAGATAAATGGAAGAAAAGTATTAAAGCATTACTCTGGTGTAACTGTAAGATTAAGAGAACAGTAAGGGAGGTGGTTTAGAATGGCATCAAAGAAGAAAAACAATTTTATAAGGCAAAATAAAATTCCGCTTATTATTTTTACTATCGCAGTAGTTGGTGGGTATGTTGGTATCTATTTGGCGTTCAGAGGTGACGGCTTTCTTTCAGCAGGAAAGGATTTAACAAAAAGTGACTGGCTTTCTTTTTTGGGGGCATATCTTTCTTTTGTCGGCACAGTTGCAGTCAGTTTAATTGCACTTTTCCAGAGTAGCTATTATACAAAAGTGGAAAATGAGAGAAGATTGCAAGAACACAGAAAGAAAATTCAACCTATTTTCTTCGTAAATATTGCATCAATGAATAAGCAGATTGAGGGAACAGGAGAATTCTTCAATCCCTCAGACCCATCAACATACCCAAAGCATAATAATATCAAAATATCTATTGAAAACGTGAATAGCTACCCAATAACTCATGTAATTGTCTTTGATAGGTATATTTGTCCTTTGCTAAAATGCAATGAATCTAAAAGCATTGTATGTGCCTATTATGATACGGACGATGCAAAAAAATGGGCAAAAAAGCTTATAGTTCTGACAGATGATTTTGAAAGGAATGAACAAGGGATACCGAAGTGGTTTAATATCTGCTATGAGGATATAGACGGACAAGCTATGTTCCAGACTTTTGAATTAAAGAATTTTGATGGTACACCATACTATTCTCTTGAGGGAATACATGAAACATAAGCGGAGATTGCAATCTACATAGCTGAGTGGTAGAAAAATTCATGGATATGTGATACAATTCCAAGTAGAAATAATAAGTGTTTGGAGGTAAGATTATGCAAAAGCTAAAACTAAATAAGGATTTTGGTCAGCTTGTAAAGGCTCATGGCTATGAACTTGACCCTACCAAGGAATATATCATCAACATTGAAGATGAACTGCAAGAACAATCTGGAATCATGGCTGCGGTACAAACAATGGGATTACCTGCATTAAAGGATTACCATAAATGGCTTGCTGATAACAACTTTGATGTCAATATGCCTAACCCAACAAATGATTTTGTATCTAAGTTTTATGGAGTAAAGCCTTTATGGACGACTGAATTATCACAAGGAATTGTGGTAAAAGCAGAAAACGAAGATGATTATTTCATTGTTATGGAATGTAGCAGATTAAATGAGGGATTCAAATATACTCAAATAATCGTTACATTAGGCGGATGCTTATAAGCCGTACTTCTACATTAAAATATATACCATTACATAGCCGAGAGGTTTTCACTCACTGAAAATCTCTCGGCTAAATTCATTTCTGGAGGTGATTTTATTTGAATGGGAAGTAACCGCTATGTGCAGTTTGACCCTGCCGTGATTGAACAGGCACGGCAAATCGACCTGCTCTCCTACCTGCAACGGTATGAGCCAAGCAACTTAAAGCGTGTTGCGGGCAATGTCTACTGCACAAGGGAACACGACAGCTTGAAGATTTCCAACGGCAAATGGTACTGGTGGTCAAGGGGCATCGGCGGCTATTCTGCTCTCGACTATCTGATGAAAGTGCGGGAGCTTGGCTTTGTGGAAGCCGTGCAGACCCTCACGGGGGATATGGGCGACTGGAAGCCGCCGCCCCCTGCCGTAAAGAAAGACGAGCCGAAAGTGCTGCTTCTGCCAGAGAAAAATGCAAATTGCGATAAAGTGACAGAGTACCTTTTCGGGCGTGGCATTGATTATCAGCTCATACAGGACTGCATCGCAGAGGGCATTATCTTTGAGGGCAGAAAGTACCACAACGCTGTTTTTGTCGGCAAGGACAAGAACGGAACGCCAAAGTATGCGGCTCTTCGGAGTACGCTTGGCAGCTCCTTTAAGGGTGACGCATCGGGCAGCGACAAGCGGTATTCGTTCCGACTTCTGGCAAGAGAGCCGACAGACAAGGTGCATTTATTTGAAGCCGCCATTGATTTACTGTCCTATGCCACCTACCTCAAATGCGAGGGAAAGGATTATAGGGCGGTAAACCTGCTCTCTCTGTCGGGCGTGTATCAGCCCAAAAAGGAACTCTCGGAGAGCAAAATCCCCATTGCCCTATCCACTTACCTGCAAGAAAATCCGCAGATTAAGACCGTTATCCTGCACTTGGATAACGACAGGACGGGCAGACTTTGTACCGCCGCCCTAAAAGAATTATTGCAGAAAGACTATCAAATCGTTGACGCCCCGCCGCCAGTCGGCAAGGATGTCAACGATTTTTTAATGTCCTATCTGGGGCTTGCAAAGCAAAATCCCCACCGTGAAAGGAGGGATGCCCGTTGATTGTGCAGTAGATTTTTAGCAGAAAAGACCGCCAGACCACATCAAATTTAAGAATGAAAGCGAGGATTTTAACTATTGAAACAGTATGAAGTAACGCTCACAGGACACTATGAAAAGACCATTTCCGTCTATGCCGACAGCCCCGAACAGGCGGCGGAGAAGCTCAAAATCATCCTCTTTGACACCGACCTTATCGACTTTTCCGATGAGGATTTTGTCTGCGGCGAAGCCGATATTGCGGAAGCAGACGGGGATGGAGAAAAGGAAAATGACACGCCCGATGATGGGGAGGACGAGTGTCTGAAGCACGAAGATTGTTCGGAATGTCCGTACTTCTGCCCGATGTGCGGAGAATGCCGTCTGGAGGACGGGGACTGAGCAATGTCTTACCAAGCACTGAATTTGGTTATCCATCTTCCGATAGACACCCAAATTCGCTTGTTAGGGGATGCCCCCTAATACCCCATAAAAGGATGCCGCCAAGAAAGCGGTCAGAAGAAAGGAGCTTTTAAGAATGAGTGAGTTTTTATTCTTTGTCATCGGCACGATGCTCGGCAGCATTATCGGCGTTGTGCTGATGTGCCTGATGCAGATTAACAGGCTCTCCGAAAGGAAGGAGGATGCCGATGCGAAAAAGAAATGTGCAGATACTTTTCCGTCTGAATGATGAGGAAGCCGCCTACCTTTATGAGCTTGTGGAGAGGTCGGGGCATTCCAAGGAAGCGTTGCTTCGTTCCATGCTGATGGGCTACCGCCTTTGCGAAAAGCCAGACCCAGAGTTTTACAAAATCATGCGGGAGCTGTCGGCTATCGGCAACCGCATCAACCAGCTTGCGGCAAAAGCAAACGCCCTTGACTTTGTGGACGCCCCGATGCTCCGTGAGGAAGCCAAGCGGTGGCGGGAGTTCCGTCTGGATGTGAGCAGGAGCTATCTTCTCCCCAGAAAGCAGACGGGCTGATGGCGGTCTGTGAGATATGGGATGTGAAAGGCAGGCTCGACCACCCAATCGATTACGCCGAAAACCCAGAAAAGACCGCCAACCCCAAGTACAGCGAAAGCGATTTACAGGCGATGGTGGATGTCATGGAATACGCCACCAACAAGGACAAGACCGAACAGCGGTTTTTTGTCAGCGGCGTGAACTGCGACCCCGCCACCGCAAGGGATGAGATGATGATTGCCAAACATCAGTGGAACGACACGAGTGAGATTGTCTGCTACCACGGCTTCCAGAGCTTCAAGGCAGGCGAGGTCACGCCAGAGGTTGCCCATGAGGTGGGCGTGAAGTTAGCCGAGAAGATGTGGGGCGGCAGGTTTCAAGTGATTGTCGCCACCCACTTAAATACCGAGTGCCTGCACAACCACTTTGTCGTCAACTCGGTTTCCTTTACGGACGGCAAGCACTATCACGATAACAAGAAAAACCTGCGGCTGCTCCGTAAGCGTTCGGATGAATTGTGCCGTGAGTATGCGTTATCAGTCATCGAACACCCAAGCGGGAAGAAAAAGCCCTACGCCCTCTACCAAGCAGAAAGAGAGGGGCGACCCACGAGGGATACCGTGGCACGGCAGGCGGTGGACGAAGCCATCTCTAAATCCTACACGCTGAAAGACTTTGACCGCCAGTTGTCGGAAATGGGATACCGCATCAATTTCGACCCCAACCGCAAATACTGGACGATTATCGGAAAGGGATGGCGAAGACCGAAGCGGCTCTATAAGCTCGGAGAGGATTATACCAACGAGAGGATTGTGGGACGCATTAAGGAAAATTCCTATGCGGTGAAATTTTCCCGTTTTGCCAAGCAGACAAAGCCAGTCAAGGTCATAAAGGTAAAAGGCTCATTAAAGGATGCCAAGAAAATCGGCGGCTTGCGTGGGCTGTATCTCCACTACTGCTATAAGCTCGGCATCCTGCCGAAAAAGAAACAACCCAATTATGCACGGCTTCACTATCTCTTAAAGGACGACCTTATGAAGATGGAAGCCATCACACAGGAAACAAGGCTGCTCTGCCGCAACCACATTGATACGGTGGAGCAGCTCTTGTCATATAAAGGCTCTCTGGAATCCGAAATATCAGAGCTGACCGAACAGCGTAAGGGACTTTATTCCCAGAGCCGCAAGGCAAGCGGCGAAGAAAAAGAAGCGGTCAAGGCTCGGCTTTCGGAAATCACGGAGCGTATGAAATTTTTACGGAAGGAGGTCAGACTGTGCGGGGGCATCGAAGCCCGCAGCGATACCCTCAAGGAAAAATTACAGGTCATACGGGCAGACGAAAAAGAACAGCAAAGAAAGGAGCTGATGAAGGATGAACACAGGCGGCGAAGCGGCGGAGCAAATCGTGAGAATGAGCTTGGAGGGATTTGAGGTCGCTGCCAAAATCACAGGGGCAGGTGCGAAGAATATCGCCATCCTCTTGTATTCCATTCTCAAAGAGGAAAAGAAAACCAAGGGCAAGGCGAGATTGACGAATATGCTGCGTTCTGGAAAGGAGCTGAAAGTCTTTACCGTCAAGCGTGGCGATTTGCAGAAATTCACGCAGGAGGCGAAAAAATACGGCGTACTCTACTGCGTCCTTGCAGACCGCAAGAACAAAGACCCGAATGCGGAGGTCGATGTGATTGCCAGAGCCGAGGACGCATCGAAAATCAGCCGTATCGTGGAACGCTTCAGTCTTGCTTCGGTGGATACCGCATCCATCGTTACCACGGCGGAAAAAAGCAGGGATGCAAAGGACGGTCAGCCAGAGCCAGAAATCACAACGCCCGAAAAGGCGGAGAAAGACAAGCTCATGGACGCCCTTATGGGTAAACCCATGCAGAAAGAGGAAAACGCCCCAAACCCCTCGGTGGCAAAGACGGAAAAATCCCCTCTGTCCGAGCCTACCTCAGAGCAGCCAAAGAAATCCGCAGAGGGGGCTACTATGACTAAGGCGGAGAAACCGTCGGTCAGAGAAGAACTGCGGAAAATCAAAGAGAGCCGAAAGGAGCAGGAAGCCGATGCCCCTGCCATCGGCAAAGACAAATCTTCCGACAAGGCGAAGAAACAGCCCGCAGGAAAGACGGAGCATAAGCAGCCGCCGAAGCGGAAGAAACCGAGCAAATCGAAAGGAGCAAGATAAATGAGTATCTATGATGTTTTCAACGGCGGCAGCCGCCCCTTTAACAAAGAGGAATGGGCGGCCGCAAAGCAGGCACAGCGGCAGGAAGCCTATGAGATGATTGACAATACCTGTGCCGAGATGATGAAAAGCGGTGACAGCTTCCGCCAGTACCTTGATGTGCAGGGGCGTTTTGACCGTTACTCCGTCAATAATGCCATTCTGGTATCGGCACAGATGCCCGAAGCGACACAGCTCAAAGAACGGGCGGCTTGGAAGCAGAGCCGTGTCTATGTGAACAAGGATGCACAGAAAGTCGTTATCCTTGAGCCTGGCAAGGAATACACCCGTGAGGACGGCACAAAGGCTGTCGGGTATAACGCCAAGGAGGTTTTTGATGTTTCCGAAACCTCTGCAAAGGACAGACAGCAGCCGCAGGAAGCCAAGACCATGCGTGAGCTTGTATCGGCAATGATTGATGCAAGCCCTGTCGGCTTTCAGCCCGTCGAGGAGCTTGAAGTGCCTGCGTTCTATGACAGCTCCCAGCAGACCATTTTTATCAGGACGGGGCTTTCCGAGGAACAGCTCTTTGTGAGCATGGCAAAGGAAGTGTCAGCGGCGGTCTTTGACTTCAAGCATAACGAGAGCCGTGACGCTTCCGATTTCAAATCCTTCTGCGTTGCCTATATGGTAAGCTCCCGTTACGGCGTGGACACCAGAGGTTTTAACTTCGGCAGGCTTCCCAAAGAGTATGAGGGGATGGATACGCAGGCGTTCAAGGGCGAGCTTGGCTCGATGCGTGATGTGCTTGGGGAAATCCAGAGCGATATGTATAAGAGCATGGAGAAGAACAAGCCGCCCAAATCCAAAGAGCAGGAACGCTAACAGGAGGTGCAACCTATGAAAGAAGAACGCTACCATCTGGCTATGGATAAGTATGATAAGAGCATTATGCTCAACGCACTGAACACGCTGCGTACCGAGCAGGTACGGGAGGAACGCCCCACCGACCCCGTTGACGAGCTGATTATCAGAGTATCCAAAGCCCCGACCAGAAAAGTAAAAGTCGCCCCGTGCAGGTGCAATGAGGAACGATGAGAACAGGACGAGCCTAATCCTTGCCGTATGCGGCATCGTACCTGTCGTGTGGCTTGCCCTGCTGACAGCACCTTATGTCAGCGGCGGCATCGTGGAGATAATCGGCGGTCTATCCGCAGCAATCAATCAGCCGTTTTCCATAACGGTGTGTGAGGACAGTTTAAGGACTGTCCTTATTTTTTTGCTTGCCTATGCTATGGGCATCGGCATTTATCTCTCTACACGCAGGAACTACCGCAGGCGGGAGGAACACGGCTCTGCCAAATGGGGCAACGCAAGTGCTTTGAATAAAAAGTACAAAGATAAAGACCCGACCCAGAATAAGCTGTTGACCCAGAATGTCCGTATCGGGCTGGACGGCAGGAAGCACCGCCGAAACCTAAACATCTTGGTATGCGGCGGCAGCGGGGCGGGAAAAACACGCTTTTTCTGTAAGCCCAACGCCATGCAGTGCAACACCTCAATGGTAATCTTAGACCCAAAGGGAGAAATCGTCCGTGATGTGGGCGGTCTTTTGGAGAAGAAAGGCTATGAGGTGCGTGTGCTTGATTTAATCAATATGCACAAGAGCCATTGCTACAACCCCTTTGTCTATCTTCGGAATGACAACGATGTGCAGCGGCTTGTAACCAATCTGTTCAAGGCGACCACGCCGAAAGGAAGCCAGTCGCAAGACCCGTTCTGGGATACGGCGGCGAGTATGCTGCTCCTTTCTCTGGTGTTCTATCTGAAATACGAAGCACCGCCAGACGAGCAGAATTTCCCGATGGTGATGGAGCTGCTCCGTGCAGGCGAGGTACGGGAGGACGACGACAGCTATGTAAGCCCGTTAGACGAACTGTTTGACCGTCTGGAGATGGTAAACCCAGAGCATATCGCCCTCAAGTATTACCGTGATTACCACTCTGGCTCTGCCAAGACCCTAAAGAGCATCCAGATAACCCTTGCCGCACGGCTTGAAAAATTCAATCTGGAGAGCCTTGCGTCCTTGACCGCAACAGACGAGCTTGATTTGCCCTCTCTGGGGGAAAAGAAAGTCGCTTTATTTGCTCTGATACCAGACAACGACACGAGCTTCAACTTCCTTGTCAGCATCCTTTATACGCAGCTATTCCAACAGCTTTTCTACCTTGCCGACCATAAGTACGGCGGGAGCCTGCCCGTCCATTGCCATTTCATTATGGACGAATTTGCGAATGTTTCGCTGCCCGATGATTTTGACAAGATTTTGAGCGTTATGCGTTCCAGAGGTGTATCCGTTTCGATTATCCTGCAAAATCTGGCACAGCTCAAAGCACTCTTTGAAAAGCAATGGGAAAGCATCGTGGGAAACTGCGATGAATTCCTCTATCTGGGCGGCAACGAGCAGAGTACCCACAAGTATGTGTCGGAGCTTTTAGGCAAGGAAACCATTGACACGAACACCTACGGGAAAAGCTCTGGACGCAGCGGGAACTATTCCACCAACTATCAGATTTCGGGGCGTGAGCTTTTAACGCCAGACGAGGTGCGTATGCTCGACAACCGCTACGCACTTCTTTTTGTGCGTGGGGAACGCCCCGTCATGGACTTTAAGTATGACATCCTAAAGCACCCCAATGTGAAACTGACAGCGGACGGAGGACAGCCGCCTTATATCCACGGTGAGCCGACGCAGGCTGTCGCAACCCTTGTGTTTGACAGCGACATTCCAGAAAACGCCGTGAGCGTGAACGCTGTCAGCACTTCCTATGAGCTTCTGTCCGAGGAGGACTTGGAAGAACTATTCAATTTATAAGGAGGATTTATCTATGCGAATTTTCAACAAAAAGGACACCCAGAAGAAAGCAACCACCAAGCTGCCCATGACGGGCAAGGTCAGAACGGGCTTCCGCCGCTACTGCGTGGCGGTGCTTGCCCTCACGATGGTGCTTGGCACTTCCATGACCGCCTTTGCCGCCAATGACCCCATTCAGGTAGTCAACAACCTGTCGGATTTTATTTTCGGTTTGGTGAGGGCTGTCGGCATGATTATGCTCGGCTTCGGCATCGTGCAGATTGGTCTGTCGCTGAAATCCCACGACCCTTCCCAGAGGGCGAACGGCTTTCTGACCCTTGCAGGCGGCGTTGTCATTACCTTTGCCAAGGAGATTCTGACGCTTATCACAGGCTGATTGGGAAGCGGCAGACAAAATAACCCAAAGACACAAGACAGGGCTTACGGGGCAGATCCGCTTTGCGGATTGCCCCATAAGCCGATTTTTAACAAGGAGGTGGTCGAATGTCTGATAACTGGGTGGTACAGAATTTAGAGAACGCCCTAAATACTTGGAATGAGAAGTTAGCCGAGATATGGCAGCTCATTACCCAATCCCCAGAGAATTTCAAGGGCGGGGCGATATGGAATGTCATCGTGGATATTCACGGTGCGGTGCAGGCTATCGGGCTTGCCCTGCTCGTCCTGTTCTTTGTGGTAGGCGTGATGCGTACTGCGGGAAATCTATCGGAGATTAAGCGTCCAGAGCAGGCGTTGAAGCTGTTTATCCGCTTTGCCCTTGCCAAAGGTGCAGTGACCTATGGCTTGGAGCTGATGATGGCTCTGTTTAAGATTGTGCAGGGTATCATATCCACGATTATGAACGCCGCAGGCTTCGGTGC
>CANQHZ010000112.1 GCA_947623805.1 uncultured Lachnospiraceae bacterium | reverse complement strand
GAAATTGACAAGGCAGCTGAAACGGCGCATGCCAAAAAACAGATGAATGAAGCGAAGGCTGAATACATAAAAGCCTCACGGGAAGGAATGCCCGCTGAAACCGTGGAAGAAAAAAGAAAGCAGTATGAAGGAAGGAAAGCTGAATATAATGCCGTAAAATCCCAGGCTAAGCCGTTTGCAGTGCACGAGTGTGAGAAGATAGCTGCCAACAGCGAGAAACTTGGGAAAATTAACAGTGATTTGAACCAGCTTGGGATAATGATAGAGGAGACAGCTCCTTCTTACGGACAGGAATCGGCACAGCAGATACAGCAGAGGATATCGCAGAATCAGATGCGTGCCAACAATATCCAAAAACATATAAATTCAGTGAAACACCAGATGCAGCTGCTGAACCGCGGTGATGTCGAAGGGCGTGAAAAGTTCAGCGCAGAGATAACGCGGTGCGAAAATGAAAAACTGGACATACAAAATGAAAATGTAGTGCTGAAGGAAAAGCTTAATAATGCAAATCCTTCAAAACATAAGGGCAGTGTGGGCGCAGGGACATGCATTGAAAGCCTCAATTATGCTGATAAATATACTCAGGAGCGTGCAGCCATTGCTTCGCGCTATGCCAACATCAGCAATTTTGAAAATCCTGATATAATGCCATACCTTACGCATCAGCAGAAGGCAGATTTTTACAGGAAAAGGGCTCATGTAAGAAATATAAAGACTGTAGCCGGTGCGGTAGGGGGAATTACAGGCATGGCTGTAGGCGGCGGCGCGGGAATGTTTACCGGAACCGTGGGAATGATGACAACAGCATCATTCGGTGCGGCGGCAGGAAGCGCAATAAACGAGAATGTATCAGGCATGATAGCAGGCAGGGAACGCAGATACCAGTATGAAGCAGGCAGCCTTCCCTCAAATTTCAGGACGGGCAACAGCTTTAAAGGCTCTGTCCAGAATATGAGCGACAGTCAGAGAAACGAAAGAGTGAGGCTGATATGTGAAGACCTGCGCAATCTGAGCTCAAACGATGCGCTTGTCAATCCTAAAGCAATAGGCGCTTTCACAAGCGACAGTGAAAGGGAACTGAGAATTTTTGCCGCAAAGCTGAAAGAAAAATATCCCGGAAGGAGAAAGCTGCAGCAGGCAGACTTTGAAGAAGGCATGGTGGATATAGCCAGAAACTGTCTTAAAAAACATGTGCGACAGGAAGCGCTTGCGGCAGGGGGAGAAATGCTGACGCCAGAATATCTGGACAGCAGCGAGGTATATAAGTCTATAGAAGATTCGTTTATGGATGAATATTTCGCAAGCGGTGTATTCAGCGATGTCACGAGGTATCAGTAGTTTATATTTTGGTTATCAGCCATAAAGTTAACCGTTTAATAAAATGTATTTACATCAGGCGGACTACGGATATAATAGGGCGTGGCTGCCGTAAAAGCTTCTTGTGCGGCACCAGAAAAAATACAGGCTTGGAGGATTAAAATGAAGGAGACAACAAAAACAAGGGGAACGGAAGGAATTAAATGCTCAGGCGCACAGATACTCAGGTTTGAAAGGCGCAAGACAGTCCTGCCTGAAATGAAAGGCAGTATACCATGCGCAGGAGACATAATCTTTTACAACGAGGAACCGCCGGGGGGCTTTGACCGCAGGGGGAAGAATGCGGTAGAGAAAAGGGGCTGCATGGTCATAACCAGTGTGACAAAAAACCTTGTCAATGGATACTGCTTAAAGAAATGCGGCTCAGGTCCCAATACTATAAAGATGAATTTCTCAATGGACATAAATTCATTTGTATTGGGAAAAGTGCGCTATGTCAGGCTTAATGAGCCTGTAGCCGACAATGTGTTTTCATATGAAGAAACAGAGCTTATTGACGGAGGCAGGATATCAGAACAGATTGTGAAGCTGTCGGAGGATATAAGGCTGAAAGTAATTGTTTAAACAGAACATGGAGGGGATGACTGATGAATAATAAAGTAAGCAGGTTTATTGCAGCCGTCTGCCTGGTGCTGCTCACACTGTCAGGCTGCGGAAGCCGTAAGAGCGCAGATGATTACGCTATGGAAACGTATAATTCCTACAGGATAAAGGAATCTGCCGCGGATAATGAGGCAGATTATGTATCGGGATATGCGGGGAAGGCAGAAGCGGGATATTACAGGTCCATGGACGAGCTTACGTCTAATGACAAAAAGTTTGACATGTCGGAATGGGAAGGCGATACATGGTGGGAAAAAATAAGCCTGAAGCTGCTGTATTATTTTGGACAGCTGTACGGCAACCTTAAATTTTACTATCCGATAATACTGATTGCAAACTGCACGATAGGGCTTACGTTGTTCTTTGCCGCGCCGAGGAATAATCAGATAAGGCGCTTTGGCATTTTCAATATGTGCATTTACATGAATTTGATTGTTACCATTGTGGTAATAGGAGTAGGAATGATAAACAGTTATTATATAGGTTCGTAAGGCTTAATATGCCATAAATGCGAACGGAAAACGGGAGGGAATATGATGCAGGAAACAGAAATGGTTAAAGAAATGGAAAATACCGATATTGAGACAACAGCAGATTTGTCAGGTGAGGGCAGCGAGAATACGGCAGTATCAGAAAATAAGAAGGCCAGGAACAGAAAGGAAGCAGTTGAAATAGGCGGCGGGTTTGACTTTTTCCTGGGCTCTGGTTCATCCGACACACCCCTGCTTGACGAAAAAGAGGAAGGCGATATAGACAGGTACAAAAAGCTTCTAGAAAGCGGCGCCGTACGCTCTATGAGCTTTACATCCGTTGACAGGTACGGCAATCTTATAGGTTTTGACGGGAATATAACAATCCGTATGCTGAACGCCAATATTTCAGGAAGGAGGCTGCGCATAGACAGGAGCAACAGGTATGACTTTATTTCCAAAAGCTATGAGGTAAAGGTCACAAGTGTGGACGAGGAGAAGAACACCGTAAACGTATCACATGCCGCCACTAAAACTGAGCCGCGGAAAAAAGCGATGAAAGCCATTGATGATGCGCTTATTGGCGGAAACTGGGTAAAGGTAAAGGGGCAGATTGTTGACGTATTTGATAGGGTAATAGCGGGGGAAATGCGCCAGATAGTCTACCTTGACATATACGGGCTTGGGATAACGGGCACTGTCACTATTAAGGAATGGGCTAACTGTTACACGCCGTCATTGTCAAAGGAGGCTGTAGTCGGCAGCATCATTGACGTAGTAATAACCAGTAAACAAGTGATAGTCAGGCAGGACGGAAAAAGAGTGCATCTGTCGGTTTCAGATGACGAATCCGCCTATAAGGGACGCAGGAACATCATATATAACTGCAGCAGGAGAAAATTCCATGAGCTGATAGATTATGACCCCTGGAAGCTTGCCCTTGAAAAGCTGCATGAGGGTATGGACATAAGATTCAGGATTGTATCGACAGATTCGCAGAAACGCCGTTTTTTTGCCAGCATTGATGGAATCCCTAATTTCAACGCGCTTGGATTCTATCCTGATGATGAAACATACATGCCTGTAAATGCCGAATATTTTGGGTATGTGAAAAAGATAAAGGAGGATACGAAATATATGACCGTAAAGCCGATAAGAAGGATAGACGACAAGACTGCGGACTGGAAAAATATTGACAAGGGGATTGCAGGAAATGGCTGAAAGGGAGGCTGTAATGGGTATGGATGTAAATGAGGCAGGGAAAATGCAGAAGATAGCTGAAAATTTCCGCAGCGTGTCGGTTTTTCAGTACAATAAAGACATAGAGCTTGAAGTAATCTCACGGACGGACGTAAAAAGCGTTGACGTGATAGAGTCGCTCATAATGCAGGAAAAGATTCAGATTTCGGACATGTATCTTCTGGAGGCAGTCGCATTTTACGGGCATGCCGACCTGCAGACGGTAATGACAAGATTGAGGTACTTAAAACAAATATATCCGCATAAGTTCATTCTCACCAATCCTGACAGCGTGAGCAGGCGCATGCAGTATCTGGCAAAATACGGTCTTATATGGAGGCGTAAGTACAGCAGGGGCACTGATGCAAATATCCATATATATACAAGCACATACAGGGGTTTTAAGCTGTACTGTGACAAGCTTGAAAAAGGCTTCCATTATGACGGGGCATATCTGGCGCAGAATGTCACGAAAGTATTCAGGAATGTCCATGTAGGCGAGGTTGCGTGCATATTTTTCAATAAGATTCAGAATGCTGATGCGGTGGTTGAGGAGTGGAGACATAATGATTATTTTATAAAAGTCGATAAAGAAAGGTTTTATCCGACAGGATACATACGGTGCAGGCATGGCGAAGACATTTGGAACTTTATTTTTGAGGCGATGCATTACAATGTGGACGAGAGGATAGAAACGGAAGCGGAGAGGACTGCCAAAATCAAGGAAAAGCTGGAAGAACTTATACTTATAAAGGACAGCTTTTCCGCGCGGTATGAAAATACCGCTTTCGTGTTCTGTGTAGAGGAGATTAAAGGCGTAAAAAAGCTGTGGCAGATGCTGTCGGAGTACAGCGGGGATTTTAACGGCAATGTCTACATAACAAGCGAGAGAGTGTTAAAACAGACTGGGGGCAATTTTGAAATGTCTGTGATTAAGCCTGTAATTGATGGGGATGCATACAGCCTGAAAGCCGCAGACAAGGAAAAAGAATGGTTTTTTTAGCCATAAGCTGACAAAAAATTCAAAAAAATGTTGATATTTTTGTAATCATTGTGTAGAATGGACTGATATAACAACAAATGTTTATAGCAAAAGAGGTGACATCTATTGAAAACTAACAGCAATGGAAATGTATTATTCATTTTATCTTCGTCAGAGAGGGACAACGAGCTAAAAGCAGTATTTGGCATGTATGATATATGCACCAGCATCGAGCACATGCCTGCCGTAGGAATACATAAAGCTGTGGAGGAGGATTATGATATAATATTTATTGAGGATTTTTTCCAAGACATGTCTGGAATGGCAATAGCCAATGATATTTTGACCCAGAAGGATATATTTATCTATATACTTGCATCACATATGGCTGATGTGAGTATAATAGGGGCAATCAGCGGTGGCATTTATGATTATATCAGTAAAAAATCATCAGCCCTCCAGCTTGCAGTGCGGTGCAGCGCTTTACTGGAAAGGCTGAAGGTATACCACGATGCGGTTAATGCCCACAGATTTGAAATTGACGAAGATGTTATATCAGCCGGAAGTATTTCGCTTAATACAAGAAACGGCAATGTAAAAGTAGGCAGGGGACCGATAAGGCATCTTAAATGTCAGGAAATGAAGGTGCTGCAGTTCCTTATGGAAAATCCGGGACGTGAACTCTCACGTAAGGAAATATTTGAGAATGCATGGGGAGAGGCATACTACGAGGGTGAGAACAGCGTTCCGTCGCACATAACTAAGATAAGAAAAGTTATAGAAGAAAACCCAAAAGAACCACGTTTTATAATAAGCAAGTGGAAGTATGGGTATATGTTTCAGGCAGTGTGATTTGAATTTGAAAAGACAGTTTTCATTTTTTAGGAGACTGCCTTTTTACTGTGTAAGAGGATAGTCGTAATTAATCCGCACATTATTATGGACTAAACATTCCATTTATGTTAAAATCACAAGCGTAACCATTAATTTATGTATGTCTTAAAGACAGTCACTACCGAGAGGTAAAACAACGCATACAGGCGCTGATGCTTTTTGCATTGGCGCTTTTTTTGTGCGAAAAAAAGGAGGAAAAGTTCTATGGACAATGATTTTGACATTATCAATGTCAGGAAGCTGGAAAAGCTTTTAAAGTGTGAAAAGGCATATCAGATTTCAGAGAAAAACATCAGCGGGGTTTACTCAAAGAGATACGAATTCCTGATGAAGTCGCTGAAATGCCTATGCGGATGTCTGCGTGAGGGGGAAAGGGCATCATATGAAAAGATTATGGACAGGCTTGCCCCTATGTTTGACAGGGAGTATTCAGAGGAGTGGTTCCATTGCAGGGCTGAGCATAACGCGCTGAAAGACAAGGACTTTAGGCGATTTAGGCGGCTTGCATATTTTCTTGAAGAGAGCGGGTATGTCATATGCAAAAAGGACCTGTGCCTTACCGCAACACTGCCGGCAAGAATACAAGGATACAGTTTCAAGTCATATTCAGTCAGGGTTGACGCGGTTGCAGAACGGAACGGCTGTAAGGAGGCAGTCATATTTTCGGCGGAAAAGCCAGAATATAACAACAGAGCCAGAAAGAAGGAAAGCAGACCTTCAAGCTGTCTGGAGCTTGTGGCGGCAGCGTGCGCATGTATTGAGAACAATATAGCCATTGACACGGTACGCGTGCTCAGCATTTCAGACAGAAATAAGGATAGTCAAGATGAAACGGAACAGGAATACAGTCTTTATGATAACTCATACAGCATTGATGTCGGGGACAAAAGTGTCGGATGGGACAAAAAGCTGGCTGAGCTTATATCTTCCGCAGGGAAGAAGAAAGACAAATGTGAGGGCTGTATATACCAAGATATGTGCATAAGCAAATATGAGCCTGTTACATCAAAGGAAAAGGCTGTTAAGACCGATGGGAATTTTACGGCTGCACAGAGAGAGATTATAGGCTTTAAGGACGGGATTATGCGTGTGATAGCGGTGCCGGGGGCAGGAAAAACCTGCTCTCTTGTGGAGCGGATGGCAAGCCTCGTGCATTCGGGAGTGCCGTCTGAGCGCATACTGTTCGTAGCGTTTGCAAACAAGGCGGCGCTGGAGATTGAACAGCGGTGCATAAAAAGGCTTGACACGCCTAAAATTCCTGAAGTGATGACCTTTAACGCTCTGGGCATGAAGATACTGGCAGAAAATGCCAGGCATCTTGGCAGAAATGTGCGCCTTGCGTCTAAGCTGGAACAGGCGGAAATACTGATGGAGATTTTTAACCGGGAGACAGAGGATTTTTTGCCGCAAAAAAGCTTTGAAAATATGCTCGGTGAGTATGGGATTATACCACAGATGATTAAGTTCATTGACAGGATAGACAGGAAGGGAAAGGAGCTTTTTACTGCCGAATACAATAAAGAGGGAAAAGCAGGATTAAAGGATATACTGTATATTTATGATAAATATAAGGAAGCGTACAGGGCTGCGGACTATATATCATATGACGAACAGATATCGCTTGCTGTCAGATTGTTACAGGACAACGGCAGCATATTGGAAAAATACGCCTTGAAATGGGACTATATAATGGTGGACGAGTTTCAGGACGCTTCTGACAATGACGCGGGGCTTCTGTATATGCTTGCCAACGCCGGAAAAGGCAACCTCGTATGCGTGGGCGATTTAGACCAGTCCATATATGAATTCAGGGCGCCGCGCTGTTACAGGCACTTATATGAAATGCCGATACTGTTTAAAAACTGCAGGACCGTGATGATGCACGACAACTTCCGTACCTGTGCAGGAATAGCAAATGCATGCAATGAGCTCATTTCAAATAATGCGGCAAGGCTCAGCAGAGGGATGAATGCACACATAGAAGGCAATACAGTGCCGGTATTTAAGGGAAAGTTTCATATGTATGAGCTCCCGAATATCATACAGTCATACATCGAAAAAGGGTACAGTTATGGGGACATCGGCGTATTCGGCAGACAGAACAGGACATTATTTGATGCCGCGAAGGCGCTTTCTGATGAGGGGATTCTGTCGCAGTCGCCCAAGTCGTACCTGCGAAATGAGCCTGTATTCTGGCTGATTTATGATGCACTCAACATTTACCTTAATGGATTTGACGGCACGGACGTATCGCTGTACAGGATTTTTGCCGTTCTGGGGAAAGAAAGCCTTCTGCCGAAAAAAAGGGCTTCGGAAACGCTCTACCAAAAAATGTGCCGTGATGGCAGCATCGAGCCGATAAATTTTGACTCCATTATGGACTGCATCCCATACCAGTGTGGTGGGATATATACAGGTCAAATGGAAATAATGAAAAGAATTTTTGACGCGCTGTATTTCCTGAAATATTCATATTATGCGGATATGGGAGTGCTGATAAAGGCGCTCACAGGGACATTGCTGGGTGAAGACGGAGGCTATGCGCTTGGCAGCCTTTCCAAAAAAATAAGGAATGCCCGAATAAATACTGTACAGGAATTATATGGGCTCATGTCCAAAATGGCTGAATACAGGGATGATACTAAGAGCGACTGGGAGCCCTGCGCTGACAAGGTGAACCTGCTTACAGTACATGAAAGCAAAGGGCTTGAATTTCCCGTTGTGATTATACTTAATTCTGAGGAATTTCAAAAAGATGAGGAGGAGAGAAAATTGTTCTTTGTGGGAATGACACGCGCCCGCAGGGAGCTTCTGATTGCGGAAAGCGAGTATAAACGGTTTGAAATGTTTGACGAAATAGCTTCAAGCTGCAGACTGGTTGATGCCGCTTATGAGATTAAATAGGAAGTTTTTATCTGACGCAAGGCTAAAATTAATACAGCATAACATAAACAAGGCATATAGAAGCTAATCTATATGCCTTGTTTTGTGCAATGATGAGGCATAAAGACAGAGCCCTGTTCTTCATAAATTAGCTGATTTTCATTGTACGAGATCATTCCGCTAAATCAGATAATGGCGAAAAAATCATTCGTCTTTTTTAGATGATATTTAAAGTGATTTCCGATTTCAGTGCAACTAAAAATGGCAGATTTGGATGTGTTGCATTATGGATTTGTTGGTGGTAAAATAAAAGTACGGATGTATGGGATGCTCCGTCAGTTATGTTTTATGCGAGGAGGAATGGGGTATGAGTTCGTCCGACAGGGAAAAGAAAACAGGAACCGTGTATGTGCCAAGTGAGATTGCGCAGAACTTAAAAGCTGCGGATGAGGACGCCACATTTAAGTATGATGAATCGGCGAGGAACATCGTGGCACAGAAATCGGTTCTGGCATATATATTAAAGAGCGCGCTTGACGAATATGCGGAGTATACGGTGCAGGAGATAGCGGAAAGATTTATCGAGGGCGAGCCTGAGCTGAGAAAGACAGCGGTTCATCAGGACCATCCAGATAAGGAAGGCGATACCAGCATGATGAGCGGAGATGACAAGATAGAAGGTGAACCTACTGCAGACAAGTCGCAGAAGGATGGCACAGTTTATTTTGACATTCGCTTCACTGCAGTGCTTCCGTCTGATGGAGAGTTGATTGAAATTTTATTAAACCTGGAAATTCAGAATAATGACACACCTGGTTATCCTATTCCGAAACGTGGGATATATTATACGGCGAGAATGATTTCATCGCAGCGTGGTACAATATTTAAAGATCAGGAGTACGGTAAGATTAAGAGGTGTGTGAGCATCTGGGTTTGTGAAGACACGGCAAATTTCCGATCCGATACCATCAACAGATACTCTTTCACGGAGGAATGCCTGAGAGGAAGTTTCAACGAGGAGAAAAAGGACTATGACCTGATGACGGTCGTAGTGATGCGGCTTGGACGCAAGGGAGAAAATAGTGAGGACAATGCGATTCGGCTTTTGAGTAAGATGTTCTCTACAAACCTCAGCTATGAAGATAAGTTGGACGCATTGCAGAACGAGTTTAAAATCAGTGTGAGCAGGGAAATGAGCGAGGAGGTGCAGAGCATGTGCAATTTAAGTATGGGTGTTTTAAATAAAGGAATTTCCGTGGGCGAGATGAAAAAGGCAAAAGAAACAGCTTATGAACTTCGAGATATGGGATTGTCGGATGAACAAATTGCACGAGCGGTCAAAGTCAGCATGGATACATTGCAGGAATGGTTTGCAGAGCGAGGGGAAATGCTTGTAAAATAACATACAAAAGTTCATGCAGGAAATACAATATGACAGTTTATGGAAAGGTGCGTAGAAATCTGCGCATTTTTTTCATACCATAATTATATAATGAAAGCGAGAATTGGATTATGAAAGGACTGGAGTGGGACAATCCATATAGGATTCGTACATGGAAAGAGCTGGTAAACTGGATAAACGAGATAGGCTTCCTGCCATTGTTTGCAAATGAGACTGAAGGATTTTCCGCCGAGGAGCACGTATCGCGGGATTATTGGTGGACAGGCATTGTGGAAGAAGATCCTTGGGAGTGGCGGGAAATAATCGCCCGCAGCAGGGAGGTCGCATATGGAAAGTTTTTTGACAAAAAATCAGGTTTTATAAGCAGGGAGTGGCTTCCGTATTTTGCAAACGCAAGGCGCGATGGTTATGATTTTGATGCGAGATGGGCTGACGGGCTTGCAGACCGCAGGGAAAAGCTAATAATGGATTTTTATATGGATGAGGATGAAAGTGGCGATGTTGTCTGGAAAAAGGACGAAATTTTATCCACAGAGCTGAAAAAGAAGGCAGGCTTTGGGAAGCAGGGCGCAAAGAATTATCCTGGAATTATCACCAATCTTCAGATGAATCTATATCTCGTTACAGCGGATTTTCGCAGGCGTGAGAACAGACGCGGAGAAAAATACGGCATGTCTGTATCCGTAATGCTTCCGCCGGAGGCTGTCTGGGGGTATGATTTGGTGACTTCTGCATACGGCGAAGAACCAGGAGTATCATGGCAGAGGATTTATGACAGGGTAAAAGAACTGTACCCAGACTCATATGAAAAGGATATCATAAGGCTGATTGGAAGAAAGCCGTAATATATTTTCTGTTATAGATTATATTAAAGTACGATTGAAAGACAGATAGAATGAAGGACGCGGAAAGCTGCTGTATTTTACAAGTTGAAGTTACATTAATATTTACTATTGACACATCCTGCTCTTTTAACCTACCATACTGTTAATCTGCATACAGGAAGGAGAATTAAAAATGCGGGGAAAATCAAATTTTAACAGCGGACTTTTTATTGAAAACGCAACGGAATTTCTTTATTTTAAGTGTCTTGACATCATAGAGCAGGCGCTGGAGCGCAAAGAGGCAGTGGCGGAATGCAATTTATATGCCATGATTACGCTGCCTGATTTGAGGGCGCTTGCCGGATATGAATGTGAGTATAGCCTGCTGGATGAGCACAGGGACAAGCTGCTTACATCCATAATGTTGAGGCTGAAAGAGGAAGGAATCAGCTCATATGATACATACCTGAAAAATCCGTATATGCCAGCCGCATTCACTGTGGCATGTACAGATATGTCAAAAGAGGAACTGGAAGCGGCCGCAAATGATTATGTGGTAAAGAGCGAAGGGCAGAAAGTCACAGCCACTATATCTGCCTTAATATTATTTCTATTCTTATATAACGCAGCAATTACGGCTCTTATCTGTAAAGGCAGCGTACATGTACCAAGTGTGCTTCAATCGGACCTGCCGCAGTCAATTATGTGTATTATGATTATATTTCTTTCAATTTCAGGCTTAATATATTACCAGAGAAGAAATATAAAGGCTGTACTTGTTAAAAACAGAATATCCAGGCGCAGCCATCAGCACAGATAGAAACGCTGAAATACATATGCGCACAAAGTTACTGTTGATTTAGCGTTTCCTTTGTGGTATATTCCGAGGGTAATCAAAAAATTATGTATAATACCCTTTGGGATACGTCAGCTATGCAAAATATGGGTTTTTGAGGCATCTGCAAAATATGCGGGTGCTTTTTGTTTGCCCAAAATCGAAAAAGGAGCTTCCTGTATAATTCAAATATAGGGAATTCCAAGGAAGGTGGTTGATAAAAAGATACCTCAGAGTAAA
>CANQHZ010000111.1 GCA_947623805.1 uncultured Lachnospiraceae bacterium | reverse complement strand
TATAATGGGAAACGGATACCTGTCGAGGAAGTTATCCCGACGGATGCGGATTACCGTCCGCTTGCGGATAAAATTGGAAGTGAAAGGGATTATTTTTCAAAAACACTGTCGGAGGAGGACAGGGAACGATTTGACCTGTGGAATAAAGACATATTTAAGTATGAGGAAATGACAGAGTTGGCAAACTTTGAATATGGTTTTAAGCTTGGGGCTATGCTTGTAATGGAAATATTTATGTAAGGAAAAAGGATAAAAGCATAAGAGGCTATAAGAAGAGCGGGGAATTTTAAGAATACCCGCTCTTTTAGCTTTTAATACATATAATAATATTCCATTTGCTTATTGTTAAAACTTTATATTTGTGTTAATATCACGGAGTAATCATTAATTTATGTAACATTCCTGATAGGAACGCAGGCTATACAGCCACAGGTAAACAGCGCTGATGCTTTGATGCATTGGCGTTTTTTTGTGTCCTTTTGTAGGATTGTTACCGCATTGAAAAGGAGGAAAATAAAATGCAGCGTCTTGAAGACGGAAGATTGAAGAAGACAGTATTTATCCGGGACCTTGGCAAAAAAAGACCGACGCCGAATGAGCAGCTGGCTGAGATGTTTTATCTCGAAAGCATCAAGTACACAATGAACGGCGAGGGCAGCTGCTGGCAGCGGGTTGTGCTGAAAGACGTGACCGGAACGATTGACACCAGAATATGGGGCGACAAAATCAATCCTGAATATGAAAAATATGCAGGAAGCGTTGTCATGGTGCAGGGACATTTTACGGCGTATGAAGGAAAGCCGAATATCACCATTGACAGGATGGAGCCGGCAGCGGACTTTGAAGTGACAGACTATGTGGAGTCCATATCTGACGCGGTTAAGGAAGGAGCGGATAATGTTTTCAGCCAGGTAATGGAATACATCAGGGAGCCATATAAAAGCCTGATTGATGAATTATTCACGCCATCAGTCAGTATGATGGAAAGGCTTCCGCTAAATGACGGCGGCGCATACGCGTATCTTGGCGGGCTTCTTGTCTATACGGCACAGTGCGCACAGAGGGTATACCATTCGCTGTGCGTAATTAATCCCGTAAAAATAAACATAAGCCTTGCCCTAACCGCCGCACTGCTCAGTGAGATCTGCAAGGTTGATTTGCTGGAGCAGAGAGGAATTTTTTACAGGAATCCGCCCGATGTTTATATGCTTGGCAGCTATGCCTGCAGCATCATAAGAATAATGGAGACGTCAAGCATTGGAAAGTTTGACAGAAGAAGCCGTGCTGAGCTTTTCCATATCTTTGAATGTCTGGGCGGTAAAACCAAGCCGGGAACGGCAGAGGCAAAGATTGTCTGTGAAGCGGTGGATACTGCTTTATTTATGGGAGGATTTAAGGCTGACTTTGACAGGTATGACAAGACATATCCGTGCAACATGACGGAAATGATTGACGCGTGGGCTCTTGAACGCAGGATTTTCAGAAGGAAGGGAGAAACAGATGAAACTGAATGAGATGCTTATGCACGAAAGGACATATAGTGCCATAAGCTCCAGAATGAAGGCGAAGGGAACGAATGTGGCACTGGTAGGAAACAAAGGCATGGGAAAGTATATGGCAGCAAGAAAGATTGCCGCGTCTGACTTGGACATTGCCGAAGAGGAGCTTACGCAGTCGCTGAAATTTATTCAGATTCAGCCTGAAAATGGGATAATCAATGCAGACATGATTGAAAAAATCAGCGAGATGGCTGAATATTCCATTGAAGGCAAAAGCGTCGTGCTTATTGATGATGCCGATAAAATGTCGGAATATGTCCAGAATAAGCTGCTGAAGCTGCTTGAGGACTGCTGCGGGCGCATGACCGTGCTGCTTGTATGCCATAAAAAGCTCCTTGACACCGTAATGAGCAGGTGTATTGTCATAGAATTTCCGGAAATTGCCCTTGCGGACATGATAGGCAGATACGGCGACGGAAATATTGCAGCGGTTCTTGCAAGCCAGGGCGCGCCCGGAATTTATATGGAAGCTGCGGGCGACAGTGAATTTATGGCGGCAGCAAATCCTGTCATAAATCTGCTATTGGGAGTCGAGAAAAGAAAGGATATGCGCAGACTGTTTGCAGCATCCCATGCAATTAGGGAAAAGGATTCCCAGAATCCTGGGGAGGCGTTCAGTGGATGGAGGCTTGAAGCCTATTTCGGAATGCTGGCACATATTTTTATGGAAGCTTTAAAGGTGCAATCTGGAGCAGACAGCATACTGGCAGGAAGGATAGACGGGCTTGCAGGCATATATACAGATATGGAGCTGCTGTATCTGTCAGGCGAGGCAAAACGCCTTATAAAAATGTGCAGCCGTAAGGGAAAGTACAATAAAAACGATTATGTGGAGCTGCTTATGAAAATAGTGACTCCCGAAGCATTTATGGAGGTAAATCAATAATGATACATGTACAGGAACGTCCACACACATTTGACGATGTTAAAGGGCAGAAGTATGTAATAAACAATCTGAGGAACCAGTCAATAAGAAACCGTTTTTTCAACGTGATGATTTTATGCGGAAAATACGGGAGTGGGAAGACGACGATTGCGAGGATAATCGCGCTGGCGTCCAACTGCGGAAATAAGGATGAAAACGGAAATCCATGCCTTGAATGTGAGAGCTGCAGGAGCATTCTCTCCCAGTCCAATGCCGATGTCATAGAAATTGACGGAGCCACAAACAACGGTGTTGAGGCCGCAAGAAAAATTAAAGAGGAAGCGGGATTTATTCCGGCATCAGGAAGAAAAATTATAATAATTGACGAGTGCCATAAGCTTACTTCTGCGGCGTGGGATGCGCTGTTAAAAATCCTGGAGGAGCCGCCGGAGTATATGATGTTCCTGCTCTGTACGACGGACGAAAAGGCGCTGCCTGAAACTATCCGTTCAAGAGCGCCGATTTACAGGTTTGGAGCCATTGAACAGGAAATACTTGAGGAAAAGGCAGCGGACGCAGCTCATAAATATGGCATTAGCATAGATGATGATGCGATGCATATGCTTGCGGCATATGCGGATGGAAGCATGAGGAATATGCTTTCGCTGCTGGAACAGATGTCAATGCAGTCGGAGCATATAACTGTAGAAGACGTACAAACCCTTCTTGGGATAAATGATTACCGCTTTACGGTTGATTTTATTGACAATATGCTCAAGGGCAATCTGCGCGGATGCCTTATGCAGATTGATGATTTTGTAGGCAAGGGCAGGTCGATACGCCTTTTCTCAAATGATATGATAAGGTGCGCCGTTGATATGGTGATAGCAAAGAACGGAATGACTGTTAAAGGCGCTAACGCAGAATATATATCCAGAATCAGCGAAGTATCAGGACGCTACAGTGATGAAAAGGTCAATTCCCTGGTGGATGCGGTAAAATCCGTAATGGAAGGAATGCGCGACAGTGCAGACAGCGTGGATTTATGCGGGAGCGTGGTAGCCATATATAAAATGCTCAATGGTTCTGAGCCAAAGCTTGAAGCAGACAAAAAACTGCAGACAATCTGCGCCGATGAACCGAAAGCACAGAAAACGGCTGAATTTAAAGAGGCTGCTCCTGACGGAACGCGCAAAGTGAGGACATTAACGACGTATGAGTTGCCGCCATTGCCTGCGGCGATAGGCGATATTCCTGAGCTTCCTGTAATAAAGGCGGGAGACGTGCATGAAGCAGCGCTTCCCAAACCTGAGCTTTCC
This sequence comes from uncultured Lachnospiraceae bacterium, assembly GCA_947623805.1. Taxonomy (GTDB): domain Bacteria; phylum Bacillota; class Clostridia; order Lachnospirales; family Lachnospiraceae; genus COE1. The sequence goes on along the minus strand of CANQHZ010000111.1, from coordinate 8,169 downwards.
ACAGAAGATGATGAAACATATTTTTCCAATGTGGATGAAGATGACGAACAGATGGAAGACATTGCCGAAACGGAAGATGGCAGCGGGCTCAAAAATGAACTTCCAGAGCTGCCAAAGCTTAATATGTTTGGCATTCCATTACCTGAAGTATCTTTTTGTAATGGCCTCATGCCTAAAATAAAAATGGAAGAAGATGATGCGGATACAGACATATGTGCTGATGAATATGATGATTTTGATGAGTACGATGAGTATGATTATGAACCAGATTCTTCAAGGCGTGGGGCCGAAAACAAAAAGGATGAAAAAAACATGCTGCAGGGACTTCTTGACAAAACGACAGACAGGATAAAAAAACTGTTAGCTTCCAATTCCTGCAAAGAGGATACTGACGGTAAATGCCGAAAAGTCAAAGAGCCACACAAGCCGGATGAGGAAAATTTCCACCGTCTGAGCGATGAGGAAAAGAATAAAAGATATGCGTGGAAAGAGTATAACGATTTAAAAGACGGTTCCCCTTTATTTAGTGAAAGCATAAGGCAGTGCAGCCTGGCTGAAACAGATAAGGGCATAATAATAGGCTGCCCTAATGAGCCTATTTACAACATTCTTAAAAATCTGTTAGCAGACTCTTCCTATTTAAAGGCTGAATATGAGCCGTAAAACACATTCAGGGCGGACGCACTTTAAGTGCGGCTGCCCTGTCTTTGTTTTTATGCTTGATTTATGTGGCGCATTTATGCTATTGTGCAAAACGTAACTAAAAAAATCTTATGTTTTATTTCCCTATGGGAAATATTCAGGCTTTACATGCCGCATACAGGCTGTGGAACGCATGCGTGGTTTTTCTGCGCATGCGTTTTTTTGCCGAAATCAAAAGGAGGGAGCAGGAAATGTAGTATTATATGTCAGAAATAAGAAAAATATTAAAAGATGTACATCATCAAAAAGGAAGAGAGGAAAATCAAATATGGTTACTGAAACAGAATTAATTGACATCGACAAAGAAGAATACGACAGGAATATTCAGAGAAAAAAAGTATTATGCTACAAAAATGACGGCAATACGGTTACATGCCGTTATAAGAAAATCTGTCCATTGGAAATCATTTCAGGAAATGAAAAGCACAGGGGTTTTTATCTTGAAATCCAAAATGAGAGCATTTATAATGTGTGGATTGAGATTGAAGAAGTCATTTTCAAGTTCCGCACATACTGCGGATTTGATACACTGGAATTTCTTAATGAGGACCTTGTCTATATGGATAAATCCGGTTTTTTGAAATCACTGGAGCTGTGTGAAAATAATCACAGATATATTCCACGCTTATATATCGAGGCAGTCAGGGCTTTGGGACATCATGAACTTGCGGAGCATTATACGGAGTATTCCCGTGTAATAAAACAGGAACATAAAGAAGCTGAGCGGAAAAAGGAGCTTGAAAGAATACAGAAATGTATGGAAATAGAAAAAAGCCGGCGGGAAATGTTTGAAAGACAGCTGTTGGAGGCTGAAAACGATATAATTAACCGGCAAACGGTAAAAAATATCAAAATGGACAACGGAAACAGTCTTATTCTCGAACTGTTTAAGGCAAACGGTATAAAGCTTCCGATAAGGACCAAGGGCTGGATAAATGACATCCTTGCAAATATATCCTTTAAATGCGGCAGCTCTATAACATACAGCTATTATACGCGTGGAAGCGACAGTAAGGTCTTTCATGGCTATCTGTGCCAGCTGGAGGACAAAATCCGTAAGAAACATAATGTATGCACCGATTAGGCGTGATAGGAAACAGGAGGTTAAGAATGGGAAATCATATTTTTAGGCTGCAGAATGGCAGCAAAGCGGAAATGAGCGTCATTGATATGCAGAATGTCCATAAATATTATGAGTGCCAGTGTACGGCAGATTATATCAGGGAGAATTTTCCAGATTTATCAGAGGATAAAATACAGGAGTATGCTTCAGAAGTCAGGACATATATGGATAAATATGATTCTAGTGAGGATGAAGCTATTGAAGCTATTATGGAGCTTTCCTTTAAGCGAACTGACAGAGGCTGCCAATTCTGACAATGACATAGTCCTTGTGGACTGTCTGTATGAAGATGAAAACAATGGCTACTGTCATACATTAAGGTGGTTTGAGCTACCGGAAAAGAATGAGGAATAGGCATTTATGCCAAAGGCAGGCTGTGCGCGTATTGCAAAATCTCTGACAAAGACATATAATGGATAAAGATAATAATATTGTCAATGAAGGATTTATTGCCAGCGTTATGGCTTATGACGCTTCGTGCCGTTATGGCGCGGAGCGGTGCCTTGAGAGGAGGCTATATATGAAAATAATTGACAGGCAGAATTATGAAAGATACCTTGCTGATAATGAAGTAAGCAGCACATGGGAAAAGCGTGATTTTGTCGCGGAAGTGGAAAAGTACATGGATTCCTCGATAAGCAAGGTGCTTATCATAAGCGGACTGAGGGGAACAGGAAAAAGCGTCGGAGTCCTTCAGGCAGCAAAAGGCAGGGATGCCGTATACATTACCATGGAACAGGGAATCCATACGTCTGCGGGCGATGTTATGCGTATTCTTTCGGAAAGAGCTGAGAAAATCATTGTCCTGGACGAGTACACATGGATTGATGGCAGAAAAGAATCAGAATTAGACGGTTTTTTGTATACGCTTGCCAATAATGGCAGGAGAGTCATTATTACCGGAACAGAATCAATAAGCCTTGAGGCCCTAAAGACGGGACCGCTTATCCATCGGGCAATCACGATTCATACAACGCATATGTCGTTTCTGGAATACTGCAGGATATATGCAAAGCCAATGGATCAGGACACTTGTGACGCATACCTTACGCAGGGTGGAATATTTGAGAGTTATGTAATAAATAACGAGCATACGATGGCGGACTATATTGAAGCGGCAATTATTGCCAACCTAAAGGGATATGTCAGGGATTACCGTCCGCTGTTTGATGACACAAAAATATCAAACATCATTTACACGTTACTATACAGGGCAATCTGGGATTTGATGAGGAATAAGCCCAAGCTGCTTCAGGACAGGGACAATGTTGACACGCAGATTGCACTGGACAGGCTGGGAATTGATTTGGAAGGTGCCACAGTAAGCACCAGTGACATACGCGCGGTAGCGGATTTGCTGTGCGGTATCGGCGTATTGGTGAAAATCCCTAATCTGCTGAATGAGATGGAGGGCATTCAGGATGAAATTTTCAAGGGATATAAGACATATATAGTCAATCCTTCCTTAACAATCCAGTTTATAAAGACGGTATTCCCATCATATGACAACATGGGAAGCATTCTCGGTCTTGTGTACGAGGCAAACTGCATGGTTGACCTGTATTTTAAAAAGCAGCCAGCCGATGCAATCTATTACATCGAATCAAAGGAAGCAGACAATTATGAGGTAGACATAGTAATTGCAGGCAACGATGATACACGCAAAAAACGATTTTACCTGTTTGAGTGCAAGCATGCATACAGGGTAAATGTGCATAATGAAAACTGGTCGATTGTAAATGGCAGGGTGGATGACGCATTAAAGGATAAATTTCCAGACAGCGAAATATGCGGGAGGTTTATCATCCATCCGGGCGTGTCTGAATGGCAGAAGCATGTTTCAGGAAGGGAAGTTGCCGTTGTCAATCAAGACGATGAACTTTACAGGTATTACAATTTTGACGGGCTGAGGGAAATACTGGATGCGGAAAACGCAAAAGAAAATCTGCGCCATAAAGATTAGGTTGCTGAAGCTTAGGGCATCTCAAACGAGATGCCTTTCTGTTTTAGGTTGACTTATGCAAACCCATTCATGGCAGATTATTTATAAGATAAAAAATATTGAACTAACTGGATTATTATGCTATACTTCCACAGTAACTTATTTAATTTATGTTTTCCTGCTTTTTGCGGGACGCAGTAGTTTATTACACAAACAGGAGCTTATGCATCAGCATTCTAATGCTGGTGTTTTTATGCTCTGAAAGGAAAGGAGGAGAATGGCTTATGAACAAGTCAGAAACAGAAAAATTTTTTACAAAAGTTATGGAAAGCATATCAGAAAATTGCAGCGACGAAAGCTTTGAAAAATGGCTTGAGATGAATTTTTCTGACATACTCGGCGCAGGCACGGTAAGGGAACTGTACGAAATGGATATCCCGATTGAAAAGCTTGAGTGGCTTATTGTCAACATTGAACCGCTGCTGCGCAGGGCTGAGTACTGCTATAAAATGGGCAGGATGATTCCGTATGATGTAAAAAAGTGCAGCCATGCACAAAAAAGATGTTTCTTATTTTAAGGGAGGAAAAATGGAAGCTGTATTTAAAATTGATTCAAACAATGTCGGGATTGTACTGTGTGAGTGCACAGACAGTTACGGCGCGGCAGTCCGAAAAAAGATAACCGTGGAGGATTTCGTAAAAATCATACAGTCAAACGGAGAGGATATCGCAGGTTTATATGATGAAACACTGTACTGTAATCCGCCTAAAGGCTGCAGGAATTTAAAGAGCATTGACGGCTTATATCTGGGAAAGAGAGAAAACAGCAAAATCTTTAGTGCTGTTTTTTTTATACCCGGACATAAGAATGTTCTTAACTATCATGGCAAAAATTACACAATACCATATCCGCCGCTTATCTTTTATTTTGAAGTGGTGAGGGGGATATTGTCAGAGACATTGGTATATGCCACGAAATGTGCTTCCATGGATGAACTGGACAGCGACACGCAGCTTTACCGATTTCCGTTTGGAAATGTCAGTGAAAGCGGTGAGGTGTGCTGGGGAAGCGTAAAATTTCCTATCCTCAACAGATATGAGGATTTAAGACCTGTTATCTACCAGTATTTTGGCTCAGAAGTAAATGACGACTATTACCGTATAGACGTCAGTGTAAAAGGCAGGGATGAGTTTCATCTGCAGAGGGGGCTGTTGGAAGATTTACAGGACAGGGATTCATTCCCAGAGGAATATCTTGTAGAAAGCAGGGACAGGAAATTTAGTCTTTTGGAAAAACAGTTTGCTGTATATGTAAATTAAGGAGGAAAATAGCATGGATGATTTATTTGGAGGAATGTTTAAAAATGTTAATCTGCCGGAAAAGAAAGAGGAAAAGGCGGCAGATAATGCTAAAACAAAAAAAGAGAAGAAACCCAAAAAAACGGAAAAAAAGGGATATGTGCTGCCGGTTACGGTATACAGCGATTATTTCGAGCCAATCGTCATAGAAGGGGATATATCAAGTCTTGAAATGACAGAAAATGAGATACTCAAAGAAGTGACGGCTGACAAGCCCTTCCTGAAAAATTTCACATTGGAAGTACTCGATGAGAAAAGGTTTGTGCTTGTACGTCCCGAATATGGCGATGTCAAGAAAGGCATGGTTACGGTTAATGATGAGCTGGAGATAGTCATGGGTGATAAAAATATTGACATCTCATCGATTACAGACGGGCTTAATGAAATATCCTATGAAAAAATCTCAGAGTATCTTAAGGTCCAGACAGGTACTGAGGTTGACCTGTTTAAGGACGGGGACAGGATAAACGTGCTCTTTGGCACGGGAAACGGAGGAAAGATAGAAAACCTTAAATTCCCGTTTTCTGTTATTCTGGGAATTGACGGCGTGCATACGGTAGAAAAGGAGGACTACCTGAAAGCATTGAAGAAAAACCTGCCGGAAGAAGCAGAGGAGGAAGATGAGGAGGCAGGCGCGGAAGACGGTATGCTTGAGGAAATCAGCGATGACGAAGCTGGTGACAGCCAAGATGAGGAAGACGTAAAAATTACGTCAAATGACCTGATACGTTATATAGAAACGCTTGATGACACATATAAAGGAGGACACTGCAGGCTGTATGTAAACAGCGACAAAAACATAAACTGTGTGCGCGTTACATATAAAAAGAAATTTGTGGCGCCCGCAGCAAAAAAGGAGGAACTGTTTCCCACAAATGCGGTCGTTTCACTGATATATGAAAGGCATCAGCTTACGCCGGAAATGTTTGGCGGAAAAGAGGAAGTGGCATCCGACGAGGTGCAGAAATTCCTTGAAAAAATGTATCCGGAGTTTTCAAAGGAAAGGACATATCTGGAATATGACAAAAAGAACAATATCATAATTCCCATGATAAAAAGCTCTAAAAGGGGAGCATTATCCTTTTCCGATGAAGGAGGGATAAAATACAGGATAAGCGACACGCCGTTTGCCTATATAAAGGCATCTACGGACGGAAACGGCTTCGGGGAGTTTGCTTTCAGGCTTCCCAAGCTTCCTTATTATGTATATGAAGGAATAAGGGATTTTTTCGGCAGGGTTTATGAGAAATATTCGTCAGAAGCCGCGGTGCTTCTGCTGTGGAATCCTGCAAGCGAAAAATATGTTATTTATGTTCCAAAGCAGAAGGTGTCGCCAGGCAGCGTGGAGTTTGAGATAAGCCCGCAGGTGCAGTCAGGCTACTGGCGCATCGGCACGATACATTCGCATGGCGCCTTTAATGCCTTTTTCTCATCCGAAGATAACATTAACGAAACAGGAGAGGGAATATACGGTGTTATAGGCAGGTTTGACAGCTCCGAGCAGGACTTTGTGCTCAGGGCGGGCACAGGCGGAAACTTTATAGGGCTGTCTTTAGAAGACATTTTTGACGTATGTGATTCGTCGGGAAAATTAAAGTTATGGAGAAAAGATAATATTGCCAAAATACGTATGGCATGACGGCTTGATTTGGCAGTTATAATCAGCAGGGGCAGGCAGTCTGCATCCCTGCTGAATCTGAGGGAAAAGTGTGCCTGCTGCATAAATTGCGGGCGCATTATAAGCATTTTTGCATTCAGCCAAGAGGCGGTAAGGAGGATTTATATGAGGATATGCATAGTAGTAGTGGGTACAGGCGGCACTGGAGGAAACCTTGTAGCACAGCTTGGGCGTTTTCTGGTGGATTTTTCAAGATATGACGTAACAGTGTCGGTAGCCATAGTGGATGGCGACACCGTGGAAATGAAAAACATCAGCAGGCAGCCGTATGAGCTTGAAGATGTGGGGCTGAACAAGGCTGTCGCACTGGGGGAAAAGGTGAGCCAGTGCTTTGGCGTGGAGATAATATCATACCCTGAGTATATCACTGAAGCATACCAGCTTGAAAATGTGTTTGACCGGATGCATTCCTACGGTTCGAAATTCATTACTTATGGCGCAACAGATATTGACATACTGGTTGGGGCCGTAGACAATCATGCGGCAAGGAATGTTATGTCAGAGTGGTTTACCAAGCGTAATAACATTGAAACCATTTTGTATATTGATTCTGCAAACGAGCAGCACTGCGGCGAAGTTGTGATTGCTAAAAAGAAATCAGGCAGGATTGAGTCGCCGGACAGGTTCTGGCATTTTAAACATTTGTCGGAGGAGATAGGAAAGCCTGTAACGGAAATGAGCTGCGAGGAGTTAAACAATGCATTTCCGCAGCACTATGCGACAAACAGTCTTGCTGCAACCCTGATTTTTGCATATATCAGTGAGCTTCTTGCAGATCCGCTCGACACTGAAGGCATGCAGGGCGGCATTTTATATTTTGATTCGTCTAAGAGGTTCTCAAGGTTCGATGAATATGTATGGAGTGAGGAAAAAGGCGACTTCTGTAATGCAAGGTATATTCAAAATTCACAGATTGGAGAAAAGCATTATGGACAGCAGATATAGCATAAAAAGGCATCTTATACGCATGATGAATATGTTTGGCGCAGTTTGGCCGCTTTATATGTATTCTTTGGAATATGATGAGATAAACGAGATACTTCCAAAGCTGTATGGACATGACAGATTGTGTTTTAGGGACACAGGATATGCAAACATGGTATATGGCAACGTGGTAAGGAAAATATTTATGGCAGTCATTATCCAGATGATAAAGCAGCAGGTAATACACATTGACATATCTGACATTCTGGATATGGAGCTGGAGCGCATGGATAATTTGAGATATTTAACAGGAGGAGAAAAAGCAGGTGAAGTCATGGGACATATGTTCCATAAGCTGCTCTGCGAATACGGTTATGTCCATGAAAGTAGCAGTTACAAAAGTAAAGATTTTACAGATGAAATCTGCGAAACCGTTTTTTC
>CANQHZ010000110.1 GCA_947623805.1 uncultured Lachnospiraceae bacterium | reverse complement strand
GAAAAGACGGCTGAGCTTTTGCAGATTTGGAATGAGATTTTTCAGGATAAAAATCATCATGTGATTGTTGCCGAGGAAAATGGGGAAATTGTATCTTCATGTGTCTGCGTAATCATTCCAAACCTGACTCACAATCAACAGCCGTATGCTTTTATTGAAAATGTGATAACTGACGAAAGATTCAGAAAAAAAGGATTAGCAACGCAATGCTTGAATTTTGCAAAAAAGATTGCGCAGGAGGAAGATTGCTATAAGATGATGCTGCTTACAGGCTCTAAGGAAGAAAGCACATTGAATTTTTACAGAAAAGCGGGATATAACAGCGAGGACAAAACCGCATTTATTAAGTGGATAAAACATTAACAGTAACTGAATTAAATCAAAATTTCAGGAGAAAAACAAAATGAACCAAAAAGAAAGAATGTTAAACGGTCTGCCGTACAAAGCATGGATGGATAATCTTGACGCTGAGCGAGATGCCTGCAAAGAGATTATCTATGAATTTAATATGTTAAAGCCGAGTGAACGAAAAAGGATTCCCGAAATCCTTAAAAAGCTATTTGGCAAAACTGGAAATAACATATTGGTTGAGCCGCCGTTTCATTGTGATTACGGGTGGAACATTGAAACGGGCGAAAACTTTTATGCCAATTATAATCTCACGATTTTAGATGTCGGGAAAGTGACGTTTGGCGATAATGTTTTAATTGCGCCGAATGTGTCAATTTACGCCGCAGGACACCCCATCCATCCTGACAGCAGAAATTCAGGGTATGAATATGGGATTCCTGTTACAATAGGGAATAATGTATGGATAGGGGGCAGCGTCGTAATCCTGCCAGGCGTCACAATAGGCGATAATGTCGTAATCGGCGCGGGCAGCGTAGTCACAAAGGATATTCCAAGCAATTTAATCGCAGCGGGCAATCCGTGTAAAGTCGTCAGGGAGATAACGGATGCCGACAGGGAGTTTTATTATAAGGAAAGAAAGTTTGATGTGACGGATTTTTAGTGATATGAAAGGAAGAAAAATCGTTTTTAAATACTAAGTTCTTTTCTAAACCGTCCGAATTTAGTCAAAATATATAAAAACGCGGCTGAGACACTAATGCAACAAGTTGCGTGCGAGACATCGTTTATTTTATATATTTTGATTAAATTCTACGTTGTCGAGCGGAGTTTTGCAAACGTCTATTTGATGGAGAGATTGAAAGGTAAATGTGGCTGTGATAATATAGTGTAGTAACATTTTGAGGGAAAGTATTATATGAAAAAGACAATTCTTTTATTAACAAGCATTATTTGTTTATGCGGTATTCTTTTTGGGTGCGGCAGCAGTCGTAACAAGACTGATGCAAATGATGATATGACAATCCAAAACAGTATTTCCGCAGCGGAGGAAAATCCTTCTGCAGATAACACGTTTGATGCCGAAAGCGAAAGTCAGACAGAAAATTCAGATATAAGTAGTGCTGATGAATTGCCAGACATATCTGAAAAAACTGATTTATTGCCTGAGTTTTCAGATAAATTTGGAATTTCAGTTTTGCTGCCCGAAAATAAAAACTGGATTGCAGATGCAGAATACTGTTTAGAAGATGATAATAATTTGAAAATAACATACCACGATTTGATTGCAGACGCAAACGGCACTTTATTGGCATCTAAAAACAACAGCCTGAGTCTGCCCCAAATTGAATATGATGAATTGCTTGATGAAAATTGGGAGGGCGCAACTGCCAGCGGACAGTTAATTTTGATAAAGGTACAGCGTGAAGACAATGACGGAAAAATGGCAATTGCGACTTGGGAATATAATGAGTGCCAATTCGCAATCTTTGGGGAATACAAAGAGGATTACCAAGTACTTCCGAAGGCTGCAATAGGGGTTATCCAGCATTTGGAGTAACAGGTAATTAATTGGCTTAACTGTGTTTAGGATTTGTTATAGTAAATCATTACAAAAGAGGAAAAAAAGTATTCCTGAGTGTTTTGAAAACAACAGGGATTTATTTATGTTTTACTAAACGGAAATTTTTATAAGTGCGTATAAAATATGGCGAGTTGGAATTGTAAAAAATAGACGTTAATGATATAATCAGCCATATGAATATAACAAATGATTGGATAAATGCAACGCGCGGTAAAAAAGGAATAGTTATTGAAAAAATGTCGTACATATTTGGTGGAACAAATTATATTGTAGATGGAATACATGTGATACTAAGACCGTCAAAGCAGGAAAGGAAGGTTGCGGAGACTTTAAGTAAAAAATATGGCAAAACAGTAGAGCTTGTACCTCAAGTAATGTATCCACAAGGAATACAGACGCCCGATTATTTGGTTGATGGTGAACGGTTTGATTTAAAATGCTTTAAAAGTTCTGGAAAAAATGTAATTTATAATTTAATATCAAAGAAAAAGAATCAATCACCGAATTTTATATTTGATATAACAGAATGTCCATTGGGTTTGGAGGAAATAGAAAGGCAGATTAATAATCTGTATTCCTCAACTCATACAAAATTTGTTGATGTGATAGTTGTTATTAAAAATAACGAAGTGATAAGTGTTTACTGTCGTGATTAAAAATAAAACAGAAAGACCATCTACCCATCCGGTCAACCATTCAAAGAATGGGACAATGGGGACGGGAAATGGTCTTTACTTAATTATTATATATCATAATTTTAGAAAAAATGCAAGAATTTTCCTAAAGTAGGTTTTTTAGGTTAGAAACTCTTTTTTTATAATGAAAGCAAGGGGGCTTTTATAAAATGGATAATATAGGCTTGTATTCCGCAATGCAGAATTTAAACAGGGTGACCATAAAATATATTGCTAAAACAATTAAGGCAGGAATGAACTTACGTGACATCAAGGCATTGTGCGAAGATTATTTGCTGAAAAATGGTGCGGATTCATTCTGGTATTGGGATGTTGGGGCTTTTGTTTTCGCGGGAGATGAGACAGCCGTTTCCGTGTCAGGCAGGGATTATAAGGTTACGGACAGGACAATACAGGAGAATGACATTATCACGATTGATTTAAGTCCTCAAAAAGATAACATTTGGGGAGATTATGCGAGAACACTTGTCGTTGAAAACGGTATAGTATGTGACAAAATTAACGAAATAAAAAAATTCGAATGGCGAAACGGACTTCAGACGGAGGAATATCTGCACCAAGCTTTAATTAATGCAGCAGCACCCAATATGACATTTGAGGAGTTGTACTATTATATGAATGATTTGATTGCAAAAAAGGGATTTTGCAATTTGGATTTTCTTGGAAATTTAGGACATTCCATTGTAAAGGATAAAAATGACAGAGTATATATCGAAAAGGGAAATTGTAAAAAACTGTCAGACGTCGCAATGTTCACCTTTGAACCGCATATCAGTATTCCTGATTCCAAATATGGATACAAGAGAGAAGATATCTATTATTTTGATAACGGCAGGCTGATAAAATTGTAGTATATTTGCAAAGCAGAAAATAAATATAGGTAATTGTGAAATGTGTTCTAAATTCTACATTGTTGAATAGAGTTTCGCAAACACATAGAAAAAAATGAAGCGCAAGGAAAAAAACTAATGAACAAAATTTTAAAAGGAATCAAGGATTTAGGCAAGAAAAAATCTGAACCTGTCAATGAAAAGCCAATGAATAAAATTTTAAAAGAAATTAAGGATTTAATAAAAGAAAATCTGAAAAAATATCTGCCAGATGTTAAGGAAACAGACTTAGAGGAAAACGGCGATATTTACTATATGAATGGCAAAAACGGAACAGAGTTTGACTGGTATGTAAATGATTGTTTGTCAAGCTTTATGGTTTTTTATAATGATAAAAATAACATGGGCGCAGTCAAACTAACCCTTTATAATAACGGTAGTATTTCAATTTATCTTTATGGGGACAGCGGAAGCAGGCTGGTTAATGAGGTCAAGGCAAGTTGCAAAGCGTCGGAGGAAGAAATATTGGAGCTGGCAGTTATTTTAAAGGCGGAAATGGACGACAAGGGAATTTTTGACAGCAGCATTGAAAAAGTAAACGCTGATATTGAGATTGACAAAGATAAAATCAAGAAGTTTAAGGAGGATAAAAAGTATTTTGACAAAATAAAGGCGAAAAAGGAAATGCTTAATATGTGCGCTGTAGTTTCCACTAAGATTACTAAGGAAGGCTTTAAGGCTGGATATATGGTCAGGCGGACACCGCATAATGAAATAGACAGCGGCTGGCAGTTTTTTGCAGGAAATGAAGATGATGATTACGCCAATGACGTGAAAAATTTTGAATTGGTGACATTGGGGTATTTAGACAGATTGGATCCAGATGTTCTAAAGTATATAGAAAATCCTGTCGGGACAGAGTTCATAAGAGTGTCCTCCAGTGATTTTGAGAAGGATAACCACACGAAGGGCATATATGTCGAAAAAAGAGAGTAAAGATGCGGGGTGAGCTTATTGGATATCAGCAATTATAGTAAGTATATTTCAGAAGAAACCATGATGGGACCAAGCTGTATAAGAATTTTGGAAGAATTGCTTAACAAATGTCCTTTGCGCTTTAATTCGGATGATTTAGTCCTTGATTTAGGATGCGGAAAAGGACTGACAAGCCTGGTAATCGCCAAGGAGACAGGAGCGAAGGTTTATGCAAATGATTTGTGGATAAGCTCAGAGGAAAACAAGGAGCGTTTTATCAAATGGGGCGTTGACAAGCAGGTAATTCCTATTTGTGAAGATGCAAATAATTTTCATTTTGAAAGAAAACAATTTAAGGCTCTGTTCAGTGTAGACTCTTATCATTACTTTGCAGGCACTAAAGGTTTTTTTGAGAAAAAGATTATGCCATTTATCAAAGATGGCGGAGTTGCCTTTATTGGCGTTCCAGGAATCAAGGATCAATTTGAAGGTCACGCCAAGGAGCTTCTTTTTGGTTGGCTTGGTGAAGATTATTATATGTTCAAGAGTCCAAAACTTTGGAAAGAATTAATTGGCGTTAGTGACAGTATTGAATTAGTAAATATATGGGAAATGGGCTGTTTCGATAAAGCGTGGAGTGAGTGGCTTGCGGTTGACAATAAATTTGCTAATTGCGACAAAAAGTATTTTGATACAGTTATCAGACCATATACCTGCTTTGTTGGGATTGAAGTAAAATTAAGATAGCGTACTTTTTGTACTAGAGGATAATTGGGAAGTTTTAAGTTTACATTAGTTTGTGGAGGAAAAAGTTATGGCAGTTTCACGGATAAAAGCAGTGTTTCCATCGGGCGTGCAAAAGGTTTGGAACATTGTCACTTCTCTGGAAAATTATCAATGGAGAAGTGATTTAGACAGGATAGAGGTATTGAATGAAAATCAGTTTGTTGAATATACAAAGGCAGGCTTTCCTACAACTTTTACCGTCACATTATCAAAGCCATTCAAGAGATGGGAATTTGATATGGAAAACAGCAATATGAGTGGACACTGGACGGGGATTTTTGCTGAAAAAGACGGGCAGACGGAAATTGAGTTTACGGAAAACGTAGTTCCCAAAAAACTCATTATGAAGCCCTTTGTAAAGACGTTTCTGAAAAAACAGCAGAAGCAGTATGTAGCTGATTTGGAGAAAGCGTTGCAGGATAGCGGAATACAAAATGACAAAATCAAAATTAATGCCGAAAAAAACAGCGCTACAGCCGTAAGCTATGCAAAAAGTTTTGGCAAGGAATTTGACTATTCAAAGGACAGTATAAAGGCTTTGGAGGAAATATTAGATTATTATTCAAATGACATTTCCAAAAGCAAGCCGACGGAAAATCAGATATGGAGTATGGCGATTATATTCGGCTCTTATCTTGGTGAGGTAATGCTGAGAAATGGTCTTGCCCAGAAAGGCTATGCATGGGGAAAAGATGATGCTTCCGACATACCGCTGCTATTAGCAGGCGATGGCAGCTATATCACCCCGAATGACAAGGTGTATAAAAGGTTGGTAAACGGGAAGGAAGATGACATTGTACTTTTTTATGATGTAGCTATGAGAATGAACGGGTAGACATTTAAGCTGCGATTTTTAATGAGCGTGGAATACATTTCTAAAGCTTTTTTGATGGATTCGCGGCAGATATATATACAAGAAACGTCTTATGAATGGTGGAATACATATATGTATGTTGACAATATTGTTATAAATGACAAAAAAGGCAGAGAAATAATTATTAGAAGCGCTGAAGAAAAAGATGCGCAGGATTTAATAGATTTTTTGAAAATTGTATCATCTGAAACGCCTTTTTTGATCCGTGATTCTGATGAGGTAACGCTGTCAGTGGAGCAGGAGAAAGATTTTATAAATGCTAAAAAGGATAGTGAAAGTGAGCTGCTTATGGTTGCTGAGATTGATGGTAGGCATATAGGAACTTGCTCCCTAATGAGCCTTGGAGGTTTTAAAAGGCACAGGCATAGGTGTGATGTCGCTATTGCCTTATATAAAGAATATTGCGGCTGCGGGATTGGAAGGTTAGTGCTTGAGACAGTTTTGGATATTGCAAAAAAGACGGGATATGAGCAAGCAGAGCTTGAGGTAATCACAAGCAATAAATCTGCGGTAGCTTTATATGAAAAGCTTGGATTTAAAATATACGGTACCTTTCCAGACAATATGAAGTATGCCGACGGCACATATGCGGACGCATATTATATGATGAAAAAGCTGCAGGTTTAAGTTGGCAAAGAACAGTTTACGATTTGCTTGCAGGGCAGTCACAACAAGGAACAAATAAACAAGATATAGTATAATGTCCAACTAATCATACTATATCTTGTACTTATATTCACTAGCACACTAGCCCTGCTTTTCTTTTTGACTTGTCTAAAACGCCTGTGCTTTAGCAGTTTACACAGTTTGAAGTCCCGCAAGCTGTTCCACTTCCTCAACTTTAAGACCAGAATATTTTGCGATTTTATCAATGGGTAATTCACCGTCTTGTAACATACGAAGCGCTGTTTCTCTTTGATTTTGGCTAATGCCCTGATTTAAAATAGTCCTTGCAGTTGTTTCAATTAATGCACCCCTCATCATATCACCTATGCCTTTCTGCACATTCTCATATTTCTGTGAGATTTTCTTAATCACGTCACCCGAAAGCTCTATAATTGTCCTCTTGTCAAACGCTCCAATTATCCCTTGCTGTTCCAGCTCATCAAGCCTGTCTAAAATTCCCTGATATTCCGCCTTCAACTCTGTCAGTTTTTGATCATTACTATTATATGCTGGAAAATTCTTCTCATGTGAAAAAATATAAAACGGAATGAGCATCAGCAGGTTTTTTTCAAAAATATCATCAAGCGAGTACGCCTGCACCTTCATAATCGGCACATCATATTGAACCGTTCCGCCAGGCGTGACAATCACGTATTTCATTTTATCTGGTGTCTTTTTGTAAGTCCGCAGATAAAGCACCGCCGTATTTGGGAATGTTACAGTCAGCGTTTCTTCAGTGACTTCTCCCTCATCAAGCGCTATCTGAGCATCATACTCAAAAAGTCGTATCGTGATTTTCCCATCAGGCAGGCTGCTTTCACACTCAATATGGTACTTCTTCGGCACTTTCCCAAAAACCGTAAAATTTGTGTCCGTAATCCGTTCCTTGCCAGCGTCATCCAGCTGGTCTAAAAAATGTTCGTTTGGGAAAAAACGTACTTCCTCTTTTCCCGTATAGTTTTCCCCAAAAATTTCATTTATTACAGGTATAATAAGCTGTCGGCAATCATTTAGTATTGTCCGAAATGCCCCGTCGTATATAGTTGCCATATATTAGTCCTTTCCTGTTTGTGCTTTCATCATATCATTTTTTTATTTCAAATTCAAGAATTTCACGGTATTTGAAGCAACTTTTGAAGCAGCTTTAACGCAGCTTCGTTTCTTCATAGTGCTGAGCGGGCTAATGTTTGCGACATTATATTTTTTAATCATAAGCAAATCATAAAAAGTGTGAAAAGCCAAAAAAAGCCAAAATGCGTGTAAAATATTAGTATCTATGGTATAATATAGCAAATTTAAAGAGAAAGGAAATGCATTATGGGTAGAATAGTACGGTATGATATTTTGCGTGTTGTTTCAAGCTTTGCCATAGTCCTTTTGCATGTTTCGGCAAGTTATTGGAGCGTAGTTGACGTGGACGGAAATGCTTTTGTTGTTATGACGATTTACAACAGCTTTACGCGTTTTGCAGTGCCAGTCTTTTTTATGCTGAGCGGGCTTTTTCTTGTCAATCCGCAGCGGGAGAATGTTGCAGTCGGGAAGCGGTTTTTAAAATTATTGGTTTTATTTTACATATGGTCTGCATTCTACGCTTTTCAGGGAGTGGCTGTAGACGCGCTGCACGGTGAATTTGTGGAGCAGGCTTGGAAAGGCGCGGTAGAGAGATTTATATTTGGTCACATACATATGTGGTTTGTCCATATGCTTCTGGGATTTTACTTATTAATTCCAGTTGCAAGGCAGTTGTGCGCAAAGAAGGAGGCAGTGCAGTATTACCTGATATTGTGGGTTGTGTTCCAGTATTTGATTCCCTTTATAACAAAAATGTTTAATTTAACGACATTTCAGGCAAAAATTGACAGTATGGGAATGAACATTTTAGTCGGCAACTTTGGATATTTTATGCTGGGGTATTACCTGAGCGTTTTGGATATACGAAAGGAAATACGGACAATTATTTACGCAATGGGAATTATTTCAGTCGGACTGACGCCTTTTTTGACAATTCGTGAATGTCGGGCATCAGACCTTTATGTGGATACATGGTTTAGCCCAGCGTCAATCAATATTCTGATTATGAGTGCGGCGATTTTCGTGTTTTTCAAATATAGCCCTATTTTTGATGGCAGCAGAATAAAAAATGCCGACGTATGGGCAAGGCTCTCCAGATACACATTTTTTATCTATATGTTCCATATGTTTGTGATTGAAAAGCTGAATTTAATCGGGATTACGACGGTTTCCTTTCCAGCCGTTATTTCCGTGCCTGTATTGACAGTGTTTACGTTTTCAGTCAGCCTGCTCGGGGCGTTTATAGTGGACCATATACCAGCGCTTAAAAAGATAATTATGCTTCATTAGAATATTTGCGCACAGAGGATATTCCATTGCAGGATAAGTAAATTATAGAAAAAGAAGCATTGCTTTACATTTTTTGTCATGATATTATGGAGCAAAGCACGCAGAAAATGTTAGCGGATAAAAGCAGAATGGAGGATTTTAATATGGGACTGTTTAAAAAGAAGAAGAAGGACAGCGAAGTAAATAATGAAATAACTGCGGAGGTCAGCAGGAAATTGGACGAATTAGCCGAGAAAGGCAACCAGCTTGAAAGTGCGGGTAGAATTGACGAGGCTTTGCAGGCGTGGAATGAGGCGCTTGGCATGATTCCAGAGCCGCAGCAGTCTTATTCTGAAACAGTATGGTTTCTCGCCGCAATCGGAGACATACATTTCCAAAGAGGAGAGTACCAGCAGTCTTATGAATGTTTCAATAAGGCGCGGGGAAATTTAAGCGGAGGCGGATATGCAAATCCGTTTGTAATGCTGAGGCTGGGGGAAAGCTGTCTGGAAATCGGCGACGAAAAAAACGCCACGGAATATCTGCTCAGGGCTTATATGATGGAGGGAAAGGAAATATTTAAAGGAGAAGGCGACAAGCAGAAATATTTCGAGTTTTTGAGAACCCATGTCGATATTGGGGAATAGGATTATTGAGTTTTACACATTTATATTGAACCACTAAAGCGGCAAATGGGATAGTGTGAAAAATTTATTTTTCACACGCAAATTTGTGTTTAGGGCATAGATTCGCAGGTGCGTCAATAATGGGGGGATAAAAATGTATTATGAGTTGCAGCCATTGCGCATTCAGGCAGGGTGGCGGGTGGAATATAATAATTTTTCAGAATACGATTTGGACACGCACGGGGAGAACGACGCGTATGAATTAAGTGAAGACCTGTTACAGCTGTACAATGAAAAAGCAAATCTGGTTATTGATTTAGGGTGGTATCCTGCCCACGATATAGATGGGGAATATTTATTGATATTGGCTAAAGATTTCAAGTGGGACTGTCCGTTGGAAAAGTTTTCGTCTAAATCAAAAAAAGAAATAATAGACCATATTGAAAAATGGGTGTGCCGTGGTTTTTTTGCAAAATATATAACTGTTTAGTTTGCATTGAAATTCTTCAATAAGCTTTAAGCAATGGCGATTGGCAGTGCGCAAGCATTAATGGCGGGTTTTTGGGGTGAAGATTGTACATAATGGAAAAGAATTATAAAATCTTAAACAGGGACCAGATAAAATATTTGGCAATCATTTTGATGACGTTTAACCACATTGCGCATATCCTAATGACGCCAGGAAGCGCCGTTTATGAAATATTTGAGGATATAGGGTATTTTACTTCTATTACAATGTGCTATTTTTGCGTCGAAGGCTATTTCTACACCCGCTCAAGGAAAAATTATGCAAAGCGTCTGTTCATATTCGCTTTAATATCAGAAATACCGTATATTTTGGCTATGGGATATTTTCAGCTGAATGTTATGTTCACATTTTTAATCTGCTTTTATATTTTGGTAATATTGGACAGCAGGCTGAATAAAATCCAGAAAATATTGTCTGTCGCGGGATTAACCTTGCTCTCAATATTCTGCGATTGCGCCCTGATTCTGCCGATAGCCACATTATTATTCAGATTTAGCAAAGGCAGCAAAACAAGGCAAGTGTTGTCCTGGATAACAATGTGCGCTATTTTCTTCGCATTGAACGTGCCAGGCTACGCGCCCGCCGATGCGTCACACCCGTTTTTATCCCCATATGCCCTGTTACACAGCTTTTACGCAATAATCGCATGGATTACGGCAGGAATTATAATCACAGTATTTTACAACGGAAAAAAGTCCGAAAAAAATAAAACCTTTAATAAGTGGGCATTTTACATATACTATCCGTTGCATTTAACAATATTATGGGGAATCAAATATTTTCTATTATAAGATCTCTTTTCAAGTAAAAGTGTGTTTGCATATTGATACATTATCATTCAGTGAATAATTAAGAATTATCAATATTGTAGCCCATTTATCAATATGATATACGGGATATGCAATTACAGGCAAAATAGACAATGTAAATTTAATTGTAGGATAGAATTATGGAATATAAGCCAGAAAAATCAAATGAAGAATCCCATAATCATAATAATGGCTGGATAGCTGGGAGAATATATTTCAACAGGGAAGATAAAAGGATAATTGTTAAGCGTTCGCACAGCGGTTTTGGCTATACTATGAATCTGGGAAATAAATGGACATGGGTATTTAATATTATTGTTATTATTCTTGCCGTTCTTTTTGCGGTTATAGTGGCTCGTGTTTTTTAATTTTATACCATTTATGTGAACTAAGCGTTTGGGAGGAATGTGATATGGATAACCTTACAATCTCATTAACAATGTGGGGTAATTTGCGCGACGATTATAAATGGCTTGAATGGTATGCTGATATGAAAAAAATATTTCAGATGTTTGAACTCAATATTACACATTTGGGAGCAACGGGTTCACAATATCCAAAGAAGGTAGTTACTATTGCGCGTAAAGAAAAGGAAATATTAAAAAAAATTGAAGACGGAAATCCTCTAACTGATTTTAGCTGCTATTCCCTTCCAAAGGATTATAAGGCAGCCGTTTTTGATTATAATCTTTTAATTTATAGAGAAAGCTCTTTGATAACGCTAATTGTAGGGAAAGAATATTATGAAGATAAAAAAATCAATTCATGCATAGCAGTCTTCAATAAATATATTTACATGAACAGGGGACAAATATATGAGATGGACAGAAAAGACACTCCGTGGCTTTACGCTTTTGGAGAAAATGATATTTCTTTTTACAAATCATTGAGAGTAATTAAAGAT
>CANQHZ010000109.1 GCA_947623805.1 uncultured Lachnospiraceae bacterium | reverse complement strand
CATCCTCAGTTCGTAGACTTCGGCGCTTGCCAAACTCTCACAGATAAACTCCAAACGGCTTATTTGCACAGCGAGATAGCAAATACGAACATCAAGGCGGTTTTCGACCTCATTCTCTCGACCGCCGTCAAGAATAAAGTCCCTCAGGAGGAAATTCCCCGCAATGTGCTGATAATTTCCGACATGGAATTTGATTCGGCTTATTGCAAAGGCTCCTTTAACGAGAGGCTTTTTGAAACCATCGGTAAAGCGTATGCCGAGGCAGGTTACAAACTCCCGAGGCTTGTTTTCTGGAATGTCAACTCAAGAACGAACACGATTCCCATTCGCGAGAATGAAAACGGCGTCGCTTTGGTGAGCGGTTTTTCGGTAAACATCTGTAAGATGGTAATGAGCGGCAAGACAGACCCATACGAGTGCCTGCTTGAGGTTCTCAATTCCGAAAGATATAAGCCGGTAGGGGAGTACTTGCCAGCAGAAGGTTTAGTTTAGTTTTAGCCAAAGGAGAAGCAATATGACTAAGATTTCAATTTTACCAAACAAGGTGTGGAAGGTTGCTGTTTCAACCGCAAAAGACTACCCGTGTTTCGGATCTGTGGCGCTTGGAAACATAGCGGACGACGACGAAAGAGGAATTAAGATATGCATGAGATTCGACAGCGGTTCTGTGTTTATTTATGTTATGCAGAACGAAACCGTCATTTACGAAAGAGAGACTAACTCTGCCGATGAATGCGAAGCAACCGTCAAAGAAGTTCTAAAAAAATATCTGTCATATTCAGACGAAGATGACGAGGAGAACAGCGAAGAATTTGTCGAACTTGACGATGATGAAATCGAAGACGTAATCACCGAGCGTGAAGATTGGCTCGACCAAGCAACGATGGATTTTCTGGACGCCGTCATCGGCGAGGATTTTGAGGAATACGACGCCGATACCCTCGGCACTTTTGTCGAAGACTGCAAGAATCACTTCGTCGAATATCTTGCACGCAAGTTTTCGGTTCCAGTCTTTCGCCCTATGTATCTTGAAGACGTCGAAACCGGCGAAGATTTTTACACCGAGTACCCTTATGAAGATATGGTTTTCGACGACGAAGACAACCCAATCTACAAGTAATTATGCGGCGCAAGCTGCTTTTGGCTCGTCTCTCGACGGGCTTGCACCCAACGGTCCGGCCTCCACGCGGCGGGTGTGGATTCAACTAACTGGATACACTTAGAAATAAAGGAGAAAAAATTATGGCAACAATCAAAGTAGTCGGAGATGTCGCAGTCATCGCTTCAAGCCTCAAACTGGAGGATATCCAGAGGGTTCAGAAGTACCGTCCCGAGGCACTAACCCTTATGGGAGGCGAGGATGGCAAGACTCCCATCTTCAAGGTTGAGGCGCGTCCCGGAACTCCCGGCAGCGTCAGCGTTTTCGGAATCACCTTCGGCTCCGCAGGCCATTCTGAGGCGGGTCTTGCAACCGTCACCGTTCCTCTGACTGTTCCCGCAGGCGCTGACGTAAAGAACTACGTTGCCGATAAGTACGGATCGGCAATCGCCAACCTCCAGAAGCTTGAGACGGCGATTCCCACGGTTCTTGAGGCTGTTAATGCCGAGAGAACAACTCTCATTAGCGCTATTACTGTTGAGTGATAACGCTTTCTCCCGCCCAAGAGCGGGTTTAGCAACAGCCGCCGTGACTATTTTACGGCGGCTTTAATTTCAACTAATTTTAATTACATAAAGGAGATTTATCTATGATTCAGGTAAACTATGGCAACAACATGAAGAAAGAGACCGCCATCGTTGACGAGAACACCACCATCCGCAGCTTCCTCGAAGACGTCGGCATCGACTATTCCAGAGGACAGACTTCCATCGACGGCGCTCCCTTAAATCCGGGCGATATGGATAAGACCTTTGCCCAGCTCGGAGTCACCACCCGTTGCTTCCTCTTCAACGTCGTCAAGCTCGATAATGCCTGACGGCTCTTTTCCTCCTAAAAGCCCTCGTAACTGAGGGCTTTATTTGGGGGGTTGGCGAAATTGGCAGACGCACGGGACTTAAAATCCCGAGGTTTTATCCGTGTCGGTTCGAGTCCGACATCCCCTACCAAAAATACAACAGGAGGAATTCGAGATGAGCAAATATATAGAGTTTGAAGACGCGCTGATAAATCTTGAAGGAATTCACATCATTCAAAAAGAAGACCATTCGGCAGATTTCTATATAAGGTTGGGTTTTATGTATAGGAATTGGAGTTTGCATTTTAACGCAAAGGAAGCTCGCGATGCGAAGTTTGAAGAGTTCAAACGAATAGTTTTAGAACAGGAGGAAAAACAAAATGATTAGGGCAATGATTCGGTCAACACCATTTTATTCCAATATTGCCAGCCCATATTTCGGAAGCATTATTGTGGGCGAAACCTACAACGGCGACAGCTCATTTATCTCAACTTTGAGGGCTCTTTTAGCTCCGAGGTTTTCAGATGACGATTATTTGAGACTTTATCACTCGTTTTCAACTCCTACGTCATCTGAAGTCTCCAAGAGCGGTATGAGTGGAGTTGTGATGAACTCACTCAGCCGAATTTGTTATAATGAAATAGATTCCTTGACCATTCATATGTTTATGGGTGGTTCTTCGGAAATAAACGAGGCTTGCGTGAAAGACTTGTATGAAAACGGTCTTTCATATCTTGGCGACAGCGACTGGAAGCGCGACGATGTAACAACGGCAATGTTTAGGCAGCGCAAGTTCATGGTTGTCTGCTTTGTAAATCCGGCTACAAGGTCTTCAATTGTATTCGTCGATGGCGGAGACTTGGCAAAATATCACACGATTCAAGCAGCGATTCCGAGGTTCTTGCCGTGGTATTTTGAAGCCAAGGATGAGGGCAAGCACAAGCTGAGTGATGAGGAATTTGAACTCGTACATTCTCTTTATAACGGTCACGAAATAGATGGGTATATCGCGGTACTCGAAAAAATGTCTCAGAAATATGACTTTAAGTCTGCCCGTATTAAACACCTGCTTGGTGGTTTTGAAAAAAGAATCGACGAGAAAAGAAAGTCAAGCATAAGTCGCGATCTTAATTCGATAAACGGGCGTATTGATCAACTGAATAGGGAGATTCACGAGTGCATCGAGAAAAAGCGCGAAAAGGATTTGCTGCTTCTTGGAATTGAGTCAAAGATATCTCAGGACGGCGAATATTCAGAAATAATGAATTACTTCCTTTGTAACAAGGCTTTAGTCCTTGAAGGCGTCGATGATGACTGTATCACATTCGGAGTTAAGGACTATATGATGTACTTTGACGAGAGTCTCATTCAGAGAATGATAGAAAATCACAATAGCTATATTT
The DNA here is from genome assembly GCA_947623805.1 of uncultured Lachnospiraceae bacterium. GTDB lineage: Bacteria > Bacillota > Clostridia > Lachnospirales > Lachnospiraceae > COE1. Next base: position 8,850 of record CANQHZ010000109.1, on the reverse strand, counting down.
ACACCTGCCGTGGGGGCAGTCCGATTTCAGGTGAAGATATGGCGCGACTCATCAGTGAGATTTTCCTTGAGCAGAACCTCAAATTGAGAGTTTGTGCGGCATATCGGATGAAGATCGGCGGCGGTGTCGATGGTATGTCAAATTATATCTTCAGTTCTGAATACGACGGGTACATGCCTAATCCTCATATCCAGTACTATCATTGTCTTGGCGGTTATGCCGAAAAGCTTAACCGGTTTATGGCGGATGGTAATTATCTCGGAGCATTTGAACAATGCATGGCTTCTTGTCGTAGCCTCAACTTCGGTGATTCAACTGTAATATGTAATTTTATGAGTAAGCTTTACGACACTTCAACGAAGTGCATAGAACTGCCAAACGGAGATATAGTAACTCAAGCCGAGGCGATTTCTTGGATAAAGGGAGGAGATACAACCGAACAAGCGTCACAAGATCATCCGGAAGACATACCAGAGGATCAGCCGGAAGTAATACCGGTTCCGTTCTAATGCAGAGATAGGAGGAAAAATGAGTAAAATAATAAAAATCACACCAGACATCTTTGTAGGCATAGTTGAGGACTTCAAAAAAACGCTCGGCAGTCTCAAAATGTCTGATGGAAAGATAAACTTTAGCCGTTCATTCAATCAAGTCGAGCGCATTGCCGAGCTTCGCTTTACCGAAACAGCTTGGCTTAAAATGCAGGCTCTTGTGAGGGAGTATGACAAAGAGGTCGCATGGCACGGCATCGCAAAGCGCGGCGCAGATCCCGATAAAGACGAGTATATCATTTCGGATATCGTGGTTTATCCGCAGGAGGTCAGCGGCGCAGCGGTAAACACCGATCAGGAAGAATATCAGAACTGGCTTATGCATCTCGACGACGAGGTTTTCAACAACCTCAGAATGCAGGGTCATTCCCATGTAAATATGAGCGTAACTCCGTCGGCGGTCGATACAACTCTTTATGAAAGCCTGCTTGCACAGCTCGACGATACTATGTTCTACATTTTCCTGATTTGGAATAAGCGGGGCGACAAGACAATCAAGATTTATGACCTCGCGAAAAATATACTTTTCGAGACCTCCGATGTCAAGGTTTCTGTAATCGACGACGGCACCGGTGTCGAGGCTCTTCTGCGAGACGCCAAGGAAAAGGTAAAAGAGAAGACGGTATATTCATACAGCACATCATATTCCTACGGCTCGGGTTTGGGCGCATATAAAGGCGCTTACTCCGGCACATACGGAAGCTACACCCCGCCAGCATCGGCAGTGTCTAAGGAACCGGAAAAGCCCGTGCAGAGCGTGGGTTTTACAATAACTCCCGATAAGCCCAAGGCGTCGGGAGTCATAGATGTTTCTGCCGAGCGCTCCAAGAAAAAGCGCAAGGGAAAGAGAAAAGGCAGCAAGGGTTACAAGGCTCCGGCCAATATGTATGCAGATTACGAGGACATTTCATTCGACGGTTTCGATGACTGATACGGAGGTATGACATGACACGGACAGAGTTTTCGGAAATCCAAGACTGGCAGGAACTGATGGATTTCTCAGATGAAATCGGCTGCGATGCTTTTGTAGACGCCTTTTGGGGCGACGATGCAGACAGCTTTGTTTCAGACGATATCGACGATTACATGCGTTTCAACGGCGATTGGGAAGGTCTCAGAAACGAACTGGACGATCTGGATTTTTCGGACGGAATTTATATAAAAGATGGCAGGTTCGATTATCGCGAAATATCCGGTGATTTCGGGGAGTACAAAGATTACGTCTTTGAATTCTGTGAAGACCATGGCTGTTTTGACGACGAAGACGAAGACGAGGAAGAAGATGAGACTGAGGAAGAGGACGAGGAATGTGAAGACGACACCGATGAGGAGGCTTTTGATGACGACATAACTCTCGCCGAGTTTTTGATGCCGTCCGAAGCGGTCGCTTAAAAAATATAGGAGGAATAATATGGACTTAAGCAAATCACACGAGTTTTTCCAGCCCGAGAATGACAATTCGAGGATACATATCGTCGGCTGCGGTTCCGTGGGCTCAACCGTAGCCGAAAATCTTGTGCGCTGCGGCGTAACAAATCTCACTTTGTGGGATTTTGACCACGTTGAGGCGCATAACATCGTCAATCAAATGTTTAGGCAAAAGGATATCGGCAGGCCGAAAGCCGAGGCTTTGGCCGACATTCTCACCGAGATAAATCCCGATGTCGCCGACACTATCCAGCTTCAACCCAAGGGTTGGCAGGGTAAGAATATGTCGGGGTATATTTTCCTCTGTGTCGATAACATCGAGCTCCGCCGCAAAATTGTCGAGCAGCATTTAAATAACTCAAGCGTCAAGGCAATGTTCGATTTCAGAACAGGGCTTGAATTCGCTCAGCATTATGCCGCCGATTGGCAGAACGACAAGATGAAAGAGGATTTTCTTGCCTCAATGCAGTTCTCTCACGATGAAGCCAAAGAGGAGGCTCCTGTTTCGGCTTGCGGCATAACACTCGGCGTCGCTCCGACAGTGAGGATAATAAGCGCGTTCGGGGTTTGCAACTTCATTAACTTCCTAAAAGGCGAGGGGTTAAAGACTTTCGTGGTTTGCGATATGTTCCACTTCCAGCTCACGGCTTTCCCCATGACCGAATAATTATACTGTCTGTAATATTTAAACATAGAGCTCGGTTCTGCCGGGCTTTTGAGCTGTAATGTTATTTATCCGCAAGGATAGCTTTTGCTGTAAGCGAAAGTGCCTATTTGATAAGACGAAAAATACCCAGAGGAGCCCAAATCAAAGGCACCCCATCCGGCAATGCACTCGTAATAAAGGTCGCAGTGTAAGTTGGATAAGGTTAGAATTGATGAGAAACAAAATAAATGTGTCTGACTAACAGCAAAGTTATTCCAAGAGCAGAGCTGTAAAAGACCAAGCCCACACGGCTGAAGGACTCAGTTCTCCAGCTCGCCCGTGGACCGAAATGGCTTCCAGAACCAATGCAGATTACAGCAATCTATAAGAAAGGAGATTTATATGGTTTACATTACAATCAAGCAGCCTCCTATGTATCGACAGATGTCTTTGGAAGATTTTTTATACGGCGATTTTTCGGGCGACACACTTATAAGCGCCAACATCACCAACACAAGGACATTCTGTCTGGAAAAAGTCCCCGACAAATATCTTGAAATACTCAGCCCCAGATATTTGTTATCCAAAATCGCTGCGTTCAACAAAACTTATGAGCAGCTTTCCAAAAAGGACAGACTTTCGCTCTATACGTCTTTCTATATTCCCAAGCACGGCAAGGGAATGAGCACTCTTTTTAAGAGCACGTTCGACTCTCAACACAAATACATAAAGTGCGATTCCTCAAAGGTTTGCAAGGAAATCGCGGCGGCAATCAAGCCGCTTTTGTCCGAACACGAGATGACAAGTCACCGACAGATCTATGAAGCCGCCGAGTCCAAGTTCAAGTCTGTCTTAAATGATGCGGGTTTTGATATTTCAAAGGTCGATTTTAGTGCAATTTTAAAGTCGTCCTTCCGTCAGATAAATGCCCCTAAGTACGAGCTGAAGGAAGCACTGACAAATCTGAAGGGAATCCTTGAGGAAGACCTCGGAATTTTATATCACACTTCGGCGTTTGCATATGTCAAGAAGCGCAGCACAATAGATTCTCTGAAGCGTCACCAAGCCAACGAAAGCCGCTGGTATGCCAAGTATGATTTCTCTGATTTCTTCGGCAGCACTACGCTTGAATACGCGATTAAGATATGTTCAATGGTTTATCCGATGTCAGAAATCGTAAAGCTTCCTCACGGGGCTGACGAGCTCAAAAAGGCTTTAGAGCTCGGGTTTTTGAACGACGGGCTTCCGCAGGGCACTCCGCTTTCTCCGACTCTCACCAATATAATAATGATCCCCGTCGACCACGCGCTTTTCAACACTCTTCGCAACTATGAAGGACAGCGCTATGTATATACACGTTATGCCGATGATATTCTGATATCCTCAAAGTACAATTTCGATTTCAAAAAGACCGAGAATCTGATAATCGCTACTCTCAATAAGTTTGGAGCGCCGTTCCGTCTCAACACCGAGAAAACAAGATACGGCTCTTCGGCAGGTTCCAACTGGAATCTCGGGCTTATGCTCAACAAGGACAATCAGATAACCGTCGGCCACGAGAATAAGCGCAAGCTTCAAGCAGCGCTTACAAATTATGTGCTCGATTCCAAGAATGGAACTCCGTGGGATAAATCCGAAGTTCAGGTTTTAGAGGGCAGCCGCAACTATTACAGAATGGTTGAACAGGAAAACATTGACAAGATTGTCGAGCGCGTAAACCGCAAGTTCGGCGTAAATGTCGCCGAAATGATAAAGGAAGATTTGCGCGCAGTATAGCGCGGTTTTTTTAAAATCCAAAGCAGCAAAGTGTAATTGTATTCATACGAATACGCTTTTGCTGTAAGCGAAAGTGAATTTTTGATAAGAAGGGAGACACCTCCCCAAACAGCATCATTCGTACCCAACGTCGACATCCCAATTCGCAACAGCCGCAAAGAGTTGCTGATAATCAAGCGAAAGCGACCAAAATGACAGGCAAAGAAACTACGAGATGAAATACTCAGAGGGATGGGACGCCTGAATGCGACTCAAGGGCGCGATTCTCTTTTCCATAGCTTGACTTTGCTGTTTTGGATTTTTATTTTTTGAAAGGAGTGTCAGCCGATGGCAAATGCAACAATCATAGATATAGCGGCGCTCAGAAGTTCAAGCCGTAAGCTTGCCGACGGCTTGATTTCTCCTGCAACTGAAAAAGTAACAAGCGAGCTCATCGAAGAACACGCCGCCGAGCCGATAAAAAGCATGAACGATATCGAAAGAATCTCAAAGTTTTGCATCGCAAACGGCAGGTTTCGCGATAATATGCTTTTCATCGTCGGAATCAACTTCGGCCTCCGCGTCAGCGATTTGCGGGTTTTAAGGTTCTCCGACATCATCAACCCGAACAATACTTTTAAAGACAGCTTCCCTGTTTTTGAAAAGAAAACCCGTAACACAAGAAAGAAAAAGAAGAACAGATATATAACGATCAACACGGCGGTCGTAGAGGCCGTGACTTTATATCTTGAAAATACGCCCGGTGTCTGTTTAAGCGATTATATGTTCAGAAGCCAATCCAACAACGGCAGTAAGGAGAACTCTCCGCTCCGCGCTCAGTCAATAGACAGGATTTTAAAGGGGCTTGCAAAGGATTTGGATTTGAATATGCGAATGTCGACCCACACTTTGCGAAAGACATTCTGCTATCACCAAATGCTGATGTCCCATAACGACCCGCGAAAGCTTCTGCTTTTGCAGAAAATGCTCAATCATTCATCTCCCGCTCAGACGCTGGATTATATAGGCATCACCGAGGAAGAAATCGACGAGGCTTACCGCAAGCTCAACCTCGGAAGCATCGCTCATAACTATCTCAACAGCAGCATAGAAGAAAAAGAACTCAAAGCAATGTGAGGAGAGTAATATGCACCAATATGAAATATCTCTGTCCACAGGAAAGGACGCAACCGAGTTTGTCAGCAGCATTAGGCAGGTTTCCGAACCCGTAAGGCTCAGCGACGGCAACCGGTTTGAGGCAAACGGAAAGAGTTTGCTTGGCGTCATATGGGCTTTAACTTGGGATATAGTTTTTTGCCGCTGCGAATCAGATATCTCCGAGCAGATTGATAAATTCATTTGCAAGGAGGTGCTGAACAGTGAAGTTTAAAGACATTCACATAGGAGATGTTCTCCAAATCAGAAGCTGGGAAGACATGGCTAAGGAATTCGGAGTATGTCGCGGAAGCGGAAGGGTCACATATATTGCAACCAAAAGCCCCGACATTTCGTTTCTTTCTTATATGAGATATCTCTGCGGCAAAACATTCACCGTGTCCGCCATCGATGAAGAAAATGAGCTCCTGTCTTCGGTCGAGGGCTGCGAGCGTTCAAGCTATCCCGAAAATTCATGGGGAAAAGACTGGAAAATAACTGCTCCGATGCTCTGCCTCGTAATTCCTGATGCACCAGAGGACAGTTTCGAACCCGTCGACCTCTCAGGGTTTTTAGCATGAGGTGAAAGATGAAGTTAAAAGACATTCGTATCGGAGAGTCTTACCGAGTCCGTGAATGGGACGATATGGACGAAGAATACGGAACTGAAGGTGGCGAAATCCTCATCCCTAAGTTTTTTGTTAAGAGCATGCGCTATCTTTGCGGTCAAACTTTTACTGTTTCTTCAATCGACATATTTGAAAATGTGCACTCGGTCGAAGGAATCGAGGGCATTTTTGACATTAGTGCGGAAATGCTTCAACTACCATTCCCGGAGGCTGCCGAAGACGGATTTGAGGCTGTCGATATTTCCGGGTTTTTAATTTGAGGTGAAATAATGAGGTTAAGTGATATTCATGTGGGCGATCTTCTCCCGGAATTTGGCGGCTCCGACGAGGGAATTGATTGCCGTTGGGGTTTTCCTGCTGAAATGAAACACCTTTGTGGCAAGATTTTTGCGGTGCGTGATATTTCAGGCGAAGAAATCATTCCGGAGGATGAAACTCTGCTCCGCAGAGACAACGAAGGATATTATTGGTATCTGTCTGCCGATATGCTTGAGCCCTTTGCTCCGATTTCCTCTTTCGACGATTTTGAAGACGTAGACCTTTCACAGTTTTGGAGGTTCCCAATGAAACTTGAAGACATACGCATCGGCGATACCATCAGAGTCCGCCAGTGGGACGACATGGTAGCCGAGTTCGGTCTCGACGACGACGGCGACATAAAAACCCCGAGTGGCTTCCTGCAAGATATGGCCAATCTCTGCGGTCAAACGTTTGAGGTGATCGAGTTCGGCCCACTCATCGACGGTGCCGTTCGGGTCATAACCAGCCCGCTCACTTGGTCAATCCTCACTCCCGAAGTGTTTGAGCCCGTGGTTGAAGATTCTCCCGATCAGTTTGATTTTGTAGATCTGTCTGAATACTTAGAGTGAGGTAATACGGTGCCGAGCTCGGGTTTTTATTTCCCGATACAGTTTAAATAATTCATAATGCAGATTGGTTTTGTCTTGGCAAATCCGCTCTTGCTGTCAGCGGGAGTAAATCATTGGTTTTATCTCTTTTCGCATATAACATCTTACGCCAGCAAACTTTCAAAATTCGATGCCTTCGGCATCAGCTTGAATTTTGAAAGTAATTGCGGCGTCGATGTTATAAAGATTATGAATTGTTTCGCCGGTGTGGCGCATCGGTACAGCGCGGCTGCTTTGTAAGCAGTAGGTTGCAGGTTCAACTCCTGTCACCGGCTCCAAGAAATTATAAATAAGGAGGTTTTTAAGTTGGGTTACGAAACAATACTTGAGCTTCAACGGATCTCAGGTTCGATACAAAAACAGGTTTTCATAAAGCGGAAAGAATATGACGGATATCTCAGAAAGTTTCTTTACTACGCTCTCAATCCGCTTCTCACATATAATCTTTCAGAAAAGACTCTCCGTCAAGAGCCTCCCTCCGGCGGGGATTCCTGCTTCAATGATATCTTCGACTGCTGCGAGCAGCTCTCCCGTCTTCGCGGAATCGACGGCTTCACCGTTCGCAACGTGCTGAGTTTTCTCTCGGGTTTTTCCGCCGAGGAACGCGAGCTTTATATCAAGCTCCTGTCAAAAACCCTCCGCCTCGGTTTAACCGCTAAGTCTGTTAATAAAGTCATTCCGGGTCTCATTCCCGAGTGGGAGGTTCAGCAGGCTTTCCCGATTGATAAATATCCTCTGCCCGAAGGCGAGCATTTTTGGCTCACCCAAAAGCTCAACGGCGTGAGGGCAACCTACTATAACGGCCAGCTCATCGCCCGAAGCGGTTTTCCCTATAGCGGCGTCGAGCACATAACCTCGGCACTAAGCTGGGCTGATGAAAAAGATATCGTTTTGGACGGCGAGCTCACCCTTAAAGATAAAGGAAAGCTCTCCGACAACGAGGCTTTCCGCGTTGCAACCGGAATTTTGAATTCCGACAGCGTGAATAAAACCGGTATTTGCTACACGGTTTTTGACGCAGTTCCGCGTCACGATTTTGAAAGCTCCAATCCGACAACAACCTACTCCGTCCGCCGTTCGCTTCTTTCCCAGTTCCAAACTGACAAGCCCGAGTATGTTTCGGTTCTTCCGGTTCTCTATGAAGGCACCGACCAATCCAAAATCCCAGAGCTTTTAGACCAAATGGTTCGCGAAGATAAAGAGGGTTTGATGGTGAACACTGATGTTCCTTACCGCCGCACCCGCCATCGCGGGATTTTGAAAGTCAAGAGGTTTTGCACAATGGACTTGCCGATAATCAGATGTGAAGAGGGGAGCGGCAGACTTTCGGGAACCCTCGGGGCTTTTGCTCTTGACTATAAAGGCAACGAGGTGAAAGTCGGTTCAGGGTTTACCGATGAACAGCGTGAGGAATTTTGGAGCCGCCGCGACGAGCTGGTGGGAGTCCTTTGCGAAGTTAAATATAAAGAGGTCTCCTATGACAAGGGAACAGGGCTTGAGAGTCTTCAGTTCCCGATTTTCGTGGGGCTTCGGACAGACAAATCTGAGGTAAGCTATGGATAAAATAAACGACGTTGAAAAGTATGTTGCGAGCATGTCCACCACTCTTTTGGATAAGTGCTGGTGGCTCGATAAGATTTCTCCCGATGTCGATACCGTGATTGATTTCGGTTGTGCTCAGGCTGACCTTGCGGTTTTAATTGACCGCATCGTCCCCGGAAAGTTTCACTACATAGGCGTCGATAATTCCGAGGAAATGCGCTCAAAGGCAAACGAAA
>CANQHZ010000108.1 GCA_947623805.1 uncultured Lachnospiraceae bacterium | reverse complement strand
GAGGAACAGCTTCGCACAGCTATAGAGCCGACCGGCTACCGTGTACTGAAAGTCAGTACAGAAGAATACGAGAAGAAGGGGCTGTTCGGTTTCCTGAAAGGAAACAAATGATGATGTCAAGAAAACAGGGAGCCCCCTTAAAAGCGCTGCCAACTCGTGCGTGATTTCAAATGAAGGGATTGATGATTTGAAATGAAAACAAATGCGGAACGGGCGCGGGAACAGTTGACGTTGATGCCGAAGACAGAGTTTACTCTGGAAAGAGATGGTTTCATCGGCGCACTGTACCAACTGGAGAGGAATGAATATCATGGAAAAGCTATTATCATGTTCAGCGGCAGCGATGGAATTTACAGCCTTCTGGTTTCTGTCAGGCTGATATGTCCATCGCTGGATACAGTGATGTAATTTCGATTCTTGAGGTTTTTCATTGCAACACTCACACTTGATTTTGAAAAATCAAGCTCATTAAGGCTGCTGAATTAGGTATAAAATATGATGTAGACATGTCATCAGATTTGTATATAGACTATATAGAAGGCACTGATCTGATTTTGATTGCCGGAAATCTAGTTGATAATGCTATTGAAGCAGCAAGACTGACAGAAGATGGCTATTTATGAGTTTGCTGATTAAGGATACAACAAGAGAAGATCGGGAGCAGATTATCAGACAGTCACTTGATTGCGGAGGGGGATGTGAAAACTGTTCTTCCTGCTGGCTTGGGAGAGGGAATCCTTTTGACATGTATCAGGATTATATAGATGGGAAAAAAGAAATCGAACAGATTAATGCAGAGTATCATGCGCGGTATCAGCGTGGTTAGCCGTCAATATTCTTTTTCACAGCTTCTCATAGCAAGAATCGTCCGGCTGATCAGATCATCCAGTTCCCAGCCGAGCATCGCCGCGCCGCGTTCAATGACTTCTCTGGAGCAGCCGGCGGCAAAATTCAGGTTTTTATATTTTTTCTTGACTGATTTCAGCTCCAGATCGGATACGCTTTTGGACGGGCGCATCAGCGCTACTGCGCCGATCAGTCCTGTGAGCTCATCTGTGGCATATAGAACCTTTTCCATTTCATGCTCAGGTGCTATATCTACTGTGATTCCATAACCATGGCTGGCAGTGGCATGGATGATGCGTTCATCTATGCCGCGTTCCCTCATAAGCTCCTGCTCCTTGATGCAGTGCTGTTCCGGAAACTGTTCAAAATCAAGGTCATGCAAAAGACCGACAACGCCCCAAAAGTCCTCCTCATCAGAATATCCAAGCTCCCTTGCAAAATAGCGCATAACGCCCTCTACTGTCAAAGCGTGTTTGAGATGAAAATGTTCCTTGTTATATTCTGTCAGCAGCGCCCAGGCCGCCTCTCTTGTCAGTGCTTCAGCCATAAATATCCCTTCTTTCTTGTAAGTCTCTTTAAGAATAACATATCTTTAGCAGATTTTCAATGCTGTATTTGGCTATGACGGAGATTGCAGAGGTTTTATCGGGAGGGAGCGTTGATTCCGGCATCCAGGAGATATACTTTTTTTGAAATGTTTTCGTAATACGGAGCTAAGTAAGGAAAAATTATGTGCATTTCTTATTTTTTGAATATGGTTTAAGGTTAGTTTAAGGAATAGCTGTTAAACTGAATAAATCAAATATGAAGGGATGGTTATTCTATGAAAAAGAAATTATTTGTTGCTTTTATGGCTGCGCTCATGGCTTTATCGGTTTCCGCCTGCGCAGGGCAAAATGGTACGTCTGAAAGTCAGTCTGCCAATAACACGGAAAGCGGGCAGACAGAAAAGGAAACAGACTTGTTAAAAAATGATGCATCAGAAAACTCGTCTGCCGACAACACAGAAAGCGGGCAGACAGAGATAGAGACTAGTCTGTCGAAAATTGACAATAAGGCATGGCAGTACAATTCGGATGATGATGTGTACTATCAAATAGGGATTCCATACTGCGAAAATCCTGCTGATACGGCATACGAAACGCTTGCCATATTTGTACCCAGTGCGTATATGAACGCGGAGGATAACGGCGACGGCACTTACACCTGTGAAATAAACACTTCTAAAAAGGTAGGCAATTATACGGCAGAAACAGCTCCGATTGTTATGCCGATAAATACACCGGGATATTCGGCCATGGCTGCGCTGACTTCATATTCCAGCTTTGCCGAATACACGGGGGCGGGTTTTGTCTATGTTCACGCGGGCTGCCGCGGCAGGGATGCGGGTGCGCCTGCAGGAGTTACAGATTTAAAGGCTGCTGTAAGATATATCCGCTATTCAGACGATACTATTCCCGGCAGCGCCGAAAGCATTTTTACATTCGGCATGAGCGGCGGCGGAGCCCAGTCAGCGCTTATGGGTGCCACTGGAGACAGCAGCCTGTATGATGCATATCTTGAGGAGATTGGCGCAGTATCAGGCGTCAGTGATTCAGTCTTGGGTTCTATGTGCTGGTGTCCTATCACAAACCTTGATTCGGCAGATGAGGCTTATGAATGGATGATGGGTGTTACGAGAAGCGGACTTGGCGATGAGCAGCAACAAATTTCCGATAAGCTGGCAGAAGCATTTGCGGCATATATTAATGGGGCGGGGATTAAAAATCCGGACGGGGAAGTTCTAACATTGAGCGAGTCAACTGACGGCATCTATCAGGCGGGCAGCTACTATGATTATATGAAAACTGTTATAGAGCGCTCATTAAACAATTTCCTTTCCGATACCGAGTTTCCTTATGATGCATCTTCTGGCTCGCAAAACGGCATGGGAGGCTTTGGCGGTGAAAGACCTATGCTTGATGGCGGCATGCGTCCTGATGGCGGGAAGCCTTCATTTGATGATGGCAAGCGCCCAGATGGCGGGATGGAAAACTTTAACGGAGAAAAGCCTTCCTTGGGTGAAGGAACAGCACCTGACGGGCAGATGCCCGAAATCGGCAATGCGCCTGCCGGACAATCCTATGAAGATATAGATGATATTACTCGCAACGAAACAGCAGGTGGAGTCTCACTTTCCGGGACATATGAAACCGCGCAGGATTATATCGATGCCCTGAATGCAGACAGGGAATGGGTTATCTATGATGAAGCCTCCAATACAGCGACAATCGCCAGCATTGAGGATTTTGTCCTTGCCTGCAAGAGCGCATCTAAGAACATTGGCGCATTCGACCAGCTTGACGGCGGACAGGGTGAAAACACGCTTTTTGGCTACGGTGACGGAAACGGCGCGCACTTTGACGCTTATCTGGCGGATATTTTAAATGAGCTTGGGAGCAGTTACGCATTCGATTACGCGTCAGATCTTGCAAAGAAGGATAACGCAGACAATACAGTTGATGTAAGGCTAAATATGTACACGCCGCTTTATTATCTGCTTGAGTCCTCTAAAGGTTACCAGACAAGCACAGTGGCCAAGTATTGGAGAATCAGAACCGGAATCGCACAGGGAGACTGCGCGCTGTCCACGGAGATGAACCTTGCTCTTGCGCTTCAGAATTACGAGGGGGTTGATTCGGTTGACTTTGAGACTGTATGGGGAGCAGGGCATACTCAGGCTGAACGCACAGGCAATTCAACAGACAATTTTATTGCGTGGGTAAATGAGTGCATGGCTAATGAATGAGGTTACTCCATTGAATTGACAAATGCCTGAAATATCTTCCTGCTGCGTATGTCTGTTTTATACGAAAATTCAGGATGCCATTGTACTGCCCACAGGAATTTTTGCGACGGCATATACAGGGCTTCTGCAAGCCCGTCAGGGGAATATGCCATTACCTCAAGCACAGGGGCAGGGTTTTTTACTGCCTGATGGTGGTAGCTGTTCACGTGCAGGATTTCAACATCAAGGCATTTATGCAGCGGAGAGCCCTTTGTCAGCTCTATGCTATGCATGGGTACGTCATATGGAGCATGCTGGCAGTGCCCGATATTTGACGGGTGTTGTGTCGGCAAATCCTGATATAAGGTGCCGCCGAGTGCGGCGTTAATGAATTGGATGCCGCGGCAGATTCCTAGCATTGGCTTGTCCAGCTCCAGAGAAATTTTTAATACGGATTTTTCCATTTCATCGCGCTTTTCGCAGCAGGAAACAAGTCCGTCCAGTGGCTTTTCCCCGTACAGTGCAGGGGATACATCCTGTCCTCCTGTAAAGAGAATGCCGCCGCATATGCGGATAAGCTGCGAAAGCGCGTCTTCATCGTTTGTAAGCGGAAATATGATTGGTATGGCTCCCGCTTGTGCTATCCCGTCCATATATCCCGGGAGCATCCAAATGCTGTCTTTTGTTTCGTCCCATAATGGCATAATTCCGACAATAGGTTTCATTTTGGTGTACCTCCATAAAAAAAGACAACGCTGCCCTTTAGGGCGCCGTTGCCTGTCTGTAAATCATTATATTCCTAAAATGTGAGAAATTCAATGAAGTTTTTTAAATAATAAATGTTCTAGTTTTGGGTGAGGATGAAAAAGTAATTGACAATAATTCAGTTTATGTATACAATAAAACCTATGGGTTTACTATGAAAACAGCAGAATGATACGCAGATGTACGGCATTAGCTGTTTTTGCTATACGTACAGCACAAAAGGCACTTATCCGAGGTGCAGTGCATAGGGCAGACAATACATAAAAATATTGGGGAACATAACACAATGAATATCAATCAAATAAAATACGTGCTTGCAGTGGCAAATTCATCCTCAATGCGGGAAGCCTCAACAAGACTGTATATATCACAGCCCGCGCTTTCATCAAGCATTCACGAGCTTGAAGAAGAACTGGGAATACTGATTTTCGAGAGGACAAATAAGGGAATTTCCCTGACTGACGAGGGAAGGGAATTTATTTCCTATGCCCAAAAGGCAGTAGGGCAGTATGAAATCCTGGAGGACAGGTATCTGTCAAAGGACAGCGGCAAGGAAAGATTTTCCGTATCCACGCAGCATTACAATTTTTCCATAAAGGCATTCACTGATACCATACGGAGCATGGAGCCTAAAAAATACGTGTTTTCCATACATGAGACCAAGACAAAAGAAGTGCTAGAAGACGTGCAAAGCTTAAAAAGCGAGATAGGCATTATATCGTTTTCCAGCTCAAATGAAAATGTGATTAAGAAGCTGTTTAAGGATTACCAGCTTGAATTTGTGCCGCTGATGAAGCGCGATACATATATTTACGTATGGAAAAACCACAAGTTTGCCAGCCGCAAGACGATATCTCTGGCGGAGCTAAAGGAATACCCCTGCGTTTCATTTGACCAGACGAATGACGGCAGCTTTTACCTCACTGAGGAGGCAATGGCGGATTATGACTTTGACAAGATGATAAAGTCTGATGACCGCGCGACCACGATGGAGATCATCGCAGAGCTTGGGGGGTACTCTGTCGGCTCGGGAATGCTTTCGGGTGATGACGCGATTTTGAAGGGGCTGGTGTCCATAAAGCTCAAAGAGGAAGATCCGCTTATCATAGGTTACATTACACGGAGGGGAATTACATTGTCCGCATACGGGAAAAAATATGTGGAGGAGCTTTTGAAGTATAAGGAATTATAAATACATATCGAAAATATAAGCAAAATTAATATAGATAATACGACTATATTGTTCAATTAGTGCGGTAAATGATGTAATAAAGTGAGGGTGAATAAGGAATATATAATTGACATTGTCATACAATATAGTATAATTGAATTACAAACCAATCAAAGGAGATGATCGATATGGCAACTACATTAGTACAGGTCAGAATAGATGATGAGTTAAAAAATCAGGCAACTGCTGTATATGACGCATTGGGAATTGATTTATCTACAGCAGTGCGAATGTTCTTGAAAAGATCGGTTATGGTTAATGGCGTTCCTTTTGATATGGTTTTGCCAAAGAATGACTATAAGGCTGAAAGAGCAGCAAAAGCGCTTTGGGAGTTAAGTGACGCTGCTATGGAAAATGGAACTTCGGAAATGACGTTGGAAGAAATAAATGCTGAAATAGAGGCGGTAAGAGAAAAGAAATAGGGGGCTGCGCAATGCGTTATTATGCAGTAATAGACACAAATGTATTAGTTTCCGCTATGCTAAAGGTTCAGTCTGTTCCAGGACAGATTGCAAACGCGGCTCTTTTAGGTGATTTAATTCCTTTATTATGCGATGAAATAGTTGCGGAGTACAGGGAAGTGTTAGCGCGTCCTAAATTTAGGTTTGACCAAATAATGGTGGAGACTTTTATTGATGGCATAATTAGCAGAGGTATTTTTGTAGATGCGGCTCCTGTAGAAGAAATAATCCCTGATATTAAAGACATTATTTTCTATGAGGTGGTTATGGAAGGACGGAAAGAACATGATAACGCATATCTTGTGACAGGAAACATAAAGCATTTCCCTATAAAATCTTATGTTGTTACTCCTAAAGAAATGCTTGATATTATGTATAAAGAATAGGCAAAACTTAAATATTGTTTTGAACTGCGATAACAAAAACTTATCACTAACGATAAAATCAACCGAATTTTCAAAATCAGATCTTAGTGATATGATAATCACAACAAAAGCAAGGGAGGTGCAGATTTTGAGAAATACATGTTTTTGTTGTATGAAGGGCACAGTATATTAGACAAAAAAAATATCATTATAAAAGAGGAAAAGAGGAGAGCATTATGAAAAAGAACATTTTCAGGAAACTTGTTACAGGAGCGCTGACTTTGGGAGTAGGAATATCCGTACTCACAGGCTGCGGGCAGACGCAAACGCAGACTCAGGAAGCAGACAATACAACAGACGCTCCAAACAAGGTTTACAGGACCGTTGACGAGATTAAAGACAGCGGCGAGATTAATATCGGCGTTTTCTCAGACAAAAATCCCTTCGGATATGTCGATGAAAATGGCGATTATCAGGGATATGACGTGTACTTTGCCAACAGAATCGGGGAAGACCTCGGAGTAAACATCAATTACGTATCGACCGAAGCGGCAAGCAGGGTTGAATATCTTGAAACTGGCAAAGTGGACATTGTACTCGCAAACTTTACAGTGACAGATGAGAGGGCGGAAAAAGTTGATTTCGCGCTTCCTTATATGAACGTGGCGCTCGGCGTTGTTTCACATGAGGACAATGTTATTGAAGATTTAGACCAGATTTCAGCTGACGACCAGATAATAGTGATTTCAGGCACCACGGCAGAAACATATCTGGAAAAGAATTATCCTGACATAAAGCTTCAGAAGTTCGATACCTATGCCTCCGCCAAGACAGCATTTGAAAACGGTACTGGCGTAGCATGGGCAAACGACAATACGGAGGTAATCGCATATTCACTTGAAAATGAAGGCTATGTAGTAGGAATCCCATCGCTTGGAAGCCAGGACACCATAGCTCCAGCCGTTTCAAAGGGAAACAGCTCGCTTCTCGAGTGGCTGAACAGCGAGATTGAAGCATTAGGCAGTGAACAGTTTTTCCATACCGACTATGAGGCAACGCTGCTTGATACATACGGCGCAGAATATGAAGATACGCTTGTCGTAGAAGGCGGAAAGCCTGCTCAGTCCGATACTTCAGCACAATCATCAGAGACAGAAACAGCCGCGCTTGACATTGTACCTGGAAACGGCGAGACTATAAAGATTGCCGCATCACCCATTCCGCATGCGGAGATATTGCAAAAAGCAGCGGAAATACTTAAAAATTACGGATATGAGCTTGACATAGTGGAATTTGAGGATTATGTCCAGCCAAATCTGGTAGTGGAATCTGGAGAATTTGACGCAAACTATATGGAGCATATTCCTTATATGGAAAGCTTCAACGAGGAACAGGGGACACATATCGTGAGTGCTGGAGGAATACACTATGAGCCCTTCGGAATATATCCTGGTACAAAGAAAAGCTTAGACGAGATATCAGACGGAGACAGAATAGCAATCCCCAACGACACCACAAATGAAGCGAGGGCGCTTCTTCTCCTGCAGGATAACGGGCTTCTCACATTAAACGACGGCGCAGGGCTTACAGCCACGGTAAATGACATCAAAGACAACCCGCATAATATTGAGTTTGTGGAGCTTGAAGCCGCGCAGGTTGCAAGAGTTATAGATGAAGTCGAATACGTCGTATTAAACGGCAACTACGCGCTTGAAGCGGGATATTCGGTAAGCAAGGATTCCATTGCATACGAGGCAAACGACTCCATCGCGGCGCAGACCTACGTGAACATTATCGGAGTTGAGGAAGGAAATGAGAATACAGACAAGATAAAGGCATTGGTTACGGTTCTTAAATCCGACGACATTAAGAAGTTTATTGAGGACACATATGACGGAGCAGTAATATTCTTTGAGGAATAGTAATGAAAAACAGGGAGAGGCGTAAAAGTCTCTCCCTATTATAAGGTGGTGGGCTATGGCTGCAGTTGAGATAAAAAATCTTACGAAAAATTTTGATATAGAAGGACATACCGTCACGGCGCTCAGCAACGTGAGCCTGACGATTGAAAAGGGAGATATATTCGGAGTTATCGGAATGTCGGGCGCGGGGAAAAGCACCCTTGTACGTTCCATCAATTTTTTGGAAAAACCGACAGACGGAAGCGTATATATTGATGGCGTTGACCTCGGGACTCTCTCGGAGCGGGAGCTGCGCAGGATGCGCTCGCGAATCGGGATGATTTTCCAAAACTTTAACCTCCTCGAGCAGAAGAACGTTATCGACAATGTATGCTTTCCATTAGAGATAAACGGCACTAAGCGCAAGGAGGCAAAAAAGCGGGCATTGGAGCTTTTAGGGCTTGTAAAGCTTGAGGATAAGGCAAAAGCTTATCCCTCCCAATTATCGGGCGGGCAAAAACAGCGTGTCGCAATAGCCCGTGCGCTTGCGACAGATCCACAGCTTCTCTTATGTGATGAGGCGACAAGTGCGCTAGATCCGCAGACGACAGGCTCTATTCTGGAATTGATAAGGGAAATCAACGAAAAACTTGGCATAACCGTAGTGATCATAACGCATCAGATGTCCGTAGTGACTGACATTTGTAAAAAAGTGGCGATTATAGATAACGGAAGGCTGGTTGAGGAAGGGCTTGTGGAGGAAATCTTCAGCGCTCCGAAATCAGACGCGGCAAGAGAGCTTTTATCAGGGAAAAAGGTTTCTTACAAGCCGCTGGAAAAGCTGGAGGAAGGACGCAGGATAAGAATTGTTTTCAGGGAAAACTCAGCCTATGAACCAGTAATCGCCAATTTGATCCTAAAGCTGCAGATTCCCATAAATATTCTTAAAGCCGAAACCCAAAATGTCGGCGGCAGGGCGGTCGGCGAGATGATTCTCGGATTGCCCGACAACAGCAATCAGCAGGAGGATATTATCCTTGAATTAAAAAATGCGGGACTTACCGTGACGGAGGTGCATGAAAATGAATGAGAACGTAATAGCAATGCTTATAAGCGGAATAGGAGAAACCCTGTACATGACACTTGGCTCAGTAATCATCGGATACATTATCGGGCTTCCGCTTGGGATTTTATTATATGTTTCGGGGAAAAACGGATTAAGACCGTGCATGCCGCTCTATCGCGCGCTTGATTTTATATGCAATATTATAAGGAGTATTCCGTTTCTCATTCTGCTTATACTGCTGATTCCGTTTACAAGGCTGCTCGTAGGGCAAAGCTACGGCTCAACGGCTACAATCGTGCCGCTCGTCGTATGCGCCGCACCGTATATCGCAAGAGTGGTGGAAGCCTCCCTGACAGACGTTGACGCGGGTGTTATTGAAGCGGCTAAAGCCATGGGAGCAGGCAATACGCAGATTATCTGCAAAGTGCTTCTGGTGGAGGCAAAGACATCACTGATCACGGGCTTTACGATCACGACAGGGCTGCTTTTAGGATATTCGGCAATGTCGGGAACTGTCGGCGGCGGCGGTCTGGGAGATATCGCAGTCCGTTACGGATATTACAGATGGCAGACGGATATTATGGTTGTCACGGTAATTCTACTGATTATAATTTTTCAGATCATACAGACTGTCGGCATGAAAATATCAAAAAAACTTGACCACAGAAAGCGGTAATATTCATGAATGTAGATGTTTTAATTTCGTATTTTCCAAGATACGCCGAGGCGTTCCTGCTTACATTAAGAATCGGCTGGCTGGGGATTTTATTATCAGCTGCGATAGGGATTGTTTCAGCATTCACAATGTATTTTAAGCTTCCTGTGCTCTCGCGCATTGCGGGCGCATATGTAGAAATATTCCGCAACACGCCGCTGCTTGTACAGCTGTTTTTTGTATATTTTGGAATGCCTAAGCTGGGCTTTGCCATTTCTGCCGAAACGTGCGGCATTGTCGGTGTTGGGCTTCTTGGGGGCAGCTATATGTCGGAGGCTTTGAGAAGCAGCCTTAATGCAGTCCCCGCGTCACAGGCGGAGAGTGCCGAAGCGCTCGGAATGACTCATTTTCAGGCTTTTTGGCTGGTAATATTCCCAGAGGCTTTGGTTTTGAGCGTGCCTGCAGTCGTGGCAAACGTAATTTTTCTGCTCAAGGAAACCAGCGTTTTTTCGGCAATCAGCCTTATGGATCTGATGTTTACGGCAAAGGACCTTATTGGACTTTATTATGATACGACGGAAGCGCTTTTTATGCTTGTCGTATTTTATATTATAATGCTTGTTCCCGTGTCGGCGGCAGGCAGCGCGCTGGAAAGAAAAGCAAGGCATAAAATGTTTGGAGAATAAAAGATGGGATTTGAAGTATTGTTAAAGGGAAATAACATGATAAGGCTTCTTGGAGGGCTTGCGGTCGCGCTTAAAATCAGCCTGATATCTGTATGCATAAGCCTGATTATGGGGACAGTGTTTGGAAGCTTAATGAATGACAGGCATCCGCTGATTAAAAAAATCCTGAGGGCATACCTTGAAATTGTCAGGATTATGCCCCAGCTGGTGCTGCTTTTCATCGCCTACTTCGGGACTACAAAGGCTTTAGGCGTAAATATCTCCGCGGAGGCAGCTTCAATAATCGTATTTTCCTTTTGGGGCTCTGCGGAAATGGCTGACCTTGTGCGGGGAGCGCTTTCGGGCATATCGCCTGCCCAGTATGAGAGCAGCCTTGCGCTTGGGCTGACTTATCAGCAGACGCTTGTCTATATTATCATTCCGCAGATTATAAGGAGAATGCTCCCGCTGTCAATTAACTTGATTACCAGAATGATTAAGACTACAAGCCTGATTATGATGATTGGAATTGTAGAGGTATTAAAGGTAGGACAGCAGATTATCGAGGCAAACCGCAAAAACTATCCGAATGCGGCTTTTGGCATATATTTTACCGTATTTGTCCTGTATTTTGCCGTATGCTGGCCGATCAGCATGCTTTCAAGATATCTTGAAAGAAAATGGGAGGCATAGTATCTGCTGGGTGCGTCAAGAATGGGGGACAGTGTGAGAAATAAATTTTTCACACGCAAATTTGTGTTTAGGATACAAATTCGCAGATATGTAAAGAATGGGTGATTAAAATGAACGAAATTTTGAATATCAATGGCATTAGTAAAAAATATGGCGATCTTGTCGTGCTGGATAACCTTAGCCTGAAAGTCAAGAGTGGTGAAGTAGTAGTGATTGTAGGCCCGTCAGGATGCGGGAAAAGCACGCTTTTAAGGTGCATAAACGCGCTTGAAATAATAGATGACGGAGAAGTGGCGCTTGACGGTAAGGCTATCAACCCGCATGACAAAAACCTAAGCAAAGTTAGAGAGAAAATAGGAATGGTTTTCCAAAGCTACGAGCTGTTTCCGCACAAGACAATCCTGCAGAATCTTGTACTGGCGCCTGTCAGAGTGAAAAAAATGAATCGCAGGGAAGCTGAAAAGGAAGCGCTCCACCTTCTGGAAAGAGTAGGGCTGCTCTCAAAAAAGGACAATTACCCAAGACAGCTTTCAGGCGGTCAGAAACAGAGGGTGGCAATCGTCAGGGCGCTTATGATGAATCCGGAGATTTTGCTTATGGACGAAATCACGGCAGCACTCGATCCTGAAATGGTAAGAGAGGTATTGGAGGTGGTGCTGGATTTGGCAAAAGAAGGGCGTACAATGATTATCGTAACCCATGAGCTTCAATTTGCAAAAGCTGCAGCGGACCGCATGGTATTTATAGACGGCGGCAGGATTATCGAAGAAGGAGAGCCAAAGGAATTTTTTGAAAATCCCAAGACGGAAAGACTGAAAAAATTTTTACATTCGTTTACTTATGAATAAGAAGCATCCTCTTGACCGACTCTCCTTGCATCAACAGCTATCAACCAGCAGAAATTTTTATGCGACAATTGTTCCTCCGTTTGGATGCATGACCTGACCTGTCATATAAGAAGCATCCTCTGACGCCAAAAACACATAGCAGGG
>CANQHZ010000107.1 GCA_947623805.1 uncultured Lachnospiraceae bacterium | reverse complement strand
GGGATACGGGCGTCTAAACATCGCGGGCGTGTTTGATTTCCTTGCGGGGATTGGACAGTAAAATATTATAAAAAAATGTCTGAAAAAAATCATGCATAATTTCCTGAAATCACGGCAAAATAAAATAAGCCCGATGTGGTTTTATAAAACGCAGATAAATGCGGTATTTATGATTGGAGGAAATTATGAAAAAAGATTTAAAGGCAAGAAAAATTAATCACAAGGCCTGCTTTGCGGCAGCAGTTATGACGCTTGCGATTGGTGTAACGGCGTGTGGCAGCGACAAGATAAATGAAAATAAGGACCCGCTTACAGGCGAGGATACGTCGCAGCAGGAAAGCTCAGGCGACGATGAAACGGGTAATGAGGGCATGTCGGAAGAAAGCTCGTCTGAGAACGAGGGCGATTTAAGCGCGTTTGACGAGATGCTAAAGGACGAGCGCAATGATGCCAACAGCATTATAGACTATATCAATACAAATATAGTAAGCGCAGGCGCAAATGATATCAAAAAATTGTTCGCAGGGCTTTTAAGCTTTGGCGACGATATACGTAATATTGACTTTACAAGGCTTGACGATAGCAGGCAGTATATGCCTGAAGATATGATAGCATTTATGGATTTGATGAAACTTGAGGCGGATACTCCGTCAATGGTTATGTCCGACGATGGAAACCGCAGGGTAATCAACATGACGCTTTCGGAAATGCTTGAACGTGCGCGACTGTTTGAGCAGCATATTGAAAAATATCCCGATGCCGTTACTACGGAGGCGGCTGAGCGTCTTTATGAGGAGATAGCTACAAACGCCATATCAGGCGGATACAATAAGACGGAGGGAATATCTCATTATTACAAAGGCGATGATGAAAATGTCATTGACCAAAAGGCGCTGAAGTATTATCAGCAGTTTGCCGAGGCAAATCCTGATAGTAACCTTGGTAAAATAGTACAGGAATATGTCGGGCTTTTGCAGTCAAATAATTTTCAGATAGACGATAAAATGAATGACTACTACATGAGTCTGCACCAGAAACTTGGACTGACAAATATAAAAAACGCCTCACAAAATAAAGATAACGCAGCAAACGGCAATACAGATACGGAAGTGGAGACAGGCAGCGAAGAAAGTACGGACAATACAGGCACCGCTTCAAGGTAATTTTACAGTAAATAAAAATTCCCGCAAATTAAAGGCTTAGGACAGCTTATAATTTTGCGGGAATTTGTATGTTATACAGTGATGACAGTGCCTATTTTTTCGTCAATCGCGTCATGCGTCTTGCTGAGCGAAGTAATGAGAACTCTGCCTGACGGTACAGCTTCAAGATACGTGATGGCCGCCATGATTTTTGGCAGCATATCGGTTTCGCCAAAATGCCCCTCGGCGATATATTCTTTGGCTTTTGTAATGTTCATAGCCGTAATAGGTTCTTCGTTTTCCTTGCCGTAATTTAGGTACACGTAATCCACGCTGGTGAGTATCAAAAGCTCGTCTGCTTTCAAATCGGCCGCAAGTCTGCTGGCGATGCTGTCCTTTTCGATAACGGCTGATGCGCCTTTCAAAATATGTTTCTGCTCAATGACCGGAATGCCGCCGCCGCCGCACGCTATCACAATCTGACCGGCATCCGCGAGCGTCTTTATTGCATCAATCTCGACAATATCTATAGGCTTTGGCGCGGCGACAATCCTGCGGTAGCCGTCTTTTGTCTGAATGACATAGTTGCCTTTGTTCACCTCGATATCCGCGTCTTCTTTTGACATGTAGCGTCCGATAGCCTTTTTGGGCTCATAAAACGCCTCGTCGTAAGGGTCGACGGTCACTTGCGTGAGAATAGTGCTCACGGGTACGGAAATGCCGCGGCTCAAGAGCTCCGATTTTAGAGAATTTTGAATATCGTATCCGACATACCCCTGGCTCATGGCGGAGCAGACACACATGGGAGCGGGAGTATAATCTATGTAAATGCGTCTAAGCTCTGTCATAGCCTTGTGAATCATGCTGACCTGGGGGCCGTTGCTGTGCGTGATTGTGAGCTGATAATCCGCCTCTGCCAAATCGGCAAGCGCTCTTGCGGTTTTTTTGACGGCGCCGAGCTGGGCCTGAATGGTAGAACCAAGCGCCTCATGTCCCAATGCGACAACCACCTTTTTTTTACTCATATTTGACCTCATTTCTGCACTGCTCATTGCAAAAAATATTTTATTTTTGCGCCGCCTTATGTGCATAATGAAAAAGCCTTTGTCGCAGTGCAGTTACAAGACTTTAAGCACATGGCAGCTTACTTTAGCCGAATGAAAATGTGATAATTAAGTATAACAAATTGCGCGGCGTTTGTACACAAAAATATAAAAAGTATTGATTTTTTTATATCATAACACTTGCTTTTAGTTGACAAGATAAGATTTTTAATAATATAATGAATTTATAAACAAGTGATTAACGGAAATAATCATAAGTTGTGAAACCGCAAAAATAGTGTTTTTTAAGCATATCAAGTGTAAAATTGTAAAATGTGCTTTTTGGATAAGCAGACTTTGGGTAGGGGGGCTTATGTGTGACTGGTAAGTAAAAGGGGGAATTTAATATGATGACGAGCAGAGAGGCGCAGATATATCAGTGGATTACTGAGGAGCCCATGATTTCTCAGGAGGAGCTCGCGGAGAAAGCGGGGATAAAGCGTTCGTCCGCGGCGGTCCATATTTCCAATTTGATGAAGAAAGGGTATATCCTTGGCAAAGGATATATTACGAATGGACCGAATTACTGCACTGTGATAGGCGGTGTAAATATTGACCTTGGAGGTGTGCCGTTTGATGAGCTGCCCGAAAAAAACGCAAGTGAGGGCAAAGTGCTGATTTCACTTGGCGGAGTGGGCAGGAATATTGCACACAATATGAGTCTTCTTGGCATGAACGTAAAGCTCATTACGGCATTGGGGGATGACGTATATGGGCATAGGATTATTGAAAAATGCGAGGCACTCGGCATAGACGTGTCGGAGTCGCTGCGCACTACAGATGAGAAAACGTCAACATACATATATATAATAGGTAAAGATAAAAAATTACGGCTCGGCGTATCCGACATGCAGATATATGATAAAATCACGCCTGATTTTATCAGTGCCAAGATGGATTTGATTAATCATGGCAGGATAGCCATTATAGATACGAATATTCCCGAGGACACTATAAAATATATCGCGGAAAACTGTACAGTGCCGCTTTTTGCGGAAACTGTTTCGGGGCAGAAAGGCAAGAAACTTTTAAATGTGCTTGATAAGCTGCATGCGATTACGCCCAGCAGGATTGAGGCTCAGGAACTGAGCGGAGTGGAAATCAGGGATTTGGTTTCATTAAAGCAGGCGTCAAATGCAATTCTGTCAAAGGGCGTGCAAAATGTATTTATCACGTTCGGCGAGCGGGGAGTTTTTTATTCAAACGGCGAGGAGTCTGATTTCATACATACGAAACAGTGCAACATAGCAAACGGAAACGGAGCAGACGACGCGTTTATGGCAGGACTTGCCTTTTCACATGTAAGGCATCTTCCTATCAGGGAGACAGCGCTTGTAGGGAATGCGGCGGTATGCATTACCGCTGAGACAGAAGAAACGATAAACAGCAAGATATCAATAGCGGAGCTTGCGCGTGTATCGGGCTTGGAATTGTAATTTATTTTTAAATATAATAAAAACGGAAACGCAGACTTTTTTGAGGTCTGCGTTTCCGTTTTACAAAAGGGGATATGAGAAAAAGTAAACAAAAAATTGATATAAGCTTATTAATATGATTAAGGTATTGGCCAGAAGTTGTCAAAAGCGTCATATGGGATGTTGAAACCGTTGTAATTGTCCTGTTTTTCATCCACATCGTCTTCGTCGTCATCGTCAGGAGCATCATCGCCTAATACGCTGCTGTTGCCAAGCGTAAGCGAGTAGCTCTGCTCCACATAACCGTTGTTGCTCTGCGTCATGGCTATGACATTTACTGTCTCGCCTGCCTTGTAGTAGGTAAGGAGCGATTTGAGTTCGCTCATGGACTTTACAGTCTGACCGTCAAATTTTGTAATGATACTTCCCTTTGCAAGTCCTGCCTTTTCAGCGGGAGAGTCATCATATACAGTATTTACATAAATGCCTACAGGTATACCATAAGTCTGTGAAATTTCACTAGTAACGTCTGTGCCGCCTATTCCAATATAGCCCTGTGATTTTTCATCTACGACGTCTCTTGTCTCTTTAAGCATAAGCTCCTCGATTATTGACTGCACATCTGAAATAGGTATGGCGTAGCCCATGCCCTCGACAGAGCTTGATGCGACCTTTACGGAGTTTATACCGATAAGTTCGCCGTTCATATTGAGGAGTGCGCCGCCGGAATTGCCGGGATTTATAGCAGCGTCTGTCTGTATAAGCTTATTTGTGATGCTGCCGCCGTTGTCGTCCGAAACGGTTACTTCGCGGTTAAGCGCGCTTATAATGCCTCTTGTTACCGACTGTCCGTATCCGAGAGCGTTGCCTATCGCAACGACTTCCTGACCGAGCACGAGGCTTGAAGAATCGCCGATAGTTGCAATCTTTATCTCTGAACGCATTTCATCTGTGATATCGTCAAGAGATACGGAGATTACGGCTAAATCCTTGTCAGAGTCAAAGCCTTTGATTTTGGCGCTTACAAGCGATGGGTTATCGCTGTCCTCATCATAGCTGAAAATTACGCTGAGCTCATTGCTGCCTGAAATTACATGGTAGTTTGTGACAATCAAAAGTTCAGTGTCATTCTGTCCTATTATAATGCCTGAACCGTTGCCCTCAGTGTCCTGCAGATATGTGCCAAACATTGTGCGAACCTCGGTCACGCCTTTGTTTGTAATGGATACGACGCTTGGCAGACAGTTTTTTGCTATATCTTCTACCGTGCTGCCCGTCGCTGTATTGTTAAAGTTGACATTTGATGAAGAAAGCGCGTCTGTAGTAGTGGGAATAGCCGACGCCTCCGGATTGCTGTTGTTGTCGCTGCCCGACTGATTTTTTTGCGTCTGCTCCAGCTGTGACTGTGTCTGTTTCATTTCGCGCGTGGTAAGGTATGTCGGTATGCTGAATGCCGCCCCCGCCGTAGCGCCGAAAAGCACTCCGCAGCAGGCAAATACCGCCGCCTTTTTGAGAAACGGTCTTTTCTTCTTTACTTTAACGCCTGCCGGATTTTGAGGCTGGTTATAACCATTGTTTGTGCCTGCCGTATAATAATATTCGCGGTAAGCGTTTTGCTGTGAATTGCTTTCGCTGTTTAAGTTGTTGCCATTATTCTCGTACATAATATATACCTCCATTTTATATAAATTCATAACCTGTTTGCCTTTAACAATTTATAATTTAAAACCAAATTGTGTTTTAAATGTTATGCAAATGTGTATAATTTGTGAAAAAAATACGGAGGTAATTACCTCATTACCTCCGCAATAGTTTCAAACAATTTGCCAATGTCAATCGGTTTTGAAAGATGTCCGTTCATGCCGCTTTCCACGGATTTCTTCATATCCTCATCAAATGCGTTTGCCGTCATGGCGATGATAGGTATATTGGCGGCATCAGGGTGTGAAGACTGTCGGATAAATTTTGTCGCGTCAAGACCGTTCATAACAGGCATCTGAATATCCATCAAAATCAGGTCAAACTCGCCCGCAGCGCTTGACGTAAAGATATCAAGCGCTTCCTGCCCGTTGTGTGCCTGTGTCACAATCGCGTCTTCCATTTCGAGTATAGTCTGGGCAATTTCTATATTGAGCTCATTATCTTCGACAAGCAGGATATGAAGTCCCGCGATTGAAACTTCTTTATCTGATAGGTCGCAGGCTTTGTTTTTATTTTCGTCTGTGTCGCAGGGGAGCAGGATAGAAAAGAAAAACTCGCTTCCCTTGCCAAGCTCGCTTTCAAGCTCGATAATGCCGCCCATCATGCGCACCAGGCGGTTGCTTATCGCAAGTCCAAGCCCCGTGCCGCCGTACTGGCGTGTGGTGCTGCCCTCCGCCTGCTCAAACGCTTCAAAAACCCGCTGACGATTTTCGGGGCTTATGCCGATGCCGGTATCTTTGACGGAAAAGCGCACATATTCGTCCTCCTGCTGCGTCACGCAAAGCATTATTGAACCGCCTGATTGTGTAAACTTCACGGCATTTCCAAGCAGATTGATAAGCACCTGGTTTATGCGCAGAGAGTCTCCGATTAGATGCGGCCTGGATACGGAAACGTCGGTTGCGTAATTAATCTGTTTGCTCTCTGCCTGCGGTCGTATAAGGTTGCCTACGTTT
The DNA here is from genome assembly GCA_947623805.1 of uncultured Lachnospiraceae bacterium. Taxonomy (GTDB): domain Bacteria; phylum Bacillota; class Clostridia; order Lachnospirales; family Lachnospiraceae; genus COE1. The sequence continues at coordinate 6,139 of CANQHZ010000107.1, read as the reverse complement.
TCGATAAGCTCAAGCAGGTCAAATGACGTGTGCTCTATGGTAAGCTTGCCGCTCTCAATCCTTGACAAATCAAGGATATCGTTGATGATACCGAGCAGATATTGAGATGACTGACTGATTTTGTTCAAATCCTCCGATATAAGCTCGGCATTGTCTTTATGCGTCTGAGCGATATATGTCATGCCGATAATCGCATTCATCGGCGTGCGTATCTCGTGGCTCATGCGTGACAGAAAATCACTTTTTGCGCGGTTTGCCGAGTCGTATCGCTGACGATTTAGGTTTGACTCAAGTATTTTGACAACCTCATGCATCTCATTTTTCTGAGCCTCATCCCATCTTTGCGGCTCGCCGGAGCGCAGAAACAGAATGCAGCCTGAGTATTTGCCGTTGTCATACATGGGATAGGCAATGCCGCTTTTGTCGATAGGCACGCGAAGATAGTAGCGCTGTTCGGCAGAAAGCTCCTTTAGCGATAATCTTAAAGGCTGCTGCCCCCAAAGCTCAAATTCATGTGCAAAAAATTCTTCGGCCGTAAAATGCACAACTTCATCATCTATGGCAGCATCAGGCAGTCTGTGCCACTGATATGTGGTTTTTACTGTATAAAATTCGCGGTTTACCTGTACAAAGCAGATATCGTCGGCATTGAAATAACGCCCGAGCTTAGGGAAAAGTACCGTGATAATGCTGTCGATATCATTGCTCCTGTCGAAAAAGCTGAATGTGAGCGGCACGATATTTCTAAGCGACATGCTGATATGTTCAATCGGCGTGAGGTTTATAGAGGGAATATTTTCCTGTGTAGAAACATCGTTATCGACCACGCATATCTCATTTTGCTCTATTGACTGCGCAAGCGCTCTTTCGGCTCTGGAATATGCCGCGTTGTAATCATTACCGTAAGCTACGGCTACGCCGCACATGAGCCGTATGGCAATATCCCCGCCCGCATAAATGTTTTTGGACAGGCGGCAAAGCTCGCGAGCCGCTTTCTTGCCATCCTCGGGCTCATAATCCTCAAGCCATGCCATGAACTCGTCTCCGCCTATGCGTATAAGTACGATTTTGGCGGCATCGGCGGTCTGTTTCCATTCAAGCATCATATTTCCGAGTTCTTCAAGTATAGTATCGCCGACTACAAGTCCAAGCTGTTCGTTTATACGCAGAAATCCCATTACGTCCATTAAAAGCATACAGCCCTTGTGTCCGTCCCGAATACTGCTGCGCACAATATCGAGTCCCGATGCCTTGCGATATAACTGCGTGAGCGGGTCGATATGGAGCAAATTGTATTCTTCCTTTTCCTGCTTTTTCTTGTCATTTATATTGTGCATGGAGCCTATAAAGGTAGAATGTTTCCCGTCAGTCGCAGGTAGAACCTTGCCGTTTAACTCAAACCACTGGTAATTGCCATCTGGCGTATACCAATTGGAACGGAAAGCGATAGAAAGCTCGGACTGCATATTTTGAACACGCGCGAGTAAAACACGTTTGTCTGACGGGTGTATGAAATCGCCTGCCTTTAATCTCTCGATGAGATTGTTTACTATTATCTCGTCACGGCTGTCATTTTGAAGATTGTAGAATATTGCCCTGTCCGCGTCTATGTCAAAATTTATGAGAATATCCGAATTGTTTTTGAGGGCAAGGCGGTAGCGTTCTTTTTCCTCCAAAAGGTCGTACTCGGCTTGGCGCTGTCTCTGCATAAGACTGGAAATAGTGCTGTAGAGATTATCAACCTCAACTACCTGCCCCGTCTCAAAATAATTGAGCTCGTTACCTTTGCTGGTGTCGATGCATTCGTGAAGTCGCCTTATCGGACCTGTGATATAGCTTACAAGCAAATACGCAAGCAGTATGGCAATCGCAAGCGATGAAAACGTAGCCGCAATAAAAATGCCTAAAAGCTGTGAGCTTAATCCAAACAGTGAGCTGTGCGTTTCCACTCCCGCAAGGTACCACCCGTGACTGTAAAACGGCGTGTTTGTATTGTAAAGGCGGAGCGGTTGTGCCACAAGGTATAGATTTTCACTTGCCTGCGAATTTTTCATAAGGTAAAGGTCGGAATATTTTGTTGCAGTAAGCTCAATCGCATCAAGCTCGGAAACTGCCTGCGTGACAAGCGTGCCTGACGGGCAGATAATGTCATATGCTCCGTTTTGCGACGGTTCTAGGATAAGATAGCCGCCATTCTGGGCGGAATTTATCTCACGGTAAGGTATGGACTCGGTAAGATAAGGAATGGAAATCTCAATACCCATGACGCCGTAAAGCTCGCCGTCTTCTGTGGCGAGCGGTACGGAGTAAGTAATCATATAGTAGGAATCCTTGGAGGAATTGTCCTCAAGGCAGAATGGGCGGCTCCAATAGCAAAGATTTTCATACTTTTGTGAGGGCGACTGCTGCGCCGCCATATAAGGCATATAAAAGAAATTATCCGCTTCCCGGCTGCCGTATGCAAGTACGGAAAGGGTTGACTTCCACTGGAGGGCAAACGGTATGCGATATTCCTTGGCAATGGCTGACGAACCTACTGCCAGCAGAAAATCCGAATAATCGGCGGGGTTTGAATCGGGGTCGCTGTCGCGTATATAAATGGAATTGAGCGAGCCGCCGTTTTTTTCAATATCAGGCTTGCCGAGTATCATAAAAACGCCGGTCGTGGAATTTTTGCGCATCATATATCCCCAAGTAGGTAAAATTTCCTTGAGAAATTCCTGCTGCAGCTCATCGCTTGAAAAAAATGCATCGAGCGTCGCATTGCGCTCGGATAACAGGTCCGAAAGCGTCTGATTTGCCGTCTCGTACTCCTCGGAAACGGCTGACCACTGCTGCACCATATTGTTTTCAAGGATAATCTGGCGCGTTTCCGTGACCTGCTTTAAACGGTCTATTGAGTAGTTTCTAAGGGCGGAAAAAGTGCCGCCGAAAATAACTGTCCCAAATGAAAGTACGGCCTGCATAACCACCAGCAGCAAAAGCGGTACAAGAAACAGTCTGAAAATATGCTTTGGTTTTGACTGCTTTCGCTTCATTTTTAATCCTCCCATGCCAAATTATTTATGAAATCGCGTCTGTGAGCGCTTGGTTAAAGTCAGCATACCACGCTTCAAATGCCGTATCATCTATAAGCTGCTGCGTCGCCTCCGACAAATTCATTCCACTGTTAAGCTTTTCAAGCACAAGCTCACGGTCGGCAGCAGCCTTGTCGGACAGATTGTATTCCAGCACCTTGCGCGCCGCGGCTCCGTTTTCAAACGCCTTGTCGGTATAGAAAGTTGACGTTTTTGTCATTTCAAAGCACGAAATCATAGTGTCGTAGGTCTTGGCTGAAACTTCAAGGCCTTTGTCCTTTATGGTGGCGTCAAGCTTTTCTTTTGAAAACGCCTCCTTTTTAACAGGCATATATCCTGATGTGCAGCTGAAAAGAAGGTTGTTGTCGGTCTGCGTGAACCATTCCAGAAATACGACAGAGGCATACTCGCGCTCGGGCGTGCTTTTGGTGACTACCATTCCCGCGCCCTGCTGCACAATATAGTTTTTGCCGCCCTCAAAAATAGGTGCGGGAAGTATCATATAGTCGATTTCTTTTGTGCCGTCGTCTGTTTCCACTGTGTCGGGGAAATAGTTCGTCGATGAAGTGGAACCCGTGTAGGCGATAATCTCGCCGATTTTCACGTCGTCAGAGCGGAAACGCCCGTATGAAGAAAAATATCCTTTTACATAAGGCACATAATATGTGTCCCATATCCTACGCATAACGTCCTTGTCAAGCTGGAGAGTGACATTGCCGTCCTCAAGCTTAAAAAGCTGCACGCCAAGCTGCTGCGAGCCTATTATAAAGAGGTTAGCCATGGCGTCTCTGCCATAGAAAGCCTTGCCGTCGTTTGGAATGTCGGGTGTTTTCGCGTCAGTCCAGTTGTAGTAGAGCTCGGCAGTCTCTGCGACGCCCTCCATTGTCGCCAGAGCGTCAAGAGAAGCGCCCGTTTCTGCCGAAAACTCGTCCCAGTCGGTCTTACTCATCATGAAGACCTCGCCCGATTTTGCCGTGGGAAAAATGCGCAGCTTCCCGTCAGCGCTGATGCGCCCCTCCTCTATAAAAGAGTCGACGTATGTATCAAGCTCTTTTTCCGTCATATATTCGTCCAAATCAACGAGCTTGCCCATCTGTTCGATAGTGTATGCAGTATCGGCATACGATGAAAAAATATCAGGCGGGGTATCGCTTCCGACCTCACCGCTGAAAGCGGCAAGCACGCTGTTTTCCAAATCGTTGACATTGCCTTGGCTTGCAGCGTCCACATAGATGCCGCGCTTCTTGCCCTCTGTCTGATTAAACTCCTCAACAAGCTGGTCAAACGCAATCTGCTGAGTACCATTGTAATAGTGCCACACGGTAATGTGCGTGGGATTGTTTGGGTCCAGCTTAACGCCCTTTGTGCCTGCGCCGTTGCAGCCGCCTATGGAAAAAAGTGTTATAAATATACAGCTTAGTGCCAATGCACGAAATTTCATAATAGTAGTCCCCCCGAATAAAAATTGTTATAAATAATTATAGCAATGTGGGGGATATTTGGCAAGGGCGAGAAATTGCGACTTAATATACAAAAAATATCTGCTAAATATCTGAATAAATGTGGAAATTTCCAAATTTGTATGATAAACTATATACATTAATACATAAATTCAATAAATTTAGAAAGGTCGTGGTGTGTTATGAAAAAAAGAGGATTTGATTTACTGGCGCTTGGCGAGATACTTCTGCGTCTTTCACCGCCCGTAAACGAGCGTCTTACAAGAGGAGACGCGTTTCAAAAGCAGGCAGGCGGAGCGGAATTAAACGTAGTATCGGGAGTTTCGCTCTTAGGTCTCAGGACAGGTATCATTTCAAAGGTTCCCGCCAACGACCTTGGCAATTACATACAGAACAGAGTGCGTTTCTGCGGCGTGAGCGACGACTATCTCGTTTACGACCATGCAAAAGACGCGCGTCTTGGCATCTATTATTATGAATACGGCGCGCATCCCAGAAAGCCGAATGTAATTTATGACAGAAAGAGCACGGCTTTTGCGGATATATCGATAGATGATTTCCCAGAGGAAATGTTTAGCGCTTCGAGATGCTTCCACACGACAGGCATCACGCTTGCACTCTGCCCCGAGACGAGGAAGACGGCAATCGAGATGATTAAGCGTTTCAAGGAGCACGGCACGCTCATTTCGTTTGACGTAAACTTCCGCGGCAACCTCTGGACAGGCGAGGAGGCAAAGGAGTGCATAGAGCAGATACTTCCATATGTAGATGTGTTCTTCTGCTCGGAGGAGACGGCAAGGCTTACATTTAAAAAAGAGGGAACCGTGCAGGAGATGATGAAAAGCTTTACAAAGGACTACAAAATCAGCGTAGTCGCATCTACCCAGCGCACGGTACATTCTCCAAAGGTACATTCATTTGGCTCGTGCGTTTACGACGCAATCAACGACCGTTTCGTGCAGGAGCCCGCATATGAAAATATTGACGTCGTAGACCGTATCGGCAGCGGTGACGCCTATATTTCAGGCGCGCTCTACGGACTTCTTGCCCACAATATGGACTGCCAGAAGGCTATGGAGTACGGCAACGCGACAGCGGCTGTAAAGAACACAATACCAGGCGACCTGCCTTCGTCAAATCTGAGGGAAATTGATTCTATCATAAGAAATCACCAGTCGACAGGTCCGCAGCTTGAAATGAACAGATAATCGGGCATAGACGGCTTTTAGGCAAGTTAAACAGGCGTCCGCAGACAAGGGATATAGTTTGCGGGCGCTGTATTTTAATCGAGATATACTGTCAATGCGGCATGGAGGGGTGAGATGATTAAGGCGGTTTTATGGGATATTGACAACACGCTTCTGGACTTCAACAAAGCGGAGAGCTATGCGATTAGAAAGTGCTTTGAGATATTCGGGCTTGGCGAATGTACAGATGAGATGATAGCGCAGTATTCCAGAATAAACAGGGGCTATTGGGAGCGGCTTGAACGCGGCGAGATTGAGAAAAAACGCGTGCTTGAGGGGCGGTTTGAGGATTTTTTTGCGCTCATGGGGCTGCCCGTGGAAAAGGCGGCTGCGTTTAACGCGGAGTATCAGATGA
>CANQHZ010000106.1 GCA_947623805.1 uncultured Lachnospiraceae bacterium | reverse complement strand
CTTGAAATTGAAATCAGTTCTGAACCAAAATCTGATTTTGAAATTGCAAACTACATTATGTATCACACAATGCTGCCCAGACTTGCAATCTTCAAGATTTTGCAGGGAATAGAGAAACGAGAGCTTTTGGACAATCAGGACATTCTTGATGAAGTTACTCAGTTAATCCTTGAAAAGCTGGGTGATGAGAAGGCAAAAAATATTACTTCTTATGAAGTGATTAATGGTTATGAATTAGACAGCAGAAATATTTTCGAACTGGATAACATTTCAGAGGAGGATTTTGAGGAAAGCTGGAGAGTGTTTCAGGCAAAATCAGACAGAAGCTCTGCTATGAATAAATATTACAAGATGGATTCCGAAGGTGAGTATGAATTTGCCCATCGTCTTGAAAATAACAGTAATGTACTTCTTTTCACTAAGCTTAAAAAGGGCGGCTTTGTAATTGATACACCATACGGCAATTATAGTCCTGACTGGGCTGTAGTATGCCGCAAGGAGTCCTTATGTGACCCATCCATTGGTATTTACTTCGTTGTCGAGTCAAAATGGGGTAAAGCCGACGCCAATTTGCAGGAAGTTGAGCGTAATAAAATTAAATGTGGTAAGCTACATTTCGAGGCAGTATCAGGGCAGGTTAAGTTTGACTGGATAAAGAGCTATGATGACTTTAAACAGAAGTTTGGTGTGGCTGAAGGTTTGGATTTGAATATTGAAGCTGCTGGACGGAAGGGCGAAGGTTCAGATTACATTTTGCGTGTATAGGATGGGAGAGGGACTAAGTATTTGTTAAAATAATCACTATGGCAGGAGTAATAATGCAGGTTTGTGTTATGCGTATATGATATCACATTACGCGAAAAATGTATAATCAATTAGAATGTGCCATGCCAGTCTTAGTATTATAATATGCTTTCTCGAAGGATACAGGTATGTCTCAATTGACAAAGTAAATTCAGAGGACAGAAGGCGGTTTTTTTGATTGTCTTTTAGGGTATAATCAATTATAATTGTATTTGGAACGTTGGCAGAAGTTGTTAAGATTTCAGCTCTGATAGAACAAAGCAATGATTGTTTGCAGTATGTATTAAGGTATATGACTGAGGATTGGATTTTAGATTAGGCAAAATAAATAAGCCAATAAATAGAGGTAACAAATGGAAAAGAAATTTTTTGAGGCATTTCCAAATTTAAAGCTTGACGGCACGCAGAAGGACTTGTTTGAGCAGGTGACTGTGGAAAAAATCACAGCCACGAAACGCAAGGACTTATTGCGCATATATATACACAGCGAGCGCCTGATAGAGAAAGAGAGCATATATTCGGTAGAAAAAGAGATAAAAAAGCAATTTTTCCCAAAGGAATATATTGTGATTAAAATATATGAGCGCTTTACGCTGTCAGGGCAGTACAATCCTGAGAGGCTTATGGAGGCGTACAGGGAGAGTTTACTGCTTGAGCTTAAAGAGTGTGACCATATGATGTATACACTGTTTAAGCAGGCGGATTACGATTTTCCCGACAACAATACTATGCACATTGTGTTGGAAGACAGTGTTATTGCAAAAAACAAGGAAAATGAGATTATTGGCATATTTGATAAGGTGCTTAATGAGCGTTTTGGATTTCAGGTTAAGTTTGATGTATCATACAAGGAAGCAAAGTCGGGAAAGTACAAGGAGGACGATGAGAAACGCATCAAGCAGATTGTAGAGCACATCAGCAGTCGCATAGCGTCAGCGACAGGCACAGACGGGGCAGCGCAGCAGATAGACTATGCAGCGGGAGGATACGCTCAGAAAAATGGCATGCAAGGGCAGGCTATTCAGGGCAGTGCAACCCAAGGCAACACAGCTTATGCCGATGCAGCGCAAGGTGGTGAGGCTCAGATTAAAGCATCTGGTGCAGAGCAAGGCAGCGCAGCACAGACAGGTAGAGCAGCTCAGAGCGGTGCAGCACAGATTAGTGCAGCGCAAAAGGGAACAGTGCAGAATGCCTCTGCTCAGTTTGGTAGACGTTCGCAAAGGGGAAGTGACAGGGGATTTTCGCGCAGATTAATTAAAAAGTCGGACAATCCTGATGTAATATACGGCAGAGATTTTGATGACGAGGCTATGAAAATCATTGATATAGAGGGCGAGATTGGCGAGGTGACGATACGCGGCAAAGTACGCGCCATAGATAAGCGCCCGATTAGAAATGAAAAGACGATAGTAAACTTTGAGATAACCGATTTTACAGACACGATAAAGGTAAAAATATTCATAAACAATGAGCAGCTTGACGAGCTTATGAGTGAGCTGAAAACAGGTGTTTTCTTGAAAGTAAAGGGCGTGGCGGTAAATGATTCGTTTGATAAGGAGCTTGCCATATCAACCGTAGTCGGCATTAAAAAAATTCCTGATTTTACAGTGACGCGTATGGACAACAGCGCAAGAAAGCGCGTGGAGCTGCACTGTCATACAAAGATGAGCGATATGGACGGCGTTTCCGATGTGACGGACATCATTAAGCGCGCCAAAAAATGGGGACATAAGGCTATCGCTATCACTGACCACGGCTGTGTGCAGGCTTTTCCCGACGCAAACCACGCGCTTGACAAAGGCGACGATTTCAAGATTATCTACGGCGTGGAGGGTTATCTTGTAGATGACCTGAAACAAATAGTGACGGACGGTAGGGCAGGGCAGACGCTTGACGATACATATGTTGTTTTCGATATAGAAACTACGGGTTTCTCGCCTGTGACAAACCGTATTATTGAAATAGGCGCGGTAAAGGTGGAAAACGGGCAGATAACGGACAGATTTTCTACTTTTGTAAATCCGCAGACGCCGATACCATTTGAGATAGAAAAGCTGACAGGCATAAATGATGTGATGGTAATGGATGCCGAAACGATAGAGACAGTGTTGCCGAAATTTCTTGACTTTGTGGGCGACGCTATACTTGTAGCGCACAATGCAGGCTTTGATGTGGGATTTATAAAGGAAAATGCAAAGCGCCTTGGACTTACGGCAGATATGACATATGTGGACACTGTGGCAATGGCACGCACGCTGCTTACGGGACATTCAAAGTTTACGCTTGATGCTGTGGCAAAGGCGCTTGGCGTGTCGCTTGAAAATCATCATAGGGCGGTAGACGATGCAGAGTGCACGGCGCATATTTTTGTAAAGTTCATAGCCATGCTCAAAAAAGATGGAATAGAAACGCTTGACGGCGTAAACGCGCTCGGCAAAGAGAGTGTCGAGGCAGTGCGCAAACTTCATTCTTATCATATAATAATACTTGCGAAAAATCAAACCGGCAGGATTAACCTTTACAGGCTTGTGTCAGAGTCGCATTTAAAATATTTTAACAAGCGTCCGCTTATACCAAAGAGCCTTATTATAGAGCATCGCGAGGGGTTGATAATAGGCAGTGCGTGTGAGGCGGGGGAGCTTTTCAGGGCTATGCTTGACGGAGAGAGCGACGAAAAGCTTGCGGGGATAGTGAACTTTTATGATTATCTGGAAATACAGCCTATTGGAAACAACAGGTTTATGATAGCATCAGACAGACATAGAGACATTAATTCCGATGAGGATTTGATTGCGCTTAATAAAAAGGTCATAAAGCTGGGCGAGCAGTTTGACAAGCCCGTGGTGGCGACGTGCGATGTGCATTTCCTTGACCCCGAGGACGAGATTTACAGGCGTATTATTATGACGGGCAAGGGCTTTAAGGATGCGGACGAGCAGGCACCATTGTTTTTGCGCACTACGGAGGAGATGCTTGACGAGTTTGCTTATTATCTCGGCAGTGAAAAGGCTGAGGAGATAGTCATTACCAACACGAATATGATAGCTGATATGTGTGACAGGATTGCGCCTGTAAGACCTGATAAGTGTCCGCCTGTCATTGAGGACAGTGACAAGCAGCTCACGGAGATATGCTACAGAAAGGCGCATGAAATGTACGGCGAGGAGTTGCCCGATATAGTTGAGGCGCGGCTAAAAAAGGAGCTTAATTCTATCATAAGCAATGGTTTTGCGGTTATGTATATTATTGCGCAGAAGCTTGTGTGGAAATCAGTGGAGGACGGCTATCTTGTGGGCTCGCGCGGTTCTGTCGGCTCGTCGTTTGTGGCGACGATGGCGGGGATAACGGAGGTCAATCCGCTGAGCCCTCATTATTATTGTAAAAAGTGCCATTACAGCGATTTTTATTCTGACGAGGTTAAGAAATTTGCGGGTATGGCAGGCTGCGATATGCCGGACAAGGATTGTCCAGTGTGCGGCGAGAAGCTTGTGAAAGATGGTTTTGATATCCCGTTTGAGACTTTCCTCGGCTTTAAGGGCAACAAGGAGCCCGATATCGACCTCAACTTTTCGGGAGAGTATCAGAGCAAGGCGCATAAATATACGGAAGTTATTTTTGGCTATGGGCAGACTTTCAGGGCGGGTACTATAGGCACGCTTGCTGAAAAGACGGCATTCGGATATGTGAAAAACTATTACGAGGAGCGTGGTATACATAAGCGCACGAGCGAGGTAAACCGTATTGTTGAGGGGTGTGTGGGTGTAAGGCGTACTACAGGACAGCACCCGGGCGGCATAGTGGTGCTGCCCATGGGGGAGGAAATCAATTCATTTACGCCCGTGCAGCATCCCGCAAATGATATGACGACGGACATTGTCACGACGCATTTTGATTATCATTCGATAGACCACAACCTGTTAAAGCTTGATATACTGGGACATGATGACCCGACCATGATACGAATGCTGCAGGACTTGACGGGTATAGACCCGACTACTATACCGCTGGACGACAAGCAGGTTATGTCGCTTTTCCAGAGTACGGAGGCGCTTGGCGTTACACCCGAGCAGATTGGAGGATGCAAGCTCGGCGCGCTTGGTATACCTGAGTTTGGCACTGATTTTGCCATGCAGATGCTTATCGATACGCAGCCGAAATATTTCTCGGATTTGGTGCGTATCGCGGGGCTTTCACACGGCACTGACGTGTGGCTTGGAAATGCGCAGACGCTCATTCAGGAGGGAAAGGCTACTATTTCCACGGCGATATGTACGAGAGACGATATAATGACATACTTGATAAGCATGGGCATTGACAGCGAGCTTTCGTTTACGATTATGGAGAGCGTGCGCAAGGGCAAAGGTCTGAAGCCCGAATGGGAAAAGGTGATGTTGGAGCACAATGTCCCCGATTGGTACATATGGTCGTGCAAAAAGATACAGTACATGTTCCCCAAGGCGCATGCGGCGGCGTATGTCATGATGGCATGGCGCATAGCCTACTGTAAGGTAAATTATCCGCTTGCGTACTATTGTGCGTTTTTCAGCATTCGGGCATCGGCATTTTCGTATGAGGTAATGTGTCTTGGCAAAGAGCGGCTTGAACGGACACTTGCGGAGTACCAAAAGCGTGAAAGCAGCGGAGAGAAGCTTACCAATAAGGAACAGGACATGATAAGGGACATGAGGATAGTGCAGGAAATGTACGCGAGAGGGTTTGAGTTTATGCCGCTCGATATATACAAGGCTCATTCGCGCAATTTCCAGATAATAGACGGAAAGATAATGCCCGCGCTAAGCAGTATAGAGGGACTTGGCGACAAAGCGGCGGAAGCCGTGATGGAAGCGGCAAAGGACGGCGCTTTTCTGTCGAAAGAGGATTTTAAAGATAGGACAAAGGTAAATGCGACGACGGCGGACTTTATGGCAGAACTGGGGCTTTTGGGCGATATACCTGAGACCAATCAGATAAGTTTATTTGATTTAGTTAGCTAAATGCACAAAAATAATGGGAAAATTTTTCCCATTATTTTTTTATGCCAAAATTTCTCTATATATAGACCATAGCGAACAAAAAATATACTATATATTGTATCACTCGCACATACATTCCCCTAATATATGTGTTTTGATGTTTTTTGACAAAAAATAAGCACTTGTTATTTCTAAGCTTTTAATGTAAAATGGTATCTAAAGTGGTGAAAAGTGGAACTAAGTGGTGCGAAGTGGCGGTGAATTGTATGTATATGGGTGAATACAATCATACGATAGACGCTAAAGGCAGGCTGATTATCCCCTCTAAATTCCGCGATGTACTCGGAGATGAGTTTGTGGTGACAAAGGGGCTTGATGGCTGCCTATTTGTGTACGACAACGCCGAGTGGTCAGCTTTTGAAGCAAAGCTGAAGACACTGCCGCTTATGGATAAGGAAGCACGTAGATTTGTCCGCTTTTTCCTCGCGGGCGCTGCCAATGTCGAGGTGGACAAGCAGGGGAGGATACTTCTGCCGTCCGTGCTTAGGGACTTTGCGGCGATTGACAAAGATGTGGTGCTTGTCGGAGTGGGAGCACGCATTGAGATTTGGAGCAAGGAGAACTGGAGCGAGGCGGCTGAATACGACGATATGGACGATATAGCTGAGCATATGTCTAAACTTGGGCTTATGATTTGACAAACGGCAATGGCACGGCGTGATAAAAAATATTAGGATTTGCGCAGACAATTTGTTTGAAAGGCGCATGAGCAATATGGAGGCGATTGAGATGGAATTTAACCATACATCTGTTTTGCTTGATGAAACGATAGAGGCGCTAAAGATTAAACCGGACGGAGTGTATGTTGACGGCACAATTGGCGGCGGGGGACATTCTTATGAAATATGCAGGCGTCTTGGCGATAATGGCAGACTTATAGGTATAGACGGTGATGAGGCGGCGATAAAAGCGGCGGGAGAAAGACTTTCGGAGTTTGGCAAAAAGGTGACAATCGTCAGGGACAATTACTGCAACATTATAGAAGTGCTAAACGATTTGGGCGTGCAAAAAGTCGACGGTATTCTGCTTGATTTGGGAGTTTCATCATATCAGCTTGACACGGCTGAGAGAGGGTTTTCATATAAATACGATACCAAGCTCGACATGAGAATGGACCGGAGGCAGCAGCTTACGGCAAGAGAGATAGTAAACGAATACAGCGAGCAGGATTTGTACAAGATTATAAGAGATTACGGTGAAGAAAATTTCGCAAAAAACATTGCGAAGCATATAGTGGCGGCGCGCGCCAAGAAACCGATAGAAACTACCTTTGAGCTAAACGAGCTTATCAAGGCGGCTATACCTGCCAAGATGCGTGTCGAGGGAGGGCATCCGTCAAAACGCACTTTTCAGGCAATTCGCATAGAGTGCAACAAGGAGCTTGAGGTACTTGACAATTCACTGGAAAATATGGTGAATATACTAAATCCGCGCGGGAGGCTTTGTGTTATCACATTCCATTCGCTGGAGGACAGGATAGTGAAAAGCGCGTTTAGGGAATTTGAAAATCCCTGTACTTGCCCGCCTGACTTCCCAGTGTGTGTATGCGGAAAGGTGCCGTACGGAAAGGCAGTGCCGAGAAAAGCGATATTACCTTTACCAAAAGAGATTGAGGAGAACAAAAGAGCAAAGAGCGCAAAGCTTAGGGTGTTTGAAAGATTATAGTGTCGCTAAAGTCTAAAGCGGCAAGGGGAGGAAGAAATGAGGTATAGCAGCGAGGGGTATAGGACGCAATATTATGTGGACGGCAATGCGGTAAGAAAGACTGAAATAGCGCAACCGAGAAGACAGCCGCGGACAGATGAACATTCACGTAGGCATGAGAACGGGCAGGCGCATACACATAAAAATGCTCATGCAAATGCGAGCAGCCATAGGAGAAAGAAACAGCAGGTAAAGGTGGCGCCGATGAATATAGGTTACATTTCGGCGATGGCGGTAGCTATTCTTGTCGTGTGTGTAGTGCTTATGAGTTATGTAAAGCTTAAGTCGGATATTACAAATCATGTTACGAAAATAGCAAAGCTTGAGAGCCAGCTTTATGAGCTGCAGCTTTCAAATGATGAATATTATACAAAGATTATGAGCGGTGTGGATTTGGAGGAGATTAAGCGCATAGCGATAGCCGAGCTTGGCATGAAATACGCAAAGGAGGGTCAGGTCGTAAATTATACGGGCGAGGGCAGCGATTACGTAAGACAGTTTAGCGAAATTCCAAGCAACTAACGGAGAATATTAAAGAATGCTAAGGCGGTAAAGGACAAGTTCCTGAATATGAACGGAGAATTTTTATGGCGGTAAAGACGGCGGGGAAAAGACGGAATGTAAGGACAAACAAAATAAGGAGATTTAACCAACAAAAGGTAAAAACCATGAAGCTGGCAGTTATGATGATAATTATATTGCTGGCTTTTTCGGGTTTATCTTACAGGCTGTACACGATAACAAGGGACAACAATGTGAATTATCAAAAAAGAATACTGTCGCAGCAGCGCTATGATTCGACGACACTCCCGTTTAAACGCGGGACAATCACGGATAGAAACGGCACGATACTTGCCGTGAGTGAAAAAGTGTACAATGTAATTCTTGACTGCAAGGTTATGCTCGATGATGAAAAAAATCAGGAGCCGACAGTTTCGGCGCTTGCGGAATGTTTCGGACTGAGCAGTTCAGACATAAACAAGTACATTCAGGAAAATCCCGGTTCACAATATTACGTCCTCAAAAAACGAATTACTTATGATGAGATGAGCCCTTTTTTGGAGCGCCAGAGCACATACAACGCGGAGGCGGAGAAGTATAATGCCAAGGCGAAAAAGGAGGAAAAGCGAGGCGTTATAAGCGGAGTATGGTTTGAGGAGGAATATATAAGGAACTATCCCAACAATGCGCTTGCATGTGACGTAATCGGTTTTACAGGCACGGACAACAATGGTACATACGGATTGGAAGAATATTATAACGATACTTTAAACGGTACAAACGGCAGAGAGTACGGATATCTCAATGATGACGCGACATTGGAACGCACTACGGTAGCCGCGGTTGACGGTGATTCGCTTGTGTCTACGATTGACGCCAACATACAGGCAATATGTGAAAAATATTTAAAGCAGTTTAGTGATGAACATACAAATGAGGCAAGGGAGGGCCTTGGCTTTGAGAATGCGGGCATTATCGCGATGAACCCCAACAACGGCGAAATACTTGCCATGGCAAGCTATCCAAATTTTGATTTAAACAAGCCAAAGGATTTATCTGCGTATTATACGCAGGAGCAGATAGACACAATGAACAAAGACGACACGTATTATGACGCGCTTAACAAGCTTTGGAGAAATTTCTGCATTTCCGATACGTACGAGCCGGGTTCTACGGCGAAGTCGCTTACGCTTGCGGCGGGGCTTGAATCGGGAAAAATCATAGGAAATGAAAGCTATGAGTGTGGGGGTTCTCTTACAGTAGCCGACCATGATATTTCCTGCAATGTAAAGCAAGGACATGGCACGCTGGACGTGGCGGGCGCGCTCGAGCAGTCGTGCAACGTGGCATTTATGAAGATGGGCGAGGCTATCGGTGTCAAAAATACCGTAAAATTCGAGAATATTTTCAACATAGGTTTAAAGACGAACATTGACCTTGCAGGAGAAGCGCGTACAGCGTCGCTTGTATATAGCGAGGACACAATGGGACCTGCCGAGCTTGCAACCTGCTCGTTCGGTCAGGGCTTCAACGTGACGATGATTGAGATGGCGTGTGCCTTTTCTTCTATTATAAATGGCGGTTATTATTATGAACCGCATATGGTGAGCAAAATCACAAACTCCAGCGGTAGTGTGGTAAGAAACATAGAGCCGAGGGTCATCAAGCAGACAATATCAAACACTACATCGGAGCAGATGAGAAATTATCTTTATCTCACTGTAGCAGAGGGTACGGGAAAAAGTGCCCGTCCCGCAGGTTATGCGATAGGCGGCAAAACGGGTACTGCCGAGATGGTGCCGCGTGACCATAAAAATTATGTGGTTTCTTTTATAGGCTTTGCGCCCGCTGACGACCCGCAGATAGTGATTTATTGCGTAATAGACCGTCCGAACGTAGCAGACCAGCCTCATGCCACATATGCGACAGGGATAGTCAAGAGCGTTTTGACAGAGGTTCTGCCGTATATGCACATAGCGACGACGGAGGAAATGACTATCGCCGAGCAGGAGGAGATGGACAACCTTTTGCAAAATATGATAAATGCCGGTGAAGAAAGCACCGAAAATGCTGAAAACGATAACGGTGAGGCAGGCGAAAACGGCGGCGACGAAAACGGCGAAGATGGCGAAAACGGCAGCAGTGAAGATGGAGAAAACGACGGCAATGAGGGTGGCGAAGACGGAAACAATGAAGATGGCGAAAATGCAAACGCCACGCCGCGCTACACTGTAGACCCGAACACGGGCGAGCTTATAGACACTGAAACTGGTGAACCCGCGCAGGTGCAGAGCAGCTTTGAAAACGGAACAGGCGACGATACGGATAATACAGGCAATCCCGACAATGCAGACAATTCGGACACATCAAACAGTCCTGCCGTCAATAACTGAGAATAGCAGATAAACTTTGTCAGCCAATCTGTCACGAAGATAATTCGGCATATACCTTAAAAAAGCATAATAGATTATAATAACAGCTTTTTTGAGGTAATGCGATGTCAGTTAAAAACAGTGCCGGAAGGCGTAATATGACTATACAGAAAAGAAAGACCTTTATAGTATGCGTGCTGTCAATAACGGCGCTCATAGTCCTTGGAGCGCGGTTAGGTTATCTTATGATAATGTGCTCTGAGCATTATACGGAGCTTGCGCAGATGCTCCACGAGAGGGAACGCGACATCAAAGCGGCGCGCGGCAGGATAATTGATTCAACGGGTACAGTGCTTGCGGACAACAAGACAGTCTGCACCATATCAGTGATACATAACCAGATAAAGGAACCTGAAAAAGTGATAGATGTGCTTTCAAAGGAGCTTGATTTGACGGAGGAGTACGTGAGAAAGCGCGTCGAAAAATATTCAGCGCGCGAGCGCATAAAAAGCAATGTTGACAAGGCGACGGGCGACAGGATAAGAAATCTTGATTTGGCGGGCGTAAAGGTTGATGAGGATTATAAAAGGTATTACCCATATGACGAGCTTGCCTCAAAGGTGCTTGGCTTTACGGGCGCTGACAATCAGGGTATAATAGGGCTTGAGGTATCATATGAAAAGTATCTTACAGGCAGAATGGGACAGATACTGACGCTGACGGACGCAAGAGGCGTGGAGCTTGAGGGAATGGGCGAGCGCAGGAAAGAGCCGCAGGCGGGCAGCGACTTGTATGTGAGCCTTGACATAAATATACAGAAATACGCTACGCAGCTTGCAAAGCAGGCATACAAGACTAAGCAGGCGGCGGGGGTTTCCATAATAGTGATGAATGTAAACAATGGCGAGATACTTGCCATGGTGGATGTACCTGAATTTAATCTGAATGAGCCGTATACGTTTATAGATGAGTTCAGTGCGCAGGCGGCGACGTCGGCAAACACGCAGGATTTGCTCAATCAGATGTGGAGGAACGGCTGTATAAACGACACTTACGAGCCGGGGTCTACGTTTAAGATTATAACGGCGTCGGCGGGGCTTGAAGAAGGGGTAGTTACTCTTGAGGACCAATTTTCATGCTCGGGCTCTATATTGGTTGATGACAGGACTATACACTGCCATAAGCGCGCAGGTCATGGCGCGGAGAGCTTTGTCCAGGCAACGATGAACTCCTGCAATCCTGTGTTTATTACTGTGGGGCTTAGGCTGGGACCGGAGAAGTATTACAAGTATTTTACGGATTTCGGGCTTAGGCAGAAGACTGGGATTGATTTGTCGGGCGAGGCGGGGACGATTGTGCATAAGCCTGAAAACATTGGAAATGTAGAGCTTGCTACTATGTCGTTTGGGCAGTCGTTTCAGATTACACCGATAAGGCTGATGACGACTGTGGCGGCGTTGATAAACGGGGGGAAGATGATTACGCCGCATTTTGGGGTGAAGGCTGTGAGTGAGGACGAGAGTGTGGTGGAGCGGTTTGAGTATCCTGTGTCGGAGGGGGTAGTATCTGAGGAGACTTCTGAAAAGTTGAGGTATATTCTTGAGCAGGTTGTGGAGAATGGGGGAGGGAAGAATGGGTATGTTGAGGGCTTTAGAGTTGGGGGGAAGACGGCTACTAGTCAGACGCTGCCTAGGGGGTCGGGGAGGTATATTGCTTCGTTTTTGGGGTTTGCGCCGGCTGATGAGCCTAAGGTGATGGCGTTGGCGATTATTGATACGCCGCAGGGGGTGTATTATGGGGGGCAGATTGCGGCGCCGGTTGTTAGGCAGTTGTTTGAGAATATTCTTCCTTATTTAGAGGAAAAGGGGTATAATTAAGCAGGGGATTGAGAAAGAGGTTTTCGCAGTTGTCCGAATTTGTGTGAAATATACAAAAACGCGGTGCAGTGCTCCGCAAGGCACCGCTTATTTTGCATATTTCACCCAAATTCTATGTTGTCGGGTATAGCTTTATGTATATTTGTATTTGATGATATATGTTTTCGCAGCCGTCCGAATTTAGTCAAAATATATAAAATCGCGACTTGGTGCGCGATGCGAAACGTCGCTGATTTTATATAT
>CANQHZ010000105.1 GCA_947623805.1 uncultured Lachnospiraceae bacterium | reverse complement strand
ACAGGAGCATTGGATTCGGTATCCGGAAAGGCTGTCCTTGATATTCTGACAAGTTTTAACCGTGCCGGGCAGACAATCATCATGGTCACGCATGATTTGACATCTGCCTTAAGAGGCAACAGAATCCTTTACCTTAAGGACGGACGGATAAGCGGTGAATGTATTTTAGAGGATTATAAGGACGAAACTGAGGGAAGAAGGGACAAAGTGATTTGTTTTTTGGAAGAAATGGGCTGGTAAGGTTATTGGTAAAGCTAAATATAAGAAAGAGTATAAAGACATCCGTGTCATTTTTTTTACTGTGTACGGTTGCAATGATGCTTGTAAATATGGGAAGTCAGATGAAGAAAGGCATGGATTGCCTGCATCAAAAAAGGGCTGCGGAAACAAACAGTGCGGATTTTGCTGCCGTTTTACCATATGATTTTTGTCAAAAATACCAGAGCGATATAAATGATTTCCAAAAAGAAAATAATGACATTTCAGAATTGGAAATAACGGATGCTGTGTTGCTGAAAAACGCGGATATTCAGGCTGAGAACGGTGAAGTAATTAACGGAAGCTGGACTTTTCGTAATATTAATAGGAAAGAAAAGCTTTCTGTGACTAAAATTATTGCCGCTTTAGATGAAGTGCCCCAAAACGCCATATATGTACCTTATGTCTGTAAAACTTTTTTCGGTTTTCAGATGGGAGATGATTTATATATATCATATGGGGGAAGGCGGGAAATATTTACTATTGCCGGATTTACGGAGGATGTGCTGTTCGGAAGCCGTTCAAGCATTATTTTTGACTTGCCTCAAAAGCAGTTTGAATGTTTACAGGCAAAAGCAGGTCGGGAGGCAAAAGCTTCTATTGTCCTGATGAGTTCGTCAGGAAAGGTGGGCGATATATCAGACAGGTTTTCACAGTTTGCAGCATCTCGGATCGATGAGATAAGATTTTACGCAGTATCGGATATGGAATACGTGAAAATCGGTCGAAGTAATAATATTAATATTTATGCTGTTATTATCAATGTTGCCGCATTGATAAGCGGCTTTGCCTGTTTTACGGTAATCGGCTTTCATATGCAGGATGTATTGGATAGAGATATGACAGAGCTTGGAGTGCTTAGGGCAGTTGGATATGGCAATGGTGAAATCGTTGTATCTTATATATTGCAGTTCATTTTGCTGGGAATATTAGGCAATATTGCAGGCGCTGTGTCTGCCCGTTTGTTTTTGCCATTTATTATGGGGGTTATAGCAAATGACATTGGCTTTGAGTGGGAAAATGCGCCAATAGGATTTTCTATAATAAGCAATGGCATATTTACTCTGCTGATGATTGGAGCAGTTTCTTTGTTCTTTGCAAGAAGGATTATAAGTTTCAGTCCTATTGAGGCGTTTCAGGAAAGGGGTAAGATATCTGTCTGCAGAAAAAGCAGGATATCTATAGAAAAAATGCCTTTTCCTGTCAATTTATCTATCGTGATGAAGATGATAGATTATAGAAAAGGAAAGTCTGTTTTAATCAGTGTTGTGATGGCTGCTGTTATGGTGGCGGCAGGCATTGCGGCTATTTTATATATAAAACTGGCATCAGACAATGAAGGATTGCTAAAAATTACAGGTGCGGAAGTTTATTCCGTCAATGTTCAGGCAAGTAATCCGGCGGAGCTTGAAAAAATAGCAGAAGAAATAAAAAATGATACTACGGCTGTAAATGTAATGATGGCGATAGAGCCGGGAAGCTCAAAGCTTTTATGTGAAGAAGAAATATATGCTTCCTTAGGGGTATATAGTGATTACGCGTCATTGAAAACGCCATCTTTATACAGCGGACGATATCCTAAGCATGAAAATGAAATAGCTATATCAGGCAATTTGTCGAAGATGTTGGACAAGAAGATTGGCGATACTGTAAATGTGTCGCAGATTTTTCAAAAAGAACCAGTGAAGGCAGATTATATTATAGTCGGTTTAACACAGGGAACTTATACAGGCGGCATGGATACCTTCCTTACGATGGAAGGATTAAGGCGGATAGACGCATTGGTGAAATGGCAGGAGATACATGTATATTTGGGGGAAGATGCCAATGCCGGGCAATACTGTCTTGAACTGAAAAAACATTTTAGAGATCGTATATCATATGCAGGTGAATTTGAACCGATTTTTTATTCTCAGCTTTCGCCGATTGCAGATAGTGTAAAAGGGGTTGTTATTTTTATTATTTCTGCTGCTTTTGTTATTATTGTGATTATGGGTTTTTTTGTGACAAATTCCATTTTATTGACACAAAAGAGAGATTTTGCGATAATGAAAGCGTTGGGGTATTCCAACAGTCAGATTACTTTTCAGGTTGTAGCAGCATTTATGTTTTATATCGCGGCTGGCGGTATATTGGGCGGAGGCTTTCTGCTCTTTTTTGCTGATGCTGTAATATGCGGTCTGTTCCGCGGAATGGGTGTTTATAAAATCAGCTTTTCTTTTCCTGTAAAATGGATTGCTGTGCTTTTTATCGGAATGGAAGCAGTCGGAGGTTTGGCGTCTGCTGTTTTTAGCAGAAAACAAGAGAGGATTTGATATATTTGGTATATGATTGCCTGATTATTGAAGATGAAGTGCCGTTGGCGGAAAATACGTGCAAGTATTTTAATCTTTCGGGTGTTAAGACGGCTGCAGTATTTGGCATAAAAGAATATTATGAATTTATAAATGAAAATACAGCGCGTATGCTCTTGCTTGATATCAATCTCGGAGATGGGTGCGGCTATAATTTATGCAGACAGATAAGGGAAAATGAGCATATGCCGATTATTTTCATAAGTTGTATGACAGAAGAAGAAAACATTTTGTTAGGATTGAGCGTTGGAGGTGACGATTTTATATGTAAACCTTATTCGCTTCAGATTTTGCTGGCTAAGGTAAAAGCTATGTTAAGGCGGATTACTGTCGGAGATGATTTGGAAAATATTTCTTTTGGTGATTTTCAGGTTAATATTACAGATGAAACGGTGCTGAAAAATAAAGAACAGGTGCCTTTAAAAAGAATGGAAAAGAAACTTTTGCTATATCTGATAAAAAACAGAAATCGGTTAGTGACAAAAGAGGAGCTTTTTAAAGAAGTGTGGCAGGAAAACTATGTGGGAGAAGGAACCTTGAATGTTCATATACGTAAAATCCGCGAAAAAATAGAAAACGATCCTTCTCATCCTGATTACATTATTACAGAGTATGGAAAAGGCTATATGTTTTTGCTAAAGGAGAAATGAGTGAAACATTTAATTATAGTCAACGCGGTTTTATATATAGCCATATGTGTATTGCTGGCGTTTATCCTGTGTACTGAGCCGCAAAGTAAAGTCAAAAATGCGGAAGCCAATGACATTGTATATACTGTCAAACGCTATTGGCCTGATGTAGAATACGCAATAAGTACAATGCCAGTATATGACATTGATTACATTGTATTGGATGCGGATGGCAGAACGATAGGTGCTTCCGAAGAAAGTTTGCGGACGGATTACAGCTATAATTATATTCATAAGGATTACAGCGTGGATATCCTAAAGAATGGAAAAACTCAGGGAAAAATAATATTTATAAATAATGAGGATGTCAAGTTAAAAAATGAGATTGTAAACTGGGCGCTGTTATTTGTCTTTTTGCTATTTGCAAAGGATATTTTAGTGATTATTTATATACAAAGGAATATATTCATTCCTATACGTAAAATGAATATGCTTGCGATGCAGATTGCAAGGGGAAATTATGATATTTCTTTTGGGAGAGATGACAGCGGCAGCTTTGGGGCTTTTTCGGAGAGCTTTGGCATTATGCGTGAGGAGTTACTTTATGCTAAAAAAATGGAGCAGGCGGCAGACAAATCAAGGCGTGAAGCTATAGCTTCAATTAGCCACGACATCAAAAATCCCACCGCTTCGATTCAGGCAATTGCCGAATATAGACTTCTGACGGCTGATTCTGATGAATTGAGGCAGGATTTTCAAATCATAGTTGACAAAACAAACCAGATTAACGGAATGATTTTAAACCTTCATACAAGTATGCTGACAGACTTGGACAGTTTGGCAGTAAACTTGGAAACAGCGGAAAGCATAATAATAGAAAAGGCATTAAGGCAAGCTGATTTTAAAAAGAAAACGGGAGAATTGGCAATACCTGAGTGTTTGGTAATTGCGGATAAAGTACGCATTTTCCAAATTATGGACAACATTATTTCTAACAGCTATAAATACGCTGATACGGAAATTAAAGTCAGTTCATATTTTGAAGATGATTACTTATGTGTTTGCATCAAAGATTTTGGGAGTGGAGTAAAAAAGGAAGAGGAAATTTTCCTGACTCAAAAATATTTCAGGGGACAGAACGCACAAGAAAAGGAAGGTTCGGGTATGGGATTGTATATAACGGAATATTTGATTAAAAGAATGAAAGGCAAGATGCTGTGCTTATCTAAAGAAAACGAATGGTTTGAGGTAAAAATATGGCTTATGCTGGCAGCCTGAAAGCTTGTCATATTACCTGCATTATTGAATTTTAGCGCAAAAACTATAATTGACAAAAAACAAATTTTAGGATAAAATAAAGCACACTTTATTTTATCCTAAAAATGCTTATAATTTGATATAAAGTTTAATGTTTAAAAAGATTTTTTTGCCAGAGGAGAAGATTAACCTTTTATGAAAAATATGAAAATAGATGCCAACGGAACAGAAATCAGAGTGATGGGCGATATTGTTAATGAGGACGCTTATATTTCTCTCACGGATATTGCGAAATATAAAAATTCGGACAATGCGTTTATCGTGGTGGCCAACTGGATGCGTAATTATTCCACGATTTCATTTTTAGGTTTGTGGGAGCAAATTCATAATCCCAATTTTAAACCTATCGAATTCGATAGGTTTAAGGCAGAGTCGGGGGATAATGCGTTTACATTAACGCCGCAGCAATGGATAAAAGCGACGGACGCAATCGGTATTGTATCAAAATCAGGACGATACGGCGGTACTTATGCTCATACAGATATTGCTTTTGAGTTTGCTTCGTGGATCTCTCCAGAATTTAAGCTGTATATTATCAAGGATTATCAGCGATTAAAGAAAGACGAAGCGAATCGATTAACGATTGGATGGGATGTAAAGAGAGAGTTATCAAAAATAAATTATCGTATTCATACAGATGCGGTAAAGGAATTTCTGATAACCCCAACATTGTCTCCGCAGGAGATGGCATATACATATGCTTCAGAAGCGGACATTTTGAATATGGCTTTATTTGGAAAAACGGCGGCTCAATGGAGAAACGAAAAAGGAATAAGTGGTAAAACACCTAATATCAGAGATTTTGCATCAGCAGAAGAATTAGTAGTGCTTATCAATTTGGAAGATACAAATGCTGATTTGATAAGGCAGGAAGTGCCTCAACTTGAGCGATTGAAGATATTGAGAGAAAAGGCATATCGTCAGCTTGAGATTCTTAGGAAGAATCAGGAAATGATAAAAATGCTGAAGAATAATATTGTCGAAGACAAAATAAAAGATAGTTCACATTTTTAAATGGAAGGTAATGTTAAAATTATACTGTAATGTATTGGGCATGATGAAAATTATCATATATGGAACCTGTTTCTTGTAATGAAAAAGTAGGGGTGCAAATGTTCGGCTTAAAAGTTTGAATTTTCGAAGAAAACGGTATAATCCACCCTCTTGAAATAAAAAAATCCGCCAATCCTGACAGGCGTGAAATAAAAAAATATGAGCTGCTTGACAAGGCGGGGCTTACGCGCGGCAGTGGGGGGGATAATCTGTATATGCGAAAAAGTAATCCCAATCGACGCAAAAAATTGTTATATCCCTTGTAATCTGATATGATATGTTCAATCGCATTGACTATTTGATTGGTGTTGGATATACTAAAAACACAAAATAATTTCAATTTTAATTAAAACAAAGCTCCCAGAGGAGGCAGCAAAATATATTTAGAAGGAAGCGTGAAGATAGTGGGAATGTTCCTGAACAGTGGTATTGCGTATGCGGCATATACGGAGGTACTCAGAGATAAATATTTTGTCGATAAATCCATGCTGATTAGCGAGCTGCTGCCTGCGCTTGGAAGAAAAAACAGGTACTTCTGCATTACAAGACCGCGGCGTTTTGGCAAGACAGTGATGGCAAACATGGTGGGTGCTTTTTTTGAAAAGACAAATAAAGCGAGCCTGTTTGACGGTTTAGATATATCACGGGTAAAAGACTATAAAAACTATTTGAATAAATATGATGTAATTTATATAGATTTCAGCCGTACTCCTGAAAGCTGCAGTTCGTATCAAAAATACATTTCACGCATTATTGGCGGATTAAAAGATGATATATTAAATCAATTTTCAGATCTTAGTTTGGACAGCGGCAAGTCAATATGGGATATTTTGCAGGAAGTAAACGAAAAGAAAAAAAATAAATTTATTTTCGTGATGGACGAATGGGACGCTGTTTTTCATATGACATATGTTTCTGATGAGGAGAGGAAGGAATATCTTCTGTTTTTAAAAAGCTTATTGAAGGATCAGACTTATGTGGAGCTTGCGTATATGACAGGCGTGCTTCCTATCGCTAAGTATTCCAGTGGCTCTGAGCTGAATATGTTCGTGGAATATGACATGGTTATTTCTGAAAAATTCAGTGAATACTTTGGCTTTTTGGACACAGAGGTTGATGCGCTGTACAGCATTTACCAAAAAGAAACAACGGCGCAGAAATTCAGCAGGGAAGACCTGCGCATTTGGTATGACGGATATTACACGGCTAAGGGTGAGCGGCTTTATAATCCGCGTTCCGTTGTTTTGGCGCTGACAGATAACCAGCTGCGCAACTACTGGACAAGCTCAGGTCCATATGATGAAATATTTTACTATATCCGCAACAATATAGATGACGTAAGAGATGATTTAGCCCTTATGGTATCGGGTGAGCGCGTTGCCGCTGACATAGGGCAGTACGCCGCAGGCTCAATGGAGGTGGAGTCGCGGAATCAGATATATTCGGCGATGCTGGTGTACGGACTTCTGACATATGAGGATGGCGAGGTGCTTATTCCCAACAAGGAGCTTATGGATAAGTTTAATGAAATGCTGCTGTCGAAAGACTCTTTGGGATATGTGTACAGACTTGCAAAAAAATCGGAGCAAATGCTGAAGGCTACTATTTCCCAGGATACGCGCACAATGGAGGAAATACTGGAATTTGCGCACAATACGGAGGCGCCTGTCTTGTCATACAACAGTGAAACGGAGCTTTCGGCTGTGGTAAACCTGTGTTATTTGTCGGCGCGCAACAAATACCGCGTTGAGAGGGAGGATAAGGCAGGTAAGGGTTTTGTCGATTTTATATTTTATCCTGAGCGCAGAAACAGTGATTGTATTATACTGGAACTGAAAGTAAATTCTACCCCGGATGAAGCGATTAAACAAATAAAGAATAAGAATTATGCTCTCCGTTTTGAGGGAAAGCTGGGAGAAGCGTCGAAGTACACGGGGAGGATTCTGCTGGTTGGCATAAGCTATGACAAGGATACGAAAGTACACAAATGTAAGGTAGAAGCAGTCTGACAGCTTCTGCCTTACTTTTTGCAGTAATCATATTTATACTAAGGTAGGTCAAAGTATGTACAACATAGGAAAATTTACATAGCAGGAGGGCTGCAAATGGCGGATAGGATAATGCTTATAGAAGACGATAAGACGATATGCGGCGAGCTTATGACACTCTTGTCAGCAAATAAATATGATGTTGGTGTCATTTCTGATTTCCGCAGAACATATGAGGAGACGGCGGCGTTTGCCCCGCGGCTTGTGCTGCTTGACATTAATCTGCCTTATGAAGACGGCTTTAAGGTATGCGCAAAGCTTAGGCGCAGTTTTGACTTTCCGATTATTTTTGTCACGAGTCGCAATACGGATATGGACGAGCTCAACAGCATTATGACGGGCGGCGACGCGTTTATAACAAAGCCATATAATACCGCGATACTTCTGGCAAAAATAGCGTCGCTTTTAAAACGGGCATACGGCGGGCAGGAAAGCACTGTGATAGAGCATAACTGTGTGATATTGCGACTTGAAAACGGCTGTGCAGAGCGCGGAGGCGTCAGTGTGGAGCTTACGAAAAACGAGCAGAAAATTTTATATTATCTGATGAAAAACGCGGGGAAAATCTGTGCGCGGGCGGACATAACGGAATATTTGTGGGACAATAGGATTTACATTGACGACAATACGCTGAGCGTAAATGTCACAAGGTTAAGGGAGAAACTTGCGCGCATAGGGGCGGAGGAATATATAAAAACGAGGCATAGGCAGGGGTATCTTGTATAGGTTATTTTCATGCGGGTAAGCGATTATGTAGAAATTTTAAGGTATGGGAGAATATATAAATATTAGACGTTATCTAAAGGACAGGCTTGCCGTTATCGTGTTAAATCTGGCGAATACTCCGAAATAATTGAAAAGCCAGCGCTTTTTTCGCAAGGAGTGATTACACGCATAAGGACTATTTCATGCTTGAGATGTGCATTGAGGATATCGTACATCAGGCTGTGGCGCAGAACAGGCAGCTTTTGGCACAAAATAATGTCAAGGTTGAGGTGGAAAACTCAGATGTAACAGCATACACAGATTGCGAAAAAGTAATCCCAATCGACGCAAAAAACTGTTATATTCCATGTAATTTGATATGATATGTTCAAATCACATTGACTATTTGATTTCAATTGGATATACTAAAAATACAAAACAATTAAAATTGTAATTAAAAAGTAGTTGCTAAAGGAGGAGCTAATATGGCAGAACAGGTTTTAAATCAATTTCGGTCAGATAAAGCCCTGAGAGAAGATTGTATTGCTATTTATGAAGCGCTGGGTATGGATTTGAACACGGCGTTTCGTATGTTTATGGAGCGCACCCGTATGGTTAGGGGGCTGCCGTTTCCAGCGGTACTTCCCGAAACAAGAATGACCAGGGAAGAAGCAAAAGGCGTGATTGACGGTATGCGGGCAGAAGCGGCAAATCTTCCGGAAATGACACTGGATGAGATTAATGCGGAAATCAGTGCGGCAAGGGCAGAGAGGAAAGCAGGAAAATGAGGTATTATGCGGTATTTGATACGAATGTATTGATATCTTCCTTATTAACAAAACGAACTGATACCGCTACTGCTAAAGTGGTTGACGCTATATATTCAGGTGACATCGTTCCGCTTTATAATCAGGAGATTTTAAATGAGTATAATGAAGTCCTTCATAGGAAGAAATTTTCCTTCAGCGAAGAACGAATTCAAAAAATCCTGCTGATGATACGACAGTTTGGTTTGGCGGTCAATCCGAGTCCTACAGGGGAAATACTTGTTGATATGGACGACCTTGTTTTTTATGAAATTGTGATGGAAAAAAGGAATGATGAGGCCTACCTGATTACTGGAAATATTCGCCATTTTCCGAAACGGGATTTTATTGTTACGCCATCGGAAATGGTAGAAATCGTCTACCAAAATCCTGTTTTATAAATAAAAAGCCGTATTGTCTTAGACTTATTTTAGCCATAGCAATGCGGCTTTTGCAACAGTTGGCATGAAAAGAGTACAGCAGCCATCGACTCTATCCCTTTTTTGATAAGGAAGAAGCAGGACAGAAATTTAAGACTTTTTATATGGTGTTTCTGTATTGCAAATAATGTGTTATATTATTTGGCAAAGAAGGATTAAGGTATGGGAGAATATATAAATATTAGACGTTATCTAAAGGACAGGCTTGCCGTTATCGTGTTAAATCTGGCGGGTATGGTTTTTATGGCGCTTTTTCTGCTGTCGGCGGGCAACAGTCTGGACACTGTGCTTTTGGTAATCGGAATGTGGATATTGGCGGCTGTTTTGTATTTTGCGGTGTCGTTTTGGGCAAGGCGCAGGTATCTTATGGGGATAATCGGACTTGCGGACAGATTACAGGAAAAATATCTTGTCTCCGAAATAATCGAAAAGCCAGCGCGCATGGACGATGAGGTATTTTACTGGCTATTGAAGTCGGCGGACAAGTCCATGCTTGAAAAAATTTCGGAAATAAAGCAGGAAAAACAGGATTATAAGGAATATATCGAGCAGTGGGTTCACGAGGCGAAGACGCCTGTCACGGCAATGCGCCTGATTTGCGAGAACAACAAGGAAACAGTTCCGCGGACACTTTTGGCGGAGCTTGAACGCGCAGACCAGTATATTGAGCAGGCGCTTTTTTTCGCAAGGAGTGATTACACACATAAGGACTATATCATACGTGAGACGTGTCTTGAGGATATCGCGCATCAGGCTGTGGCGCAGAACAGGCAGATTTTGATACAGAACAATGTCAGGGTTGAGGTGGAAAACTCAGAAGTAACAGCGTACACAGATGGGAAGTGGATAGCCTTTATAATAAGCCAGCTTATTCAAAACGCAGTCAAATATAAAAGTGACATGCCTGTCATAAAAATCACGATAGGAATGGAAAATGGCAGCGCGTTTTTGGCAATATCGGATAATGGCATAGGCATATCAGATGATGAGCTGCCCCGCGTATTTGACAAGGGCTTTACAGGGACAAACGGGCGTAACGGCGAAAACGCCACAGGCTTGGGGCTGTACCTTTGCAAACGGCTGTGTGATAAGCTTGGTGTGGGGCTTAGCGTAAGCTCTGACGGTAAAGGAACAAAGTTCAGGCTGGTGTTTAATGAGAATGAGCTTGTGATAAATGAGTGAAGTAAAAAAGACAGTTTAGGGTTTTCTTGCTAATTCCAGATCCATTGTATAATATACGGTCATAATGCCGCCGTAATTATTTATTGTGGAATGAATGCCTTCAAAAAGCTTTTTTCTGTCTGCTGCTTCGATTTTCATATGATCGGGGTATGTCCGCAATAATGTAATATATTCATCTGCCGTAAAATCCTTTGTCGTATGATATAACATGTGTTTGACATCGACGAAACCGTATGCAAGCGCTTTTTCAGCCAGTTTTTGCGCATCTGAATTGCTAAACTCAGCTGGCAGGTTCTCTGAGCGCATATATTTTTGATAAAGCTTCTGTATTTCATCAGCCAATGCCATGCGCCCCTGATCGTGTCCCGCATGATATGCAAAGCGGGCAAATGCACCGTCGGGCTTTAACAGATTAAAAACCTGATTATACCCATAAGCTTCTGGAAGCCAGTGAAATGCTGTTGCTGCATAAATGAGGTCAAATGACTTATCAGCGCTGTCAAAATCCTGAAAGGTCTGATTAAATAAAGAAAAATTTTCGTAAGCTTTATATCGATTCCGTGCTAAATCGGCAAGCTGTTCTCCAGGTTCAATTCCAATAAAATGACATTGTGTATTTAATATGGGTTGTGATGCCTTTCCTGTCCCTACCCCAATTTCAAGTACATTGCTGTAAGAATTGATTGGTTTATAGCGCAATATATCCTCATAGATTTCCTTTATATATGCGGGACGGCTTTTATCGTAATCTAAAGCTGCGCTGTCAAACGTTTTTTCAAATGCAGTCATTTTCCATTTTTCCCCCAAATAATGATTGGTGCGGTTCAGGGTTTTTTTGAGGCTTTTATGTGTAGTGCTGTAAATGGATATCAGAAACTTAGCGTTGCCCTGCGTGCAGGTAATCTATGAGCGCGTTTTGAAATATTTTAGAGCAGTTCACGCCGTCTTCATCAGCCTTTGCGGCAAGCCATGCAGGAAGTGAAAGAGTCTTTTTTACAAATTTGCTTGTAATGCGTTCTCTGACTGGAGGCATGAATACATCAATGAGTACAGGTATTTGGTTAGGCTCAAGGGAGATGTCTGTGATTGGCGTAGGAGCAGGCAGGTCTTCGTTGTCCTGTTCCATTCCCCAGATATGAAGTCCCATGGCTTCTTTCGCATTTTTGAGCGCCATATCAGTGTCGCTGGCATCTGCACATGGGCAGCAGCCAGGAAGGTCAGGAAACTCAATGCTTATGCCGTCTGTATCATAAGAAAGAACTGCAACATATGAATATCTGTCTTTTAACATTAAAATCCCTCCTGAAATATATTGTTCTAAGACACGCAGGGCTTATGGGAATATAACTCCTGATTGCCTTGAAATATTTTTAAGTGTTCCTGCGGGAATGTCCTTTCTCGGGTGTGTGAGAGTGACTTTCCCTTTTTTTGAAGGATGTTTGAATTGGTGATGGTCTCCAACGCATGCAACCTCATACCAACCGTCAGCCTTTAGCATTTCTATGACTTCTCTTGAAGAATAGCTTTTCATGTATAGGTTTCCCCCTTATATTCAATATAATAATACATAATAAATTACGTGTCAATTAAAAGACAAAAATCGTTGATTTCATCTTGTGAGGGAAGAAATTTAAGTGACAAAAGTTCTTACAAAACTGTAAGAATTTCGTAAGAAAAGGTGATACATTATGTGTCGCCTTTTTTGTATTATTATATTTACAGTAAACGGCAGCAAAGCCTAAAATATAAAAAGAAAAGAGGCGGAAAATA
>CANQHZ010000104.1 GCA_947623805.1 uncultured Lachnospiraceae bacterium | reverse complement strand
TTTTGAGGTGTTGGATAAATTGACGGAATGATAGTTTTACGGTTTAAAATGCAGACAGTGATGTAGTTGGAGGAAAAGCATGTTTTTTAAAGGAACGAAAGAAAAAGTATTATTGCTTGCCGCTGTCCTGCTGCTTGGCTCGAAATGTGAGGCGGCGGAAGTGGAACAGGTATCGGACAGTCGGACGAGGGACAGCCGGGTGCTTGAGCAGTACCGCGAGTACCAAAGCCGCCTAAACGCGATAGAAACGCTTTCTCAGATAGATGAGCAGGGCTTTGACGTAATAGAGGAGCAGTGTTTTCCAATCGATACAAAGGACTTTGGCGAGGTGTCGCTTGTGCCTGCTTTGGAAAGGGAATACAGTCGCCTTGCGCTTTTTCTGGTGGATGAAAATGGCGGTGTGGTTTGGCGGACGGACCAGCTCGAGGCAAACAGCAGGATACTTGGGCAGATGGAGCAGCCGATAGAGGGGATATCCGCTGTGTCCTTTCAGGATTTGAACGGCGACGGCTTAATGGATATAACGCTTATTGTCCTGTGTGTAAATGACAGCGGCGCGTATGCGGGCAAGACTTATAAAACGGGCGATGTGCTTTTTCAGACAGATGGCGGATTTTACAGGGATTATCGCATATCAGAGAAGATAAACCGTTTCAGCATGAACAAGGGGATAGACAATATTACGGCGTTTGTGCGCGATGGGTATTCGGCGGAATTTCTTTACACGGCGACGACGGAAAAAGAGCTTGTAAAAAACGGCTTTGTGATAGCGCAGGACCAGCATTATGCGCGTCAGTTTGAAAAGCTCGGCAGGCTTGACGTGGTGCCTGGGACATACAAAATGGCGGATTTTACATACTTTATGATTTATCTGGTAAACGAGCAGGGGTACATAGTCTGGAGCTTTCAGCCGATGGGCGAGTACGACAATCTCTATGCGCTGAAAGGGATAAACTGCCGTGACATTGACGGCGACGGCATGAAAGACATTATCGTGCTTGCAGATTACAGCTATGCGGGCGAGAATAATGAGCTTTTGACAAAGAGCGAATATTCTATCTACTATCAGAGGACAGGCGGCTTTGCCACGGATACGGAGGTAAAGGCGCATATAAAGTGCGGCGCGGACGATACGCTTAGTGCGATTATCGAAAAAGCAAGGGCCTATTGGGGCTGGAGGGTGGAGGAAGATGATTAAGATACTTATTGTAGATGATGAGAAACCAATCTGTGATTTGATAGACATAAATTTGTCCGCGGCGGGCTATGATTGCACCGCCGTACAGGACGGAATAGAGGCGATAGACCTCATTGACAAAAACAAGGACGGCTACGACCTTATTCTGCTTGACATAATGCTGCCGGGGGCTGACGGCTACGACATAATGGAATATATCAGGCCGCTCGGCATACCTGTCATTTTCATCACGGCAAAGCACGAGGTAAAGGACAGGGTAAAGGGGTTAAAGCTCGGCGCTGACGATTATCTTGTCAAGCCCTTTGACGTGGTGGAGCTTGTGGCGCGCGTGGAGGCTGTGCTTAGGCGTTACAACAAGGCGGCGCGGCAGGTGCGTGTGGGCGATGTCGTGGTGGATATGGAGGCAAGGCGCGTGATGAAAGCGGGCAGGCTGGTGGACCTTACAAACAAGGAGTTTGGTCTGCTTAAGTTGTTTGTCGAGAACAAAAACGTCGCTCTTTTCAGGGAAAAACTTTATGAAAAGGTCTGGGAGGAGGAGTATTTCGGCGACAGTCGCACGCTCGACATTCATGTACAGAGGCTGCGCAAAAAGCTTGGCTGGGAGCATAATCTGGTGGCGGTATATAAGGTGGGCTATCGTTTAGAGGTGGAGGAATGAAATTTTCTTTAAAGCTTTTGCTGTCAACGATGATTGTCATGGCTTTGGCGCTCGGGTTCAGCGGGTTTTATTTTGTCAACTATGTGTTTAATACGTCGCTAGAGCGCGAGACAAGTCAGGCGATTGATGAAAACAGCATACTGCGGTTTGCGTTTGAGACGGCTGTGCTAAATGTGCCTGTAAAGTATGACATTCTCCAGGACCATACTGTGGAGCAGGTCGCGTCAAACCTCGAGGGCAGTCGGGAAGTCGGCAGGCTCCTGCGCCTTTCTGACGAGCAGAAAAATATATTGTACGCAAGCGACGGCTTTGACGCAGACGAGGCGCTGCTCATGCAGACGGGCGAGAAAGTCAAGGCATATAGGATAATAAACAGCGGCGGGCGGTATTACATACATACGGGCAGCGCCGTCAACGCGCTTGACAGGGTACTTTATCTGGAAACGCTAAAGGATGTGTCGGAGGTCTTCTATGAGAGGACTATGGGCTTTAGCGTTTATCGTCGTATGACAGTGCTTATGCTTGTGGTGGGCGTGGTTGTCATGCTTATCATTTCGTCATGGCTTACTAAACCGATAAAGATTTTGACAAAAGCCGCGCGCCGTATGGAAAAGGGCGACTATTCTTACCGAGCAAAGCGCGTGAGCCATGATGAGCTGGGGCAGCTTACCACGGACTTTAACCGCATGGCGGCGGCGCTTGAGGATAATATCACGATGCTTGAGGAGGAAATACAGGCGCGTGAGGACTTTGTCGGGGCGTTTGCGCATGAGTTGAAAACGCCGCTTACGTCAATCATAGGATACGCGGATATGCTGCGCTCGCGAAAGCTTGATGAGGAAAAGAGCTTTATCTCGGCAAACTATATTTATACTGAGGGTAAAAGGCTTGAGGCAATGTCACTTAGGCTGCTTGATATCATAGTAACGAGGCGGGGCGAGGCAAAATTTCAGTATGTGGCTGTGGAGGGTGTTTTTGAGTATCTGCGCGATACCTTTTCTGAAAGGACGGATTATGAGTTTGAATACGAATATGACGACGGTGTAGTGTGGGCGGAGGCGGATTTGATAAAGACAGTGCTTGTCAATCTGCTTGACAATGCCTGCAAAGCGTCGGAGGCAGGCGGGCGCATCGAGGTGACGGGCCAAAGCAGTGAGGGGTATTATTATTTTACGGTCAGAGATTACGGCGTGGGGATACCGCAGGAGGAGCAGGCAAAGATTACGCAGGCGTTTTATATGGTGGACAAGTCGCGCTCGAGGAGCAGGAACGGTGCGGGGCTAGGGCTTGCGCTTTGTGCTGAGATACTTGCCTTGCACGGCGCGTCGCTCGATATAGAGAGTGAGCCGGGTAAAGGTACAAGCATGAGCTTTGCGCTGGAGCTTATGAGAATGGAGGAAGATAAAGCGTATGGGCAGGACGAGGAAAAGCGGTCAGAGGAGAGTATATAACATATTTCTCTTGGTTTGTGCCGTGCTTGCCGTGATTTTGTCGGTCTGGGGACCGGAGGCGTTTACGGATTATAATGACAAAAACGTGCTTAACAATATAAAGCTTGCCGAGGAGGAGCTGGAGGGTGCAGGCTACCGTTACAGCCTTAGCAGCAATGAGAAACTTTTTATACTGTCGGAATGCCTGAATAGCCAGACTGTCCCCGAGAGCGAGATGAACGCGCTCACACGTGCCTCGGACAATGAGGCGGGGTATCAAGATTTGATGGGCACGTACGCCTTTGTGCTAAACCATAAGGGACCTACGGGCGAGGAGATAACAAATTCTGAAATATATGATACATGCAACAAAGGGATAGATACTCTAAAGGAACTTGGCATACTTCCAGACGGAATAATGGAGGTGTCGGCAGCTACGCATGAGGCGACGCTTTACTCGGCGATAGATGTCCCTGAGCCGAGAAACAATGTCGCGGTCTGGAAACTTAGCCTTGTCAGCAGCAGACAGAACGCCAATAAGGAAAACCGTCTGATTGACGCGTATATTGATGCTGACGACGGCAGAATATATGAATTTTACGTGCGTACAAGCCTTGTGTGGGAAGACATAGATGCTGATGAGCTGGTTGCCAAATGGAGCGATTACATGGGACTTAGCGCACCGCAGGAATACGAAACAGACAACCCGCTTTTGGAGACTACGCCTTACTATAAAAAATATGTTTTTGAGGGCATGGGCGACGAGCGCACTATAGTGACGGTTGGCTTTTACGACGGTATAAATGAGCTTTTTCTCAAAATTTCCAAGTAAAGTGCTTGTATGCGAATTTTTATCCGTGAATGTCGGGTAAATGTCGGTCAAATAAAAAACGCAATTGAATACGACATTATTTTATGCTACTATTGAAAACAGAGAATGTAAACTTTTCATCGTAATATTTGGTTTGGCAGGCATATTTACAAGGCATATTAATTTTGCTGTGAAAATATTATAAAAGGCATTGAGAAACGCAGGAGTGGAACGGAGGAGTAAAATGCGGAAGAATATGAGGGTATTGAGGCTTGTCAGGGGAGTGCTGTTTGCAGCGGCGGTAGCTCTGGCTGTGAGCTTTGCGGGATTTGATACATATGCGGGCTTTGGCGATTTGAACGACTATGATTATGGTGGCGACGACTGGGGCGATGACGACTGGGGCGACAGTTATGATTATGATGACGATTGGGGCGGCGGCTCATATTCGTATTCATATTCAGGCTCGCATGCAAGCGTCGGTTCCGCGAGCTTTCCCGTGGTTGTTGTGGTGATAGCGATAATCATAGTGTATTCGGTATCAAAATCAAGGTCGGCAAAAAGAGGACAGGGAGCTAATCAGATACCCACGGCGCGCAACTTGCAGAGCAGAAGAAACAATGCAAATCAGCCTGCAAAGACGCTGCCTGACAGGACCGAGCAGATTTCGCAGATAATGAAAGCGAAAGACGTAAACTTTACGGCGAATGATTTTTTAAGCTATGTAAAGCGCGTGTATGTGGATATTCAGGAGGCTTGGGCAAAGCGGGATTTGGAGCCTGTGCGTTCTGTGCTGCACCCTAATCTTTATCAGCAGACGCAGCAGCAGATTGAAATGAAAATTGCGGACGGCATAGTCAATCATTTGGAGAGGATTGCCGTAAATACGGCGTATCTGACGGGCTACAGACAAGATGACGATTATGAGTATATGGTAGTCTACCTTGCGGCGCAGATGATAGATTATCAGGTGAAAGAGGAGACGGGAGAAGTAATTGGCGGTGACAAAAACACGCTGTGGCATATGTTTTATAAGATGACATTTGTGCGCGCCATAACAATGCAGACGCCTGACATTACCGAGGCGGAGAATGAGGTTATGAGATGCCCAAGCTGCGGCGCTCCGATAGAGGGAACGGCGTTTGGCAAATGCGAATATTGCGGTACTGTGGTGTCTACAGGAAAATATGGCTGGGTATTGTCTGATTTTGGAATTATACGAAACGACACCCGCGACGAGGGAATACATTTAAAAACAGAGCGGTAAAATGCTCTGTTTTTTTGTGATTAGCAGGTTTGCTTGTATTCTGTGGGGGTGCAGCCCATATATTTTTTAAAGATTTTGGTATAATAGCTGGTGTTGTTGAAACCGACGGAGCCTGCGATTTCGGCGATAGACTCATAAGGTTTCTGGCGCATAAGCTTAGTGGATTCGAGTATGCGGTATTTCATAAGGTATTCAAACGGAGTGACATTGAGTGTGCGCTTGAAACAGCGGCAGCATTCGCTTTTGCTGACTAGGATAGAGCCCGCTATATCTTCGAGAGTGACTGGTTCATTGTAATGCTCGTAAATATACAGCAGGGCTTGTTCTATGCGGTGGTTGTCCTGTGTGGAGGCGTTAATGGCAGTCTCATCGCAAAGCTGTGGCTGGAATTGCTTGTATATATATGACCAGAGCTGCAAAACCGCTGATTTGGTAAGCATTTCATAGCATAACGGCTTTAGCTCGTTCAGCCTGAATATCTCTGTCATGTATGTTATGAATTTTCTGTAATTGCGGTTTTGGGGTGTAATAAGAAGGTATCTGATTCTGCTGTCAAGTATAATTGGATTTATATATTTATCTTCCAACTCAAGATGTCCAAGACCCAGGACAAAGTATGGGTGAACTATAATCGCGCGGAGAATGCAGGGGATGTCGGCAACGGGGGTGTTGAAGTGCTCGATATTCTGATTGATAAAGAGTATATCGCCCTCGTGTGCCGTGAAACTTTCATTGCCGCAGGTGACGAGAGTTTGTCCGCTGATGACGTACTGGATTTCAACTTCTTCATGGCGGTGCAGGCTCGTCATTCGTTCGTGGGTGAAAAAATTGTAGTCGACTACAGCTATCGGATAACCGCTTGCAGTAAGCTCCTGAGTGCGTCTGTGGTAAAACTCTAAATTCTGTGCAGGCTTGGCAAGAGTCATGGCTGTTTCCTCCCAAATCAAATAGTCTGTATGTATAAATTATAGCAGAATATTTTTGAAATTTGAATAGGGTTTGGGAATATAATTTTTATTTGCGCGCTCAATTGAAATACAAACGCTTTGGCTTTTCCACGTATTCTACTTCGTCCAAGGCGGCGAAAGCATCGATAAAGTCTTCGCGGACTGTGGCGATACAGTAATTGTTTATGAGCGGTTCGATTTGGATTACTTCGGATTCGAGGCGCTCCAGTGCGCCGTGGTATTTGACGATTAGCTCCCAGCTTTTGGAGGCTGTGTCATAGCCTGTCATGAGAGACTGCGATTTTTCACGTTCCTGCCCTGTGGCGGAGAGGGCTAGGTTTAGGAGGTTTTCAAGTTTCGGGTTTGGGTTTGGCATGGGATGCTCCTTTTTGACTTTTTGACGGTTTTTGATATGCTTATAATTATGGTATGGGTATGGCGTGCAAGGCGTGATAAATTTTTGTTGTGTTACAGCTGTGATATGGTATAATCGAGTTATCAAATATATTATGGTTTACGGGTGATTGAAAGAAATTGTTATAAGTCGGAGTAGCAGAGCTTTGTTTGATTAAAAAATTTCGTAAAAATTTGAGATTTCGCGGGTATAATATTTTCATAATTATGAAAAGATAAACAAAAAAAGGAAGGTGAAATTTATGAAGAAAAAATTTACTTTGGCATTTACTGTATTGGCTGTGATGGCGGCTGTGCTTACGGGTTGTTCTGGCAGCGAGAGGAGTTCGGATGAGGTCGAGACGCAGCAGGGCTTGGATACTTCGGGAATGGTGCATTTGGAGGGGCTTGACGAAGTTTCGGCACTTTTTGACGAGACATACGGGGGAGCGGCGCAGGACCTGCTCCCCGCCAATCTTGAGACGTCGGAGCTTGACCTTGCGGACGCGGATACGGTTTCATATAATACGGGGCTTGAGGACTTGAGCGGTATTGAGGGGATTTATATATCGGAGTCTATGATTAGCTCGGTTGCATACAGTGCAATGTACATCAGAACCAATGATGAGGCGGATGCGCAGCAGATACTTGATGCGCTTATGGAAAAGGTAAATCCCGCTAAATGGATTTGCGTGACGGCTGAAAAGGAGATTGGCGCTGTGTTTGGAAACGATGTGTTCTTTGTGATGGGCGCGGCTGATGCGGCTGACGATGTGTTTTCAAACGCGGTTAAGGCTGCCGAGAGCAGGGGTATGGCTGTTCCTGAGAGTGTTGAAAAGGTAAATCCGTTATGATTTTTTCGAGCATAACTTTTTTGTATTTTTTTCTGCCCTTTGTCCTGGTCTTGAATTTTATCGTGCGGGGGAAGGGCAGAAATTTATTTTTATTCTTGGTGTCTGTACTGTTTTATGCGTGGGGCGAGCCTAAGTTTGTCTTTCTTATGCTGGCGGAGATTGTTTTCTGTTTTTTTATGACGGGGCTAAAGGGGAAGATTTTTTATGCCCTTTCTGTGATTGTGCCTTTTGGACTTTTGTTTTTCTTTAAGTTTTCTGATACGTTTCCGATTGGGATTTCGTTTTATACTTTTCAGCTTGTGAGCTACTGCATAGATGTACATAGGGGGCGCGTGGAAAGGCAGAGAAATCTGATTACGCTTGCCGCGTATGTCACTTTGTTCCCGCAGCTTGTGGCGGGGCCTATTGTTAGGTATAGTGATGTTGAGGGGGTGCTTGTCGGGGGCAGCAGGGAAAAAAGTGACAGAGATGTCAGTTTTGAATACGGGGTTATGCGGTTTGTGCTGGGGCTTGGAAAGAAAGTTTTGCTTGCGAATGTGCTCGGTGAGTTTGTGGCGGAGGTGTCGGGACTTCCGGGCAGGGGGCTTTTGGCATCGTGGTGCTATGCCGTGGCTGTGGCGCTGCAGATATATTTTGACTTTTCGGGGTATTCGGATATGGCTATCGGGCTTGGGGCGATGCTTGGATTTAAGTTTCCTGAGAATTTCAGGTATCCGTTTATTTCGGGGAGTATTGGGGAGTTTTGGAGAAGGTGGCATATTACGCTGGGGGCGTGGTTTAGGGACTATGTGTATATTCCGATGGGCGGGAGTCGCGTCGGGTTTGTGAGGTGGGTTTTTAATGTTTTGGTGGTGTGGGCGTTTACTGGGTTATGGCATGGTGCGGAGTGGAATTTTGTGTTGTGGGGGCTGATGTTTGCGGGGCTTTTGGTGTTTGAGAAGATTGTAAGGCGAGGGTGTGAAAGGATAGGCGGAGGTTTTGGAGATGGCGCTGTGGCGGTTGGAGTTTTGATTTCAGTTGTGAGGCATGTTTATGTGTTGTGGTTTGTGATTGTGAGTTTTTTGATTTTTCATAATACGGATTTGGGGAGGGCGGTTTTGGATGTTGCTAGTCTGGTGAATTGTGGCGGGTTGGTTACGAAGGATGCGAATGTGTTGATGGTGTCGGAGTTTATGGTGAGGAATAGGTGGGTGGTGTTGGCTGTGGGGATTGTGGCGGCTACGCCGCTGCCTGCGATGGTGTGGGGGAGGTTTTGTGAGTGGATTTTGAGGTATAAATGTGGTAGGGGGGTTTTGCAGGTGGTTGAGAGTTTTGGTGTGGTGGGGATTTTGGGGATTTGTACGGCTTATATTATTGATGGGTCGTTTAATCCGTTTTTGTATTTTCGGTTTTGAAAGAGTTGGGGTGTGGTAAGCGACGAAGTCAGCCGACTATGTCCGCGCGCGTGCTGTGGCGCGAATAGCGTATTTTCTAATGTAATGCTTGAAGGTGGTTTCGGGCGGCGAGACACGGCGCAAGTCGCCTTCCATGGCTCCGTGCGCCTCAATTTGCCGTCCGGGCAAATTGTCCTCTGGGGTGTCGAGCATTACATAAGAAAATACGCCATTCGCGCCAAGGCACTTGCGCGGACATAGTCGGCTGACTTCTGATAAGAGTTGTCAAGTGTTGACGTGGATTTTTATTTTTGGATAATGGAAAAACATTTATCATTTTAGTCGAAATAAAAAACAGTCGAATTATCCTCGACTGCTTTTTATTGAAATATTTTAATATTTTTCTGTTAAATTTATTTGCTACGTTCAACGATAATGTTACCACTTTTTATTATAGCATTTTCGCTGGAATGGTTGGTAACACAAAAATAAT
Source organism: uncultured Lachnospiraceae bacterium (assembly GCA_947623805.1). Lineage (GTDB taxonomy): Bacteria > Bacillota > Clostridia > Lachnospirales > Lachnospiraceae > COE1. Next base: position 3,339 of record CANQHZ010000104.1, on the reverse strand, counting down.
ATTCTCCCTCATCTGATACTGTTAATGTTTCATTGAAATCACAACCTTTTGTTAAAGATAATACATGATATTCTCCATTCAAAATATAGCCGACTTCTAATTCAATTGATTGTGTTTGGAATAGTGAAAAACCAAGGGTTAATTTTTCTTCTGCTTTTAATATCCAACCTTGTTCATCTTCTTGTGAAAAAATAACCATATAATTAGGACTGAAATATATTGACGGAATTATATTATTGTTTGACGCAACGCATACAGAGTTGTCCGCATAAACATTCCCATAGTCGCTTATAATATTGCTTTTTTCAAAAAAAATTTCACTGTCATTTTCATTCATCTGTTGTTCACTTCCAACCGTTCCAAATGGCTGTGTAAGTCTATTAAAATCAATGTTATCAGCAGAGCCGACACCCCAATAAGTATAGGCAGCATAGGCAAATCCGCATGATAAAATAAATACTAAACTTGCTACTAATGATAAAATGTACTTTTTCTTTTTGTTGTGGTAGTTTAGAGTTTTTTCAACATACCTGCTGTCAATTTCGCTCATAGCTTCAGAAAACATTTTTGTATTCATATAAATACCTCTCTTTCAATTAAATAGTCTTTCATTTGTTTTCGGATACGGGTAAGGCGAACGGACACATTCTTTTCAGAAATGCCTACAGACTTTGCAATTTCTTCGTATGTGTTGCAAAACCAATATCGCCGCATGAAAATTACACAATTTTTTTCACTTAAAGTATCTAAAAAATTTTCAATAATTTCTGCTAATTCTTTTGCTTCGATTTCCGTTTCAACTGTGTTTGGTGCTGATAAGTAATTTTCAAGCTCCTGCATAGCAATCTCATAGAAGCTATTCCGTTTTGCCGCTTCTTTTCTGTAATAGAGTTTCAAAGAAATGTTCCGAACAATCTTACAGATATAGGATTGTAAGGGGTTTGGTTTTGTGGGGGGAATTGCGTTCCATGCACCTAGATACGCATCATTCACACATTCCTCTGTATCCTGCCAACTATTCAGAATACTATGTGAGAGTTTATGGCATAGCTTTCCATATTTTATATCCAGTTCCCTTATTGCGTGTTCTGAACGGCTAAAAAACAATTCAATTATTTTTTCATCTTCAATCATAAATCCTCCTTTCATCTATATACTACGGTTTCATACATAAAAACTACAAGAAAAAAGATATTTTTTGAAAATTATATCATACCAAATAGAGCGCATAGACTATTCTATACGCTCTGACGCTGTGTTATTATTTTGTTGTAATTGTGGTAGTGCTTAGTTAGACAATTGTAATTTGTCTTTCTAATAGAATACCACAATCACGCTCACGTTTCTATCAAATTTTCATCAGATTTCTTCCTCCCTCCGCTTTGTTCTGCTCTGTTGCCTGTTCCTCTGTCGGCTCTCGTTCTGAAGCTCTCTTTCAAAGTCTTTCCTATTCATCAGTAAAAGCAGGATGAAAGAAATTCAAAAACTAAGTAAAGGACGATAGACATTACTAAAGACCGTGACAACAAAGTAAATAAATTTTTTTATTTCTTTAGCTGAACGATATATTAAGAAGTGTTGTTATATAGAGATTCAACGCAACAAAAATCACCTTAAAATGATTTGTTTTTATAAAATAATCACTTTGAAGTGATTTTTTATTGCAAAATTATAAATATTAAGTTACACTAAAAAAAATGATTTGGGGGAGCATGGCTATGGAGAGAAATATAATGACTGAACTTGTTAAATGGCGACAAATGCGGTCTGGAAGAATGCCGCTTGTGTTGTATGGAGTGCGTCAGGTGGGGAAAACGTATATACTCAGGGAGTTTGGTGACAGATATTTTAAAAATTGCATATATGTAAATTTTGAGCGTATGCAGACTGTCGCGGATTTTTTCGCTGGGGAGCTCAATCCTGATAGGATAATAATGCTGCTGGAGGAGTATTTTGCGCAAAAGATAGTGCCGGATAAAACGCTTATTATTTTTGATGAGATACAGGTGTGTGAGAGGGCGCTTACATCTTTAAAGTATTTTTGCGAGGAAGCGCCTGAATACCATATCGCGGCGGCGGGGAGTCTTTTGGGTGTTGCAATCAATCGTGATAATTCTTCGTTTCCTGTGGGCAAGGTAATTGTTAAAACGCTTTATCCGCTTAGTTTTGATGAGTTTTTGCGTGCGATGAGCAAAGAATATATGGTGTCGATGATAAGGGAATGTTATGATAAACGCGTGCAGATGCCTGAGGCGACACACAATGAGCTGCTTGAATGGTATCGTAGGTACCTTTTTGTGGGAGGCATGCCCGCTGCTGTAAATCAGTACCTTGAAAGAAATTCAATTATAAATGTTCCTGAGATTCAAAGCATGATAATAAACACTTACACCGCTGATATGGCAAAATATACAAGTGACAGTGAAAGTACAAAAATAAAAAATGCGTATAATTCAATGCCGGCGCAGCTTGCCAAAGAAAATAAAAAATTCCAGTATAAATTGATTAGAAAGGGTGCGACGGCAGGACTTTTTGGAGACTCGATTGCGTGGCTTGTTTTTTCTGGAGTGGTGCTTGAGTGTGACAGAGTGACGCGGGCGGAACTTCCGATTAAGGCATTCAGAGATGTATCATCGTTCAAACTGTATATGTCTGACGTGGGGCTCCTTTCGGCATTTACAGGCATTACACCCGATAGTATCATAAAAAATGAGCTTTCGGAGCTCTTTCGCGGGGCGCTTGCAGAAAATTATGCGGCGCAGGCGTTTAAGGCAAATGGATATGAATTGTATTATTGGACGGATAATTCACCTGTGGCTGAGATTGATTTTGTGCTGCAGAAAGAAGGAAAGGTAATTCCAGTGGAGGTTAAGTCGGGCGAAAATGTTAAGTCTAAAAGTCTTAATCATTATCGTAACCTGTATAATCCTGAGATTTCAATACGTCTGTCGGAGAAGAACTTTGGATATAGTGAAGGGGTACTTGCCATACCGCTATATGCGGCGTTTTGCATATGAAAGAGGGGTATAATGTGAAAAATATTTCTAAATCTAAGATACCAAAAGATGTTGATTAGGAAGTATTAAGGTTCATATATTTATATTAAACAGTTAAAGCGATATGGGGGCTTGCTATTTTGTGTTTGTCAGTTATAATTATATTTGACGGCCAAGTGCTGTTAAGATAATACATGGAAAAGGGGTATTGTTTATGAGAAAAAAATTGAATATTACGGAGGGGATTTTTCCTATGCCGGTACTGATGATTGCCACTTACAACGAAGATGGCAGTGTAAATGTCATGAACGCCGCATGGGGGACGATGCAGGAGCGTGACACG
>CANQHZ010000103.1 GCA_947623805.1 uncultured Lachnospiraceae bacterium | reverse complement strand
CCTCTCATAGCATAGGACTTACCAACTTCATAAAACCATTAGGCTTATTAAAGTGCGCCTAAAACTAGCAGATATCCACTTTCCATCTTAGAATTTGTGCTCTGCACGAATTCTTCCTTGTTTTGGTTCAAGATCGCAAACGAGCTTAGGGAGTTTCGCAATTACCTATATATATTTAGTCCTCTGCACATTTTGGCAGCGTGTCCTCTTGTAATTAAAGCCCCCATATCCTCGTCGTCGCCGATAATGCCCATTGAATACGCCGCCCTTACAAACGGCACGCAGTACGGCGCGCATTTGTCATCATATATGCAGGGCTCCTCCTTTGGCAACGCCCTTCTTCCCTTGCAGGCGCTCATCATAAGGGCGACAAATTCCTGCGTCGTTATCTGCTTTTGCGGCATAAGGCGCTTATTTTCAACCATCTGCGGCGGTATAATCTCATTCTGGTACGCGCACTCCACAGCGCCCGCATACCACTCATGTCCCGCAATGTCGTCATAGACATCATTAAACACGTTTGTGGGAAAAAATTTTGCCGCCTTTATAACCATGTCAATCGCTTCAGCGCGTATCAGCATATCGTCAGGCCGCTCCAAATCCGCAAAAAGCTCCGTATTGCCAGCAGGATTTGATATGTACCTGTAACGCTCTGGCGGCACAGGCGGCTCTTCCACTCCGTGTGGCTCCCACTCTCCTGATTCATATGTAACAAATTGTGAAAGACCGTCTATCTTTCCCCGTATTTCATCAGCGATAAAGCCTGCCATTTTGTACGCGCCATAATCGTTTGTATGCGTATAGTCGCGTGGAAAATAATACGGCTTAGCGCCTTCAAGACCTTTTTCCTTAACAAAAGCCATACTCAGCGCATGAAGGTCAAGCACAGGCACATCATACTCGCTGCCAAGCTCCACGCATACTTTTGCATATTCCTCCAGCAAATCATTGTATGAGCCGTCGGGCTTCCATGTATTTCGCGCAAGCGGCGTCACGATCACTGGAAACGCCCCCGCCTCACGTGTCTCTTTAATATAGGCGATAAGCCCGTCACGATAGCCGCCTCGCGCCATAAGGTGCTTCTGCTTCTGGTCATTGTGGGCAAACTGCATAAATATATAGTCGCCCGCCTTTAGCTGCCCCCTCAAAATATCATAATGACCTTCTGTCCTAAAGCTTTCCACAGTAAGCCCCGAATGTGAGTGGTTTACTATCGACACGCCGTCGCGAATAAACAAGCCGAGCATCTGTCCCCAGCCCGAATAGCTTGTCGCAGGCGAATACGGATACTCCGCAGGCTGGTCTGTAACTGTCGAATCGCCCGCTATATGTATAGTCGGACAGTCTGTCCGCCGTATAGTCAATGACGAAAGCCTAGCATTTTTCCCAAGCAGCGAAACGCCTATGCTGCGCCTGTCATAGCGCACTGTCTTTGTGCGCGGCACTACATCACACACGCAAAATGGAAAAACAACAGTGACGCTCCGCGCAGGAACAATATTTCCCCTATACACAAGACGTCTTGCCCCCGCAAAAAGGAAAGCCTCACCCTCGCCGTAAAACTCAACGCTGACCTCATAATTTCCCGCCTGTTCCACATCCGCCTTAAAGCACAGCGGAATAAGCCTGCCCGCCTGCGCCTCGACGCGCTTTGTGACTTCCTCAGAATCAATATAGCAGCCATGCCCATCAAGCTTTATGTCTGACATATTTTCATCACGATACCAGTACGGCACTTCAAACCCAAGCGCAAGCTCCGAAAGGCGCAGCAGCTCATCATTTCTTCTGCCCTCCTCCGTTATAAAGCCAAAGCCCGCTTCCTTGTCGTACTGCCTTATTATGTCTGATTTCCTAAAGTCAAACGTTTTTTCGGACAATTATAACGCACCGTCCTTCTGCAAATCGTCAGATACAAGTATCTTGGCGAAGAACGCAAGCGCAAGTCCCTGTCCCCAGCCCTGTATCCAGTCTCTTGAAATATTCTTGTAGCCGTCGGCATCATTCATAACAGCCGTACCGCCCGATACATTGAGCACCCTGCCGTCTGGGCTGACGTTTTCAAGCATACCCTTTATCGCCTTATTTATGTACTTTGAATGGAGCGGATTAGCCCTAGTCACCATAGCCGCCGCAATACCTGCAGATGCCGAAACCTCCTCATATGAGCTCGCATCATTTAATATCGTCCTCCACAGACCGTTTTCAGTCTGCACAAGCTTAATCGCCGCAAGCTGGTCATTCAAAGAGCCCGCAACGTCCATATACTTAGGGTAGAGATAGCACTTAGGCAGAATATCGCCCACCTGAGACATAGTAAACGCCGCCCACGCATTGGCGCGTCCCCAGTAAAAGCCAGACATATGGTTCTTCGCTATATTGTCCCAGCCATGATAATACAGCCCCGTATTCGGATCCTGCAGATATTTGATGTGCCAGTAATACTGATTAAGCGCGTCCTCGATTATGTCTTCATCTTTAAGCTCCACGCCTACTCTAAGCAGGAAAAACGCCGCCATAAAAAGCGTGTCCGCCCAGCACTGCTCGGGGAAATCATTGTTTGCAGAAACAGTATGCTGCAAAACATTGTCGCCAAAGCGCAGCGCGTCTTTTCTGAGATACTCCACCTTGCTCATAACTATATCCCAATACTTCTGCTCGCCCGTAGCCTTGTAAATCGTAATCAGACAATGCCCCATAGCGCACGCATTTACAGTCCACACAGAAGGAAGCCCAAGGTCAATAAGCTCGTCAACCCTGTCCTTCAAAACCCTCAGATACTCCTCCTTACCAGTCTTTTCATACGCATCGGCAATGCCAAAATAAGCCACCCCGCAAGGCCAGTCCCATGTGAGATCCATCTGCATAGTCCTTTTGACAATCCTGTCAATTACCTCCTCAATTTCCTTTTTGTCATACTCCAATTTAAGCATACCGCAACCCTTCCTTTCTTTAAAATAAAATATAAATTTGTGCAAATTTATATATTCGCATTATATATAAATTATCACATTATTTTCGCAAAAATTCCAGTACATTTTAACTAAAATCTTTGCGAAAATAACCTGATAGAGAAAAAAATTTTTATCCAGAAACAACCAGCCCGAGCAGGGACATATATCCCCTAAGGACCTTGGAAAGCGTCGGCACTTAGCGAAATAAGCTGCAAAAGCGCAGCTCCTTTTGCAGCGCAATTGAGCTTAGTACCGCTACGCTTTCCACTGAGCGCAAGCAAAACGGAAAGATTTTCTAAGGTGTTAAAAAACAACACCTAAGAAAATCTATATTCCGTTTTCGGAGTTGTGCTTACGCACACAACTCCTCGATGTCCGCAGGGGATATATGTCCCTGCTCGGGCGTCCGTTTGCTAATACCAATGCCTTATTAACATATAGCCCTCGGACAAGCCGAGGGCTATACTATTAACTGCCTCTATTAAACTATTTTTAAGATTACTGCAGCTTAGTAGACTGTCCAGCCTCATAAGCCTGAATTCTCTCGTCAACGATCTCCTGATATCCTGCGTCAGCATACTTCTGCGCAAGCTCATCATACAATGCGTCAAACTCCTCCGGCTTGCACATCGTCAACTGATCTCTGTACTCCGTATAAAGCTCAAGCAGCGTAGCCTGATACTCTGAAGCTGACTCAATAACAACCGCAAAGTTGCAGTCCGCTACAGCCCAGCCTTTTTCAGCAACCTCAACCTTAGCATTGTAGTTGTCGATAAGCTCCTGCTTAAAATCCTGAGGAAGACCCTGAGGAGAGCTCATACCGATAACGTCCTCGATAGTACCAGCGTTTCTAGCCTCAATAGTTACACACCAGTAGTCCTTGTTGTTGTTGTAACCCTGCTTGCAATCACCTTCATAATCGCTTACAGATACAGGAAGTCCGTCGTCGCCCACTGTGTAGTTCTCGCCTTCGATACCCCACTGCATTGTGAAAAGGTTATCCTCTAACGTCATCCACTCCATGTACATCCAAGCTGCCTTGATTTCATCCTCGGTTGCCATAGATGAGAAACCAATCATCATACCGAACGGGTTGTCTGAACGGTATGCAGGAACTGTGCCGCCCTCGGGATCATCCGTCGTAGGCTGAATCATAACCGCAAGCTTGCCGTCAGGATTCTGCTCATAAAATGCCGTAAGGAAATCAACATCTGCTGAAATGTAACCTGAATACTGTAATGTCTTGCCGTTTACAAAGTTAGCCTTTGCCGTCTCAATATCCGTTACATAATATTCAGGATCTGTGAAGCCTAAATTGTACTTCTCGTTCTCTCTCTGAAGGAATTTCTTGTTTGCCTCGTCGCCAAGAGCAGGTATAGCGTAGTCGCCGTATGCAGCCCAATTCTCCTCATCAAGAGGGAATGTTCTGAATGCATAGTTCTGGTCAACGCCCGCGCCTGTTACCATCTGACCTCCAAGCGGATGCTCTGAGATTCCTTCGTCAATAAGCTTCTGATAAAGCTCCTTCTGCTCAGCCCAGGTTGTAGGATACTCTGAGTAGCCCACCTGATCAAGCCAGTCCTGACGATAGAAAGTTACATATGTGTAACCTGTATTGTAGTAAGGTCTCTCAGCAAGCGCGAAATAGCACTCGGCGTCCATCTGAGTATATCCAAGCTGGTCTAAGTCAACCATTCTCTGATAGTATGTAGGAGCTACCTGTGCGAACTCATCAATGTCATATGTCGTAAGGTATCCGTCATTTGCCCACTGAGCAAGCTTAGGATAGTCATACTCCATAAGAATTGTAGGAAGGTTCTGGTCTGCAGCAAGCAAAGCATAAGCTGTCAAAACATCAGAACGAGTGATAGGCACGTACTCAACCGTGATATTGTACTTGTCGCCAAAGTTCTCCTGTACCCAGTGTGTCCAATAGTTATCGCTTACATTGGGAACGCCCTCAGCTCCTCTGTCATATACAGGTATTCTCAGAGTTACGTTCTCAGCAAACGGCTCCCAGCCATCGATACCAGCAACCGCCGCTGTATCGCCTGTACTTGCAGCATCGCCTGTAGACGCTGCGCTGTTGTCTGTTGACTGTGATGTGTTCGCATTTGTAGACGCGTTTGAGTCTGATGCAGGCGCAGATGAATTGCTTCCGCCGCCGCACCCTGTCAGCGAACCCATTGCCATAACACCCGCAAGCGAAAGTGCCATGGTCTTCTGAAGAGTGTTCTTCTTCATAATTTAATTCCTCCTTGTAAAATAATCTATAGCTAACCCGCCCTATGCGAGATAACTAACACATTAAAAATACTCCAAAACCTCTGAAAAACGCCGCCCTTGCGTTTTAGCCTTTAACCGCTCCTATCATCGCGCCCTTTACGAAATACTTCTGCAGGAAAGGATATATGCAGATAATAGGTATCGTTACGAACATAATAGCCGCCGCCTGCAGAACCTCGGGCGTACTCGTTACCGCCGCCGCCTCTGAAAGCGTAGCCGTCTGCGCCTCTGCCGCTGATGAAACAAGCTGTGAAAGCTTATACTGTATCATCTTAAGGTTTTCACTTCTGATATAGTATGCGTTGTCCGCGTATGCATTCCAGCGACCTACCGCATAGAAAAGCGAAAGCGTAGCCAAAATCGGCTTTGACAGCGGGAGCACAATCCTTGTGAGGATTTGGAAGTTTGACGCGCCGTCAAGGAAAGCTGACTCCTCAAGGCTGTCAGGTATGCTCGACTGTAAATTAGTCTTCATAATAAGCATATTGTAGGGCGAATAAATCAGTGGAAGTATCAGCACCCACATATTGTCAAGCAAACCTAAATTACTAAAGAGCAAATATGTAGGAATAAGGCTCGCGCCAAAATACATCGGGAACATCAGAATAAACGTAAAAAACGCTCTGCCTTTAAGGCGCTTCTTTGAAAGCGGATATGCCGCGCATGTACATACCACCATGCCGAGCACTGTAAATATAAATGTAACAATGATACTGTAAATCATACTGTATACCATGCTGCCGTCTTTAAAGAGCGAAGAATACGCGTCAAACGTAATACCCTTTGGTATGAAAGCTATCTGTTTTGCAAGCACAAAACTGTTGCCTGATATTGATTTTGCGAGCAGATGTATGAAAGGAAGTATACATGTCAAGCACAGCAGGACTATAATTATCATCATAACCGCATCGCTTACACGGAACTTATTAATGGCTCTGTTGCCGTCATTTGTAATCTCCGCGCCGCGGACTACTTCTTCTTTTTTCTTTGCCATTATTAATCCTCCTCCTTTACAGCAAGCCGTCTTCGCCAAGCTTCTTAGCTACCCAGTCGGACAGCACGACAAGCATAAGACCTACTACAGACTGGAATATACCCACCGCCGTAGCCATGCTGAACTTAGCGCTCTGCAGACCTTTTTCATATATGTAAATAGCAAGCTGATACTGGAAATCCTTTACCTGGGAGTTACCAAACTGCTGCAGACGCTCGAAGTTACTGTTCATGACACGCCCAAGGTTCATGATAAGCAGCGTGACAACCGTGCTCTTGATGCCAGGCAGCGTAATGTGCCACATTCTTTTCCAGCGGTTCGCGCCGTCTATCATCGCGGCTTCATAAAGCTCTCCGCTTATGCCCGTAATCGCCGCCAGATAAATAATCGTGTTCCAGCCCATTCCCTGCCATACGCCTATGAGCAGATACGTGACAGCCCAGTGCCATTTTTCAGTCAGGAACGGAATACCCTCGCTGATAAATCCCATATTCATAAGCGCGATATTCACAAGACCTGTAGTGGGCTTAAACATTGTATATGCAACGCTTCCTATGATAACCCATGAAAGGAAGTGGGGCAGATAAAGGATTGTCTGTGTCACCTTCTTGAATTTAGGATAGCGGAGCTCGTTTAACATAAGGGCAAGAATGATAGGCACGGGGAAGCCTACAAGCAGGTCAAGCACATTGAATATAATGGAGTTTTTTAATGACCTGTGGAAATCGGCATCCTTGAAAACCTTCTGGAAGGTCTCCCAACCCACCCATTTGCTGCCTGCATAGCCTTTGGCGGGTTTATAATCCATAAACGCCATACGCATGCCAGGATATGCAGCATAGTTAAATACAATTACAATTACCAGCGGAATCAACAGCATCACGTACAACTGCCAGTCGCGTTTAAAGCTGTTTTTCCAGGAAACGCTTGTGACGACTTTTTTGCCGCCACCTTCTTTTTTCGCCATATGCCCTAACCTCCCTAAATAAATTTGTTATTTTGTACAGCTTAGGCTATACTATATTAATATTATTATGCATTTTTTCACTTCTGTCAATTTATTTTTTAGTAAAAACTATGCATTTTCAACTATTTATTTCTTATTTTTCTTGAATGGAAATAGACAATTTGTATGTCAATTCATAAATTGTACAATTTTTATTAGACAATTTTGCTATTTAGGGGAAATTTTTCTTATATTTGGAAATGAATGAATTGTTTCAGAATTTGCTTTTTGGTTGTTTTTGGAAATGACGTCTTACTTTTCAATAAAAAAGTCTGCAAACCGTTGAAAAGGCTATACACATCTGTAAATTTAAAGCAAGTGGGCCTGCCCTTAGGCTTTCCCTTGCGTTATATCCTTTGCCCTTATGTTATGAACTCCCATAAGGGCACATTTGGCATATTCGCAACCAGAAAATCCAATAAAGATTTCTTAGACTGATACGCAAATTTCCCATCAGTATAGCACCATTTGCAATAGTCCTCGTTATAGCTTCCATCTGGTTCTCGGCTAATCAGACCATCCTCATTCAATGGCATTCCGCAGCACTGGCAAATAAGTTGACGTGGAGAACCTAACAGCGTATTGATTGATACATCAAAAACCTGCGACAACAATTTTAATATATCTATATTTGGCTGCGTTTCTCCTGTTTCCCAGCGGCTAACCGCCTGTCTGGTAACGTGTATCTGCTCTGCCAATTCTTCCTGTGTGAGATTATTTTTTTCACGCAGATTTTTGAGAACATCTCGTGTTTCCATGCCTGTCCCTCCTAATGAATATGTCATTATTCATTATAAGTTCAAAATCTTATTTTTACAAGCAACTCGCTGTTGCTATGGAATAGTGAATGCTGTCAAGCAGGAGACGGAAACCTACGAATCAATTTCCGTCTACGATTTGTTTCGCTGTTTGGTTTTTAAATGATGTGAATAAATTCGGCTGGTGTCATAATAGCTGGCTTTTTCACGCCGGATTCCAAAAAATCCTTATCTCCGGTCAATAGAATATCTGCTTTTGCCTTAATCGCCGCACGCAATATTGGTCTGTCACATACATCTCTGATTTGTTCTTCTTCCGCCAGCGCATCATCAGGAACAGGCACTAATTCCAAAGTCAGCAGCGCAACAGACAAAAACCTGTCCAGACTTGTCAGTCGGTTAGGAAATTTCCTGTTAAATATCCGTTTCAATTCATCTACATTCTGTTCACATATCAGTCCATGATTCGGGTATACGGCTGCTTTTTGATATGCCTGCCACGGTATGCCATTCGGATTTAATGCTGCGGATATGAGAACATTGGTGTCAATCAGCACCCTCATTCACCATCATCCTCATTTCGCATTTCTTTGACAAGTGCCACTACGTCATCATCAGAAATAAGTCCCGCCTTCTCTGCTTCTCCCGCCATCTCGCTTTGCAATACCTGCATGGCGTAAATTGCAGAATTTACAATGCGGACAGAATTTCCCTCAACAATAAAGGAAATGCGGTCTCCGCTTGCCACACCAAGCACTTCCCGAACGTCTTTCGGAATAGTGACCTGCCCCTTTGCCATGACTTTTGCATTATCAATAAAGGCTTTTGCTGACATTTCTCATACCTCCTTATTGCTCAACAAAAAGTAGGGATTTCCCTACTTTTATTATACTCAAAAGTAACCAGAATATCAACTGTCAAAATGGAGACGCACATTTAATTTGTGCCATTCCATAAAGGGAACAGGCAAGGTGGAGAGTGGCAAAAATTATTAATAGGTAACAATAATTGACCGATATATGTAAAATGATATACAATTGAAAATATGGATAAGCAATTATGAAAATTAAGCTATTGGAGATAATTTTAAATGAAACTATATGAAAAAAAGCAGATTGATTGGGAAAATATTTTGTTTGACCGCAGGGCACTGTTTTGGCTGCTTTTGCCGATAATCATAGAGCAGTTTTTGAACTCCTTTATGGGCATGGTGGATACGATGATGGTTTCAACCGTTGGAAGTGCGGCAATATCGGCGGTGTCTCTTGTAGATTCGATAAATAACCTCGTCATACAGATATTTTCAGCAATGGCATCTGGAGCAACAATCATCTGCTCACAGTATATCGGCAGCGGAAACAAAAAAGAAAGCAACAGGGCGGCAGGACAGGTTGTGCTTACAGTATTTGTTATTTCGCTCTCAATAGTAGCGATTTGCCTTTTAGGCGGCGAGCGGCTCTTAAGGCTGGTATTCGGAACAGTTGAAGACTCCGTCATGGAAAATTCAGTGGTTTATTTTATGATAACGGTTATTTCCTATCCATTTTTAGCATTGTTCAGTGCGGGGGCTGCATTTTACAGGGCATCGGGCAACTCAAAGTTCCCGACGAAGGTATCCGTTGTTTCAAATGTCATAAATGTTGCAGGAAACGCATTGTTCATCTATGGCTTTAAGTGGGGAGTGGCGGGAGCTGCTTATGCAACCCTCTTGTCAAGAGTTTTTTGCGCAGTCGTGATTTTTTACTGCTTAAGAAAGCCAAGACAGACAATTGTAGTAAAAGACTATTTAAAAATTCGCCCCGATATGCCGCTGATATTAGCGATAATGGCGATAGGCGTTCCGTCGGGAATTGAGAACGGAATGTTTCAGTTTGGAAAGCTTGCTGTTCAGTCTACGGTCTCGACAATGGGGACTATAGCAATGTCAGCGCAGGCAATGACAAATATCTTTGAGAATGCAAACGGCATTTTCGGCAATAGCGTGGGAATAGGGCTTATGACGGTAGTTGGTCAATGTATTGGCGCAGACAGGAAAGAAGAAGCAAAATATTATATCGTAAAGCTAATGGGCATAGCAGGGATTGGGACATTAATATCATGCCTTTTGGTACTTGCAATCACAAAGCCTGTAACATGGCTTGCCGGCATGGAGGTTGAGGCAGCACAAATGTGTTTTGAATTGGTTGTTGCAATGACGATTATAAAACCATTAGTGTGGGTAGGCGCATTTGGACTTCCATATGGACTTCGGGCAGCAGGCGACGTGAAATTTTCGATGATTGTTTCTGTCTGTATCATGTGGGGCTGCCGCGTGGCACTCGGCATTTTCCTCGCAAAAGAGTTTCACATGGGACTTATGGCGGTGTGGATTGGAATGTTCACTGATTGGGTTGTCAGAGCGGTCATATTTACAACAAGGTTTGTAAATGGAAAATGGCTTCATTACAAAATGTCTTAAAAATTGCATAACGAAAAACAGATCTCTCCTTTACGGAAAAAGGCGGCTACAAACTTCACGTTCATAACCGCCATTGCGCTGTGTTGCTATTTATATCTCGCTCCAGCCAAAAATAACCACTTTCTTTAATTGCATGATAATATTTATCATTTAAACTTTTTAATGTTTCACTACATGTTGCCTTTGCCATTTCAACATCTATCACGCTGTTGTTTTGATATTAAACTGTGATATTGATTATGCCAGCTGCATTGATTGGTTTTCTAACTCCTTAACTACATCAAGTGATAGTTCCGTAGCTTCTGCTATTTCCTCTAAAGTCATTTTACCTAACTTTATTAAATGTGCTGCTGTCTTTTTGTTTGCTTTTTGTTCCGCTTCTTGTGCCGCTTTTTGTGCCGCTTCGTTCCTCATATCTTCCAACATTTTACACATGGCCGCCACTCCTTTCTCGTCCTTCTTGAAATACCTTGCTTTCTTAGCAAGCGCTTCATAATTCATATCATCGGGATTGGTGCATGAAGATTGTAACATACCGCTCTACTGGATATATCGGCTGATTTCCCTTCATTACGTCATTTTCAGTTATAAAAATAACATAACTGTCTGGAATATCCTCCGTATCATCGCCTGCTTTTAGTATATGTGCGTCCAGCAGGCTGCTGTTGTGCCTTGCCCTTTTTGCGCCTGCTCCTGCGTCTTTCCTTTGAATTTCCACGTCAAATTCCTTGTTGTCACTGTCAACCGCATGAACATCTAAGGTCGCGGAACGCCCCTGTAGATTCTTTAGCGGTTCCTGCGTTCGGACTGACTTAATTTTTATATTACTCTTTCCTAAAATAATCTGTAATATCAGTTCCACACCCTCAAAATTATCCGCAAGGCAGACAGTCATAAAATCATCGTCCATATATCGGAGTGATTTCAAACGCTCCAAATCCTCTTGATGTATCTGTTCCGTTGTATTCAACAATATCACCTTCTTTCGCCACTTTTATTATACATCGGGCAATACCTTTTGAAAACTGAAATTTTCGTGAAATTTTTACCTCAATTTTTTATGTTATCTCTTAAATTGCCACAGTTAATTTGCTTTTGGCTGTTTTTGGAAATGGCGTCTTAATTTTCAATAAAAACTATGAATTTTCGGCTGTTTATGCTATACTTTGTGTACAGCCATCAGCGGTCTGGATTGTTTTCGGATTTGGAATTGGAGGATTATCATGGCAAAGACTAAGAACAGCGTAGCTGAATACCGAAACTATTATCTTCCGTATGATTTTCCCGTGCTTCTGCTGTCGGGCGAGCATTGGAAAATATCGAGCGTGCCGAGCGGGCATCTGCATTTCCACAACTGCCTTGAGATAGGCTTATGCCATTCTGAAAGCGGATATATGGAATTTATCGACACGAAAACGCCCCTTTATTTCAAGGAGGGCGACGTTACCTGCGTGCCGCGCAATATACCGCACACTACATACAGCTCCCCTGGCGCGGAAAGCCGCTGGTCGTATCTGTTCATAGACCAGAAGGAGCTTTTCAAGAATATTTCGCCCAGCCTTGTGCGGGGCTATAATCTTTCGCTGTCCGATTACAGTGAATATAAGCATATTTTCAGCCGTGTGCAATATCCGCGTATTTATGAGCTTACCACGGCTGTCATACGCGAGCTGGAGGAGCAAAAACCGCATTACAAGACAAGCGCAATGGGGCTTTTGCTTTCACTGTGCATAGAGCTGCACCGCGCGCAGAGCGAAAACAGCAGCGGACAGGCAGCGACGGAGGCAAAGCATACTTCGGAAAACGCGATGGTTATTTCCCCCGTACTTGATTATATGGAAGATCATTACGCGGAACAGTTTGACATGGACTCGCTCGCCGATTTATGCCGATTAAGCCCCACGCATTTCAGACGGCTGTTCAATTCCATAATGGGCGCAAGCCCGCTTGAATTTTTAAACACCATGCGCATTGAAAAGGCGTGCAATCTGCTGCGCAGCACGGAATATTCGGTGCTTAACATCTCTGAAATGGTGGGCTTCCGCTCAGTATCAAGCTTCAACCGTCATTTTATGGATATCATGCAGACCACGCCGCGCAGCTACCGCAACGAAACATTAACCGAAAAAGAAAGCCACGATAAAATGTCCATCGTTGAATACAAGGGATGGACAGCTCCTGAAAGATAACCTATGGACTAAAGCAACATTTATGCGATGCCAGAAAAACGCCGCCCTTGCGTTTTTCTAAACATTTAGAAAGGGGCTGTCGCTTTAACGAATGAGAATTCGTGAAACGGCAGCTTCTTTTTCTTCTTTTTTAGCATAAAATCGAA
>CANQHZ010000102.1 GCA_947623805.1 uncultured Lachnospiraceae bacterium | reverse complement strand
TGAAAATCCAGTCTTTATAAAGGGTTAAAGGGTGTACGGCTGTTATGGAAAGATAATTAGGCTGTCAAACTTCCGGGTTTGGAGTTTTAGAAAAATTTTAATATTTAAAAAAGCGGCTTTTATTGACATGAAAGCGGGTAAATGCTATAGTAATGTATGTAACAAAGATGTAACAATTTTGTAAAGCTTTTTGGGAATAGGTTATTGATAATGAAAAGAATAACAAAATTAAAGTACAGCGCATTTATAGCAGGTATCGGATTGGCGACGGTTTTGCTTGGCAATGGTGCATATGCCCGCACAGATTATGACAATGCCGAATACAACGCAGTTACGACAATTGCATGGCAGGGAAATACAGACGAAAATCTGACAAGAGAAGTAAAGCTTTCAGCCGGAGTGGGACTTGTTTTAGACGAGGCTGTAAATCCGGAAAAACTTGAGATTATAAAAGCAAATACGGTTATCGAGGAACCAAAACTTGAGCCTGAGACACACTGGGGTTATACCAATCTCGGCATAGCTCATGTGGACAATCACTTAAATATCAGGCAGGAGCCGTCGGAGACAGGCAAGCTTGTCGGCAAGCTTTCAAAGGATGCGGCATGCGAGATTTTGGAAGTGTCGGACGGATGGGCACATATAAAATCAGGCAAGGTTGAAGGCTATTGCAATACGGATTATCTATATATGGGCGATGAAGCAATCGCACGTGGCAAGGAAGTAGCCTCAATGATAGCGGTAGTAAACACGCAGACCCTGAAAGTAAGGGAGCAGCCGAATACAGATTGTGCGGTCATTACGCTTATCCCACAGAATGAGGAGCTTGAAGTAATCGATGTGATGGATAATGGCTGGATTAAGTTTATGCTTGATGACGATGAGGCGTATGTTTCGGGCGATTATGTAGACGTAGAGGAGCGCTTGGAAAAAGCAGTTACCTTGACAGAGTTGCTCTATGGGCAGGGTGTATCCGATGTACGGGTAAGCCTCGTGCAGTATGCAAAGCAGTATGTAGGCAATCCTTACGTATGGGGCGGCACGAGCCTTACAAAAGGTGCCGACTGTTCGGGATTTACCATGAGCGTATACAAAAAGTATGGCGTCAGTCTTCCGCACCATGCGGCGTCGCAGGCAAAACTCGGCACGAAAGTGAGTCTTGCGGAAGCTCAGCCCGGTGATTTGGTATTTTATGCAAAGAATGGCAGCATAAATCATGTGGCGATTTATATAGGCAACGGGCAGGTAGTTCACGCCTCAAGTCCCAAGACAGGCATCAAGATATCAACTGTAAATTACCGTTCAGTGGCGTGCGTGAGAAGATATTTATAAATACATTTATAATTGAAAAATTCAAGAAAATTTTACGTGAGTGAGAATTTTTTTCTCTTGCATATAGTAATCATATGTGATATACTGTCTTAGTGTGTGAAAATCACACAGGATATAGCCTGCGCCCGGTAGAGGGACGCTCCGACCCAGACTTAGCGCATGGCGGTTAATATAATAATGGAGGATTAAGAAATGATATCTAAGGAAAAGAAACAGGCAATTATGAATGAGTATGCCAGGACACCTGGCGACACAGGCTCACCGGAGGTTCAGATAGCTGTTCTCACAGCGAGAATACAGGAGCTCAATGAGCATTTACAGAAGAACGCAAAGGACCATCATTCAAGACGCGGTCTTTTGAAGATGGTAGGTCAGAGACGTGGTTTGCTTGACTATTTAAAGAGAAAAGACATCGAGAGATACCGTGCTCTGATTGAAAAGCTTGGCATCAGAAAGTAATCAGGGTTACTTTGACTTTTAAGGGGCGGGTTATTCCGCCCTTTTAGTATCATTTAAGTGTTCAAATGATTTTGTGCAATAAAGACAGAAGGATTAAGTGAGAAAAGGAGATTAGCAGGTATGGATTACATTACATTCAGTGAAAAGAAAGACAAGTCCTACAAGGCATACAGTCTTGAGCTTGCGGGACATACCCTTACCGTAGACATAGGCAGAGTCGCGGCACAGGCAAACGGCGCGGCGCTTATGCATTACGGAGATACGACAGTGCTTTGTACAGCTACGGCATCGGACAAGCCAAGAGACGGTATAGATTTCTTCCCTCTTTCTGTAGAGTATGAGGAGAAGTTGTACGCAGTAGGAAAAATTCCCGGCGGATTTAATAAGCGTGAGGGCAAGGCAAGCGAGAATGCCATTCTTACGAGCCGCGTCATCGACAGACCTATGCGCCCTCTGTTTCCGAAAGATTACAGAAATGACGTTACATTAAACAATATGGTAATGAGCGTTGACCCCGAGTGCCGTCCTGAGCTTGTGGCTATGATTGGTTCGGCTATTGTTACATCTATTTCGGATATTCCGTTTGATGGCCCGTGCGCTACTACGCAGATGGGGCTGGTTGACGGTGAGTTTGTGCTCAATCCTAACCAGGAACAGTGGAAGAACGGCGACTTACAGCTTACGGTTGCCTCTACGAGCCAGAAAGTTATCATGATAGAGGCGGGCGCAAATGAGGTCCCCGAGGACAAGATGATAGAGGCAATTTACAAATGCCATGAGGTAAATCAGACAATAATTGCGTTTATCAACAAGATTGTCGCGGAAGTCGGCAAGCCAAAGCATGAGTATACAAGCTGCGCTGTTCCGGAAGAAATGTTTGTTAAGATGAAAGAGATAGTACCGCCGGAGGAGATGGAGACGGCTGTATTTACTGATGAGAAGCAGGTAAGGGAAGAAAATATCAAGAAAATCACGGAGCGCCTTGAAGAAGCATTTGCGGACAACGAGGAGTGGCTTGCGATACTTGGCGAGGCTGTTTACCAGTACCAGAAAAAGACAGTGCGCAAGATGATTTTAAAAGACCACAAGCGTCCTGACGGGCGTGCTATCACACAGATTCGTCCGCTTGCGGCGGAGGTAGACGTCATACCCAGAGTACACGGCTCAGCCATGTTTACGCGCGGACAGACACAGATTTGTACCATCACTACATTAGCGCCTCTTTCGGAGATGCAGAAGATTGACGGTCTTGACGAAAATGAGACGTCAAAGAGATATATGCACCATTACAATTTCCCGTCATATTCCGTAGGGGAGACAAAACCGTCAAGAGGACCGGGACGCCGCGAGATTGGACACGGTGCGCTTGCCGAAAAGGCACTTGTGCCTGTACTCCCTACAGAGGAGGAATTTCCTTACGCTATCCGTACAGTGTCGGAGACTTTTGAATCAAATGGCTCTACGTCACAGGGCTCTATATGCGCTTCGACGATGTCACTTATGGCGGCGGGTGTACCTATCAAGAAACCTGTAGCTGGCATTTCCTGCGGTCTTGTGACAGGCGAGACGGATGATGATTACATTGTGCTGACTGATATTCAGGGGCTTGAGGATTTCTTCGGCGATATGGATTTCAAGGTGGCAGGTACAAAGGACGGCATCACGGCTATCCAGATGGATATCAAGATTCATGGCCTTACGAGACCTATAGTTGAGGAGGCCATTGCAAAGACAAGGGATGCGAGAATGTACATCTTAAATGAGATTATGCTTCCGTGCATTTCAGCGCCCAGACCGACGGTTGGCGAGTATGCGCCCAAGATTATACAGCTTCAGATTAACCCTGAAAAGATTGGCGATGTGGTAGGTCAGAGAGGCAAGACCATCAATGCCATTATTGACCAGACGGGTGTTAAGATTGATATTACCGATGACGGCTTTGTAAGCATCTGCGGTACAGACAGCGATATGATGAATAAGGCAAGCGAGATGATAAAGATTATTACTACGGACTTTGAGGAAGGACAGATTTTCAGAGGCAAGGTAGTGAGCATCAAGGAGTTTGGCGCATTTATCGAGTTTGCTCCCGGCAAAGAGGGTATGGTTCACATTTCAAAGATTGCGCGTGAGAGAATTAACCGCGTAGAAGATGTCCTTACATTGGGCGATATGGTTACGGTAGTATGTCTCGGCAAGGACAAGATGGGTAGAATCAGCTTCTCTATGAAGGATGTTGCCCAGGTATAAAATTAAAAATAAAACGATTGCTCTAAAACAAATAGGCGAAAACCTTGGAATACAGGTTTTCGCCTATTTTAAACTAAAGTAGCGAGAGGGGGATTTGAACCCTCGACACTGCGGGTATGAACCGCATGCTCTAGCCAACTGAGCTATCTCGCCGTATCTGATTTCTGTTAATAAATAATATATCCCATCATCACAGATATAATCCAGTCACTAATCAAAAGAGAATCCGTCATGATAAGAAAATGGGGCCTACAGGGCTCGAACCTGTGACCCTCTGCTTGTAAGGCAGATGCTCTCCCAGCTGAGCTAAGACCCCACATTCGCCTGTCAAAACGATATAATCGTCGCAGCCGACTATTACACTATACTAGTTATCCGTGCAAAAGTCAATAGAAAAACCAAAATTTCACGCGAATTTTTCCCAAGGGTCAAAAGAAAAAGCGTAATTTATCGCGTAAATGCAGTAAAAAAGCATAAAATCGCGCAAATTTTACCAATAAATTTTCCCGTATTTTCGACTAAAAGAAACCGTATCCCCTATCGAATTTACTTGCTTTTTGCCGGTTATGCGCCAAAGGTGAATTAATCGCGCAATTTGTGCGATAAGTAACAGTTGCAAGATAAATTGACAATCTTATATAATTATCTTTGCCAAAAGGTGGTACATTTTGTAAATTTATCGGAGGTAAGATATGGAACAATTAAATTTAATGACAACTCAGGACAATGAAAGAATTTTTGGAATACTTGACGATTTGATAAGCAAAAACAAGGAATTTCAGATTATGATTACAGTACCAGCGGGTACAAAGCTTTCCGGCGGCGCTACGGGTTCGGGACAGAGCAATGCTTTGCTTGGCAGCAGGCTTGGAGGTAAGACGGAGAACAAGATAGAGCGGACGCATTACGACCTAGAAAAAGACGTGACGGATATGATACACGAGATAGGCGTGCCTGCGCACATCAAAGGCTACCAGTATTTGAGGGAGGCTATCATGATGTCAGTGGAAGACGTGGAAATGCTAAATTCAATCACAAAAATTTTATATCCGTCGATTGCCAAGAAATATCAGACTACGCCAAGCCGCGTTGAGCGTGCGATAAGACATGCGATAGAAGTTGCATGGAGTAGAGGCAAGATGGAAACGCTTGATGCATTTTTCGGATACACCATAAACATCGGGAAAGGAAAACCGACAAATTCGGAATTTATTGCGCTTATAGCCGATAAAATCAGGCTGCATTATAAGCAGTCATAATGCACGGTTTTATGGCAGAGATATGAATTGTCGGCAATTTATATAATAAAGTGTTGCAGTAGTGTCATAATATCACGAATAATATCACGAAAATCACGAAATTCTTTACATTTAAAGGTAAAATGGTGTATAATCTATTTAATAGGTTATGTACGCAATGGAGGCATTCCATAAAAATAAAAGTAAGGAAAGGGATTTAGCATGAAAAACATTTTATTTGTGGCTTCTGAGGGAGTTCCATTTATCAAGACAGGAGGGCTTGCGGACGTAGTAGGCTCACTTCCAAAATATTATGACAAACGGTACTTTGACACGCGTGTCATATTGCCGAAGTATATGTGTATGTCTGACCATATGAAATCCTTGCTGCAGTACAGGACGAACTTTTATATGGACTTTATGGGACAGAATGAATATGTCGGAGTTTTTGAGGCGCAGTATGACGGCACCACCTATTACTTTATCGACAATGAAAAAATGTTTGGCGGTTTCAGACCTTACAGCGATGATGTAATAGGAGAGCTTACAAAGTTTGTATTCTTCTCAAAGGCGGCGCTGTCGATACTTCCCGTCATAGGCTTTAGACCTGATATCGTTCACTGCCATGACTGGCAGACCGGCATAATTCCTGTATATTTAAAAGAAAGATTTGCGCAGGGTGATTTTTACAGAGGCATTAAGTCGATAATGACAATCCACAATCTTAAGTTCCAGGGTGTTTATGACATAAACACGGTAAGGAATATTACGGGGCTTGACAGGTCGTACTTTGCTCCCGACAAGCTTGGGTATTTCAAGGACGGTAACTTATTGAAGGGCGGTTTGACTTACGCCGATGCCATTACTACGGTAAGCGAGACATATGCCGAAGAAATCAAGACGGACTTTTACGGCGAGAGGTTAAACGGACTGCTTACGGCGAGAACTCACGATTTGCGCGGTATCGTAAACGGCATTGATTACGGCGAATACAACCCTGAAACCGATGGCTTTATCGTGCATAAATACAATGCGGAGAACTTCCGCAAGGAGAAGATTAAGAACAAGAGAGAGCTGCAGCGTCAGCTTGGACTTGAAGAAAATGACAAGGCTATGATGATAGGTATTGTATCAAGACTTACAGACCAGAAAGGTATGGACTTGGTAGCCTATATTATGGATGAGATGTGCAGTACGGATGGCATCCAGCTTGTAGTGCTTGGCACAGGCGAAGAAAAGTATGAGAACATGTTCCGTCACTTTGACTGGAAATATCATGGCAAGGTTTCTGCGAATATTTATTATTCCGAGGAGCTTTCTCACAGGATTTATGCGGCGTGCGACACATTCCTTATGCCATCGCTGTTTGAGCCGTGCGGACTTAGCCAGCTTATGTCGCTGCGCTATGGTACGGTGCCTATCGTGCGCGAGACAGGTGGATTAAAGGATACCGTAATCCCTTATAATGAATACGAAAATACCGGTACAGGTTTCAGCTTTACAAATTACAACGCGCATGAGATGCTTCAGACTATAAGGTATGCTGAGCGCATATTCTATGACAGAAAACGCGACTGGAACAAGATTGTTGAGAGAGCGATGGCGGTAGACTACTCTTGGAGTGTATCGGCACGCAAATATCAGGAAATGTATGATTGGATGATAGGATAAAAAATGGCATTTGATGGAGTGACAATCGCTGCAGTGGTCAGCGAGCTTCAGGACAAAATTGTCGGCGGCAGAGTTTACAAGATAGCCCAGCCTGAAAAAGATGAGCTTCTTGTGACGATAAAGGGTAACGGTGGACAGACGCGTTTGCTGATGTCCGCCAACGCCTCTCTGCCGCTTATATATTTGACTGAAAAAAACAAGACAAGCCCTATGACAGCCCCCAATTTCTGTATGCTTTTGCGAAAGCACCTACAAAATGCGCGGGTGGTGTCAGTGACGCAGGCGGGACTTGAGCGCGTAGTGCGGTTTGAACTGGAGCATCTAAACGAGCTTGGGGATTTATGCAGGAAATATCTCATTATAGAGCTTATGGGCAAACACAGCAATATTATTTTCTGCGATGACAAGGATATGATTATCGATAGCATTAAGCACATATCAAATGTGATAAGCTCGGTACGTGTAGTGCTTCCGGGATGTGAATATTTCATACCGAAGACGCAGGACAAAGAGGAACTTTTGGGTACGCCTGCACAGGCAATAGGGCAGATACTCAAAAGTAAAAATATGCCTGTATATAAGGCTGTATACAGCAATTTTACAGGCATTTCGCCATGCATAGCAAATGAAATATGTTACAGGGCGAAAGTGGACGCAGACAAAGCCGTGAGTGAACTCAGCGCAGACGAGCTTAGAGCCGTTTCGGACAGACTTTGCGAGCTGGCACTAGATATAAAAAACAGAGCATTTTTCCCAAATGTTGTCTATGAGAACGGGCAGCCGACCGAGTATGCGGCGATGCTGCTTACTTCATATGACAGCGGCAGTGCAAGAAAGTTTGAGAGCATTTCGGAATTGCTCGAATATTATTATGCCGAAAAAAATACCGTTACAAGAATACGGCAGCGCTCGGCTGACTTGCGTAAAATCGTACAGACAGCATTGGAGAGAAATGTCAAAAAATATGATTTGCAGAAAAAACAGCTTGAGGATACCCAGAAACGTGAAAAATATCGGGTATACGGTGAGCTTTTAAATACTTACGGCTACAGCGCCGAGCCGAGTGCCAAATCAATAGAAGCTTTGAATTATTACACAAATGAGATGATAACCATTCCGCTTGACCCTACGCTTACAGCCGGAGAAAACGCCAAAAAGTATTTTGAAAAATATCAGAAGCTAAAGCGTACATATGAGGCGCTTACAAAGCTGATAAAAGAGACGGGCGACGAGATAGAGCATTTGGAGTCCATAGGCAATTCTCTTGATATTGCTTTGAAAGAAGAAGATTTGGCGCAAATCAAGGAGGAGCTTGTAGAGAGCGGTTATATAAAGCGCAAGGGCGGCGCCAAGAGGGAGAAAATTACAAGCAAACCGTTTCACTATATAAGCAGTGACGGTTATCACATTTATGTGGGAAAAAATAATTATCAGAATGAGGAGCTTACATTCAAGTTTGCCGCGGGAAATGACTGGTGGTTTCATGTCAAGGGCATTGCGGGGTCTCACGTCATAGTAAAGGCGGATGGAGATGAGCTGCCTGACAGGGTCTTTGAGGAGGCGGGCAGGCTTGCCGCACATTACTCGCAGGCAAGAGGGCAGGAAAAGGTTGAGATTGACTACACTCAGAAGAAAAATGTCAAGAAGCCGAACGGCTCAAAACCCGGTTTTGTAGTGTATTACACAAACTATTCGCTTGTTATAGACTCTGACATATCAAGCTTAGAGCAGATAAACGATTAAATAATTGATGGAAGGACGGATGAGGCATATGAATACTGACGGTGAGCGAATGTATAAATTTGCGGGGGACTTGTTTCCGATTTGCAGAAGCATCACAGGTGAGGGCGTTGTAAAAACACTGTCAATGATTTCCGATTATATTTCGGCTAAAATGACAATACATCAGGTCCCGTCAGGAACACAGGTATTTGATTGGACAGTGCCTAAAGAGTGGAAAATAAGACAGGCATATATAGAAGACGAACAAAAAAGCAAGATCATTGACTTTCAAAAAAACAATCTGCATGTAATGGGGTATTCTGCTCCGGTTGACAAATGGGTGGATTTGGACGAATTGAAGAAATATATTTATACGCAGAAAGACCAGCCGGATGTCATACCGTATGTTACCTCTTATTATAAGGAGCGCTTTGGTTTCTGCATGAGCGAAAATCAAAAGAACTCGCTTAAAGAAGGCAGATATCATATGTATGTGGACAGTGAATTGTTTGACGGTAATCTAACATATGGGGAAGTCGTACTGCCGGGACAGACGCAGGAAGAAATTTTCTTTTCAACCTACACATGTCATCCGTCTATGGCAAATAATGAATGTTCGGGTCCTGCTTTGGCTGCGGAGCTTATAAATTGGATTGACAAAAGAAAGGACAACAGATATACGTATCGTTTTATTTTTATCCCTGAGACAATCGGCTCTATTACATATTTAAGCCGAAATCTTGAACATCTTAAGAAACACATGAAAGCGGGATTTGTTCTGACATGTGTGGGAGATGACAGAGAATATTCGATTGTGGAGTCAAAGTATGCCGATACGCTTGCGGACAAAGTGTTGGAAAATGTGCTTTCTTATCATGCGCCGCAGTATAAGAGATACAGCTTTTTAAACCGCTCGTCGGACGAGAGGCAGTATAACGCCGTTGGGGTCGGGCTCCCTGTCGTAGCTTTCAGCAGGAGTAAATGCGGGGAATATCCTGAATATCATACATCACTGGACGATATGACATTAGTGTCAGAAAGTGGTTTCCAGGGAGCGTTTGACGTTATGACGCAGGTTATAGAGGCGCTCGAATATAATTATAATTATAAGATAAACATTGTGTGTGAACCGCAGCTTGGCAAACGCGGTCTTTATCCTACTATAAGCCAAAAAGGCAGTTACGATGAGGTTATGGCGATAAAAGATTTTATTGCATATGCGGATGGAAGAAACGATTTGATAGATATAAGCAATATAATAAAGGTGCCTGTAAAAAGGCTTTGCACGATTGTTGACCAGCTAAACGCCAATGGCATGCTGGAACAAAAGAGATGAGGTATATAAATGTATAAATCGGTATTGGAATATCTTGAGGAAAGTGAAGCAAAATTCCCGAATAAAACGGCTGTAATTGACGAAGACGGAAGCGATACGTACAGCTTGCTGGCAGACAAAACAAGGCGAGTTGGCACATATTTGCTTAAGAGAGGATTAAAAATAAATGATGTCGTTGTAGTTTTGCTTGGCAAAGAGAGAAATACCCTGTCGGCTTTTTGGGGCATTTCTTATGCGGGCGGGATATACGCGCCCCTAGACTGCCAGGCTCCGACGAAACGTTTGCGCCTTATTATGGACGTATTAAAACCCTCATTTATAATAACGGATAATGATAATCAAAATAAAGCGCAGGAGTTGATTTCATCGGAACAAATTATCCTGATTGAAAACGCACATAACGAAGCTCCCGATGCAGCCGCCCTTAAAGCTGTACAGCAAGAGCGGATTGATGAAGACCCACTGTATATTATTTGCACTTCCGGTTCGACGGGCGTGCCAAAGGGTGTCGTAATAAATCATCGCGCAGTCATTGACTTTACAGAGGAAGCAAGCAAGGTCATGGAATTTTCCGAGAAAGAAATTTTTGCCAATCAGGCGCCGTTTTATTTTGATGCCTCCGTACCGGATTTATATTGTACTATAAAGAATGGGGCGACACTTCACATCATACCCGAGAGCTGGTTTTCATTCCCGATACGGGTGCTTGAGTATATCAGGGAAAATAGTGTAAATGCTATTTTTTGGGTGCCGTCCGCGCTGATTGTAACGGCTAATCTTAAGGCTCTGCCGGAGGTAGACGTGACATGTCTCAAAAAGATAATGTTTTGCGGTGAGGTCATGCCTGTCAGGCAGTATAATGTGTGGAAGAAGTATGTGCCGGATGCAAAATATGTCAATTATTACGGACCGTCGGAGACTACTTATGCCAGCACATATTATGTCATTGACAGAGAATTTGGCAATGATGACATTTTACCTATCGGGCGTGCAGCGATTAATACCGGAATACTGATTTTAAATGAGAAAAATGAGCGCTGCGCTCAGGGAGAAGCGGGCGAGCTTTGCATAAGAGGGGCGGGAGTGTCACTCGGATATTATAACAATCCGGAAAAAACGCAAGAGGTATTTGTCCAGAATCCATTGAGCCCCTTTTATCGAGATATTATGTATCGCACAGGGGATATAGTGAGAGAAAACGAACGCGGTGAGATTGAATATGTAGGGCGCAAAGATTATCAAATTAAGCATATGGGGTATAGGATTGAGCTCGGAGAGATAGAATCCGCCGCTATGGGCATCAATGGCATAAATCGTTCATGCTGCGCTTACTTTGAGAAAAGGAAGATGATAATTATGGTGTATGAGGGAGAAATCACAGAAAACGAATTGAACGATGAGCTAAAAAAGCGTATTCCCGAATACATGCTTCCAAGCCGCATAATAAAGCTTGATACTATGCCGATGAATGCCAACGGAAAGGTAGACAGAAAATTAATAAAAGAAACATATTGCTGTTGATGTGGCTGGCTATATTGTCAAATAGAGTTGTGAAAATGCCCGAAACGGTTTAAGTTAAAAAGGAGATACATCAAAGTGAAAGAGCGTATTTTAAGCATATTGAAAGAACTGGGAACGGATAGAGACTATGAAAATTCCACGGATTTTATCGATGAGGGTTTGCTGGATTCATTTGAAATTGTTGAGCTTGTAGAAAAATTGGAGGAAGAATTTGGCATTGAGATTGGCGGCAGAGATATAGTTCCTGAAAACTTTACAAACATGGAAACCATAGAGAAGCTGGTCCTCAAATATAAGGGGGAAGCATAAATGCAGATTTTTGAAGAATATATAGAGTGGCTTAAAAAACAAAATTGGATAAATAAGGGTGAATGTGTTTATGTGGTTTCCGACATGTTGGAGCTTGCAAAGACATATCGCGCCAATGGCAAACACCTTGACATGGATGCGTTAATAGACGGATTGCAGGATATGACAGGAAAAGACGGGACTCTTTTGTTCCCTACATTTAATTGGGATTTTTGTAAGGGTGTTGACTTTGACTACCGCAAGACTCCCGGGCGCACGGGCGCTTTGTCAAAGGCGGCAATGAAACGCAGTGATTTCACGCGAACGGCTCATCCGATTTATTCATTTGCCGTATGGGGAATGCATAGTGATGAACTGATTGGCGACAAATCAATAGATTCGTTCGGTCCGGGGACGATTTTTGAAAAAATGTATGATTGGGACACCAAGGTGCTTGTAATAGGCATCCCCCCTTTGTATGGAGTTACCTATGTACATCATGTGGAGCAGATGGTGGGAGTGCCGTTTCGCTATAACAAGGAATTTACCGCAGGCTATACGGATGCCGACGGTGTATATGAAAAGCGCACATACCGGATGTACGTGCGCGATTTGATAATGGACCCACAGTATATTGACGGTTTTCAGCCATTGGCAGACATAATGCAGGAGCAGGGATTGATTATGACACAATATTATTGTGAAGTCCCGTGTCATACGATGCTTGTGCGGGATTTGGATGTAGCGACAAGGCGTGATATCATAGAGAATGATTCACGTAATCTATATATCTATAATCACACTTCCGAGAAATGAAGCATAGGCATATAAATATAATCACTGACAGAGACGATATTACTGCTCCTTCCATGAATTTTTCGGGGTGGTAGGAGAGTAATATTGTATGCTCGCCCTCTTGCAGATTTACTCCCACAAAAGTATCTTCAAACAGATTTATTTCGGTCTCGATGCCGTCGACTTTAAGTGTCCAGCCTTTCTCATAAGGTACGGA
>CANQHZ010000101.1 GCA_947623805.1 uncultured Lachnospiraceae bacterium | reverse complement strand
AGTCCATTCGACAACGTAGAATTTAGTCAAAATATATAAAATAAGCGGCGTCTTGCTGCGTAGCGGCACCTAGCCGCTTTTTATATATTTTGACTAAATTCGGACGTCTTAGAAAACCCTTTCCCCAACTACCTATTCAATATCCCCTCAATCCTCTCCATAACCACATCCACCTCATCAGCAGACCTTATCGCCGCCATAATCGTATCATCCCCCGCAATACACCCAACTATCTCCGGAAATTTCATCGCATCAACCGCCGCAGCGACAGCCATTGCCATCCCCTGCACGGTCTTTATAACAAGTATATTCTGCGCCTTATTCATAGACACAAAACCATCGCGCAAAACGCGTATATATTTGTCCCCAAGATGAGTATCATCATTCTTTATAACAATATATTTCTGTCTACCATTTGCTGTAGATATCTTGGTAAGCTTCAACTCCCTTATATCCCTTGAAACAGTCGCCTGCGTCACATTAAACCCCGCTTTTCTAAGATATGCCGCAAGTTCCTCCTGGGTCTCGATATCATACTTCTCTATAAGCTCCACTACCGCCTTTTGTCTTTGCTTTTTCATCGGCATCCACCTTATCCTTTATAGACGCTCATTTTTTTCTGCAGGGTGTCGAGAAAGCTCCCTCTCCTGAGCTTGATTATCTTGGCAACCTTATCCGAACGGATTATCCTTATTTTGTCTCCCTCATTGAGACTGACCGGGTCGCGCCCGTCAAAGCTCGCCTCCACCTCCTGGCGCTCGCCTGCCTTGTATTCGCCTATCTCAATGTCTATGACGTCGTCGTCCGCAAGCACGATGGTGCGGTTGTTTACCATGGAATGTGAGCATATGGGTGTCATGATTATCATACGCGCGCGCGGCTCCACTATAGGTCCGCCTACAGAAAGATTGTATGCGGTAGAACCCGTCGGGGTGGAAATAATCATGCCATCCGCGCTGTATGTGCTTAAAAGAAGTCCGTTTACATAAATATTAAAGTTGATGACGTGCAGCGAGCCTTTTCTGCTGATTACTATGTCATTCAGCGCAGTCTGCGGTTTCATGCTCTCGCCACTGATGACCGGAATGCCGCTCAGCATCATCCTTATCTCTATATCATATTGGTCGTCTATCAGCGCGTCAAGCGCGCCCTCTATATCATCTATGTCTATTTCCGTGAGATACCCCAGCGTGCCGAGGTTCACCCCGATAAAAGGTATATGCCTGCCCACATACTCATGCGCCGCAGCAAGCATTGTGCCGTCGCCGCCCATGACTATTACTGCGTCCACTGTGTAATCAACCTTATCGCTGCAGGTACAGCCCTTTTCAAGCAGATATGAGCGGATTTTATCCTTGATTTTACCGTCCCTGTCTTTGTACTGATTTGCGTAGATAAAAAAAGTTCTCATTTATGCTCCTTTTCCGCCCTTTTAATCATTGGGGAATTGCAAAACGCCTAAGTCTAACTTACATACCTGCTGACAGAGTATCGTGTGCAGCGGCTACTGTCGCTTTAATCAGCTCTGTGTACTGTGATGCATTGTCTTCATTGGAAGAAACCGAGGAAGAAACCGATTTGCGTATGTGCATGAGATATTCTATGTTGCCTTTCGGTCCCTTTATCGGCGAATAGTCAAGCCCCAATATCTCGTAGCCGTCTGCAAGCGTAAATTCAAATACGCGCTCTATCACTTCTATATGTACTGACGGCTCTCTGACTACGCCGTTTTTGCCTACCTTGTCGCGCCCCGCCTCAAACTGGGGCTTTATCAGGCATACCATGTGTGCGCCGTCTCCCAACAGCTTGTATGCCGCGGGAAGTATTTTGTCAAGAGATATAAACGATACGTCCACTGACGCAAAATCTATCGTATCGTCTATGTCCTCCCGCTCTATATAGCGAAAATTCGTCTTTTCCATGCAGACAACACGCTCGTCGTTTCTCAATTTCCATGCAAGCTGACCGTAGCTGCCTACGTCTATCGAATACACCTTTTTCGCGCCGTTTTGAAGCATGCAGTCCGTAAAGCCGCCTGTTGACGCCCCTACGTCCATACAGATTTTGCCGTCAAGCTCCACTGCAAAGCTGCTTATCGCCTTTTCAAGCTTCAGACCGCCGCGGCTTACGTATTTGAGCGCGCTGCCTCTGACCTCAATGCTTGATTTTTCCTCGTCAAATGTCGAGCCCGCTTTGTCCTCCTTTTGCCCGTTTACGTAGACGCTGCCTGACATTATGACTGCCTTTGCTTTCTCACGCGACTCGGCTAAGCCTTGCTTTACGAGCAAAACATCCAAGCGTTCTTTCAAAATGTATCACTCCCCGATTATCCTGATTATCCCAATAATTCGCTAATCCTCCGCTCTATCGTCTCTGCGTCTATGCCGACTTCCCTGCGAAGTATATCGACATTGCCATGCTCCACATATTCATCGGGAATGTTGATGTTGAGCAACCTGACATTTGCCTGTATGCCGTCCAAGTAATCCCTGACTTTTTCGCCAAAACCACCGCTTGCGACATTTTCCTCGAGCGTCACTATATATCTGTGCGTCCTTACCGCATCGTCCAAAATCTCCGTATCTATCGGCTTTACAAATCTTGCGTTTATTATGCTGCACGAGTGACCTTTTTTCAACAGGCTTTCCCTCACTGTAAGCGCAGTCTTAACCATGCTGCCTACCGCGACAAGCGCAATGTCTTTTTCTCTATATATCCACTCCGCCTTGCCAAGATGTATTATGTCGCGGTACTCGCGCAAGCCGTCATATGCCTCACCTCTGGGATACCTTAAGGCGATAGGTCCGTTGAAAGCTACCGCAAACTTGAGCATATCTGAAAGCTCCCATTTGTTTTTGGGCGCCATTATGTGCATGTTTGGAATTGATGATAAATATGACAGGTCAAAAATCCCCTGATGCGTCTCACCGTCGCTGCCTACAAGCCCCGCTCTGTCTATCGCAAACACAACAGGCAGATTTTGTATGCATACGTCGTGCAAAATCTGGTCGTATGCCCTTTGCAGGAATGACGAATACACTGCCACTACGGGTTTCATGCCTCCCGCCGCAAGCCCTGCCGCAAAGGTAACGGCATGCTCCTCCGCTATGCCCACGTCAAAAAACCTTTCGGGGTACATATTCCTAAAGCGTTTGAGGCCTGTGCCGTCGGGCATTGCCGCCGTTATCGCTACTACATTGTCGTATCGCTCACCCAGCTTGCACATTACAGTGGAAAATACGTCAGTGTAGTTTGATTTTGTCTTCTGTTTTAGCGGCAAGCCTGTATTTACGTCAAACGGCTCTGCTCCGTGAAATCTCGCGGGATGCTTTTCAGCAGGGGCAAAGCCTTTCCCCTTTTGTGTAATCACGTGTACGATAACCGCCGTCTTACAGCGCTTTGCCTCTTTAAACACTTTCAGCATGGCGTTTATATTGTGCCCATCTACAGGTCCGAGGTATGTAATGCCCATATCCTCAAAGAACATTCCGGGTATGACAAGCTGCTTGACCGAGCTTTTGGCTCGCTGTATGCTCTTGACAATAGGCACGCCAATCCTGGTATCCATCAGCGAATTGTATATGCCCTCCTTGATGTCGAGGTACTTGTCGGCTGTCCTGATATTATTGAGGTATTTTGACACGCCGCCCACATTTTCAGATATTGACATATTGTTGTCGTTTAGAACTATGATAAAGTTGCCTTTCATCTGCGCGGCATTATTTAGCGCCTCGTATGCCATTCCGCCTGTGAGCGAGCCGTCGCCTATGACCGAGACAATCGTGCTGTCCTCTCCGCGCAAATCTCTCGCCTTGACAAGTCCCAGCCCCGCCGATATTGATGTGGAACTATGCCCTGTGTCAAAGCAGTCGCAGTCGCTTTCCTTGCGCTTTGGAAATCCGCTCATACCGCCGTACTTGCGCAGATTTTCAAAGCCTGCTTTTCTGCCTGTGAGGATTTTGTGTGTATAGGATTGATGCCCCACATCCCATACAATCTTGTCCTTGGGAAACGTAAGGCTTAAATGCAGCGCCATCGTAAGCTCCACCGAGCCGAGATTTGAGCCTAAATGACCGCCTGTGACGCTTATTTTCCGGATTAAAAATTCTCTTATCTCCTGTGCCAGCAAATTCCAGTCCTCGGGTGCGACTTTTTTTATGTCATTTTCGCGTTCAATCGTTTCCAATATCATAAATATACCCCTCAAATATGTTTACTGAATATACTCCCCGATATTATTCTTTATCTATTGCCGTTTTCGTTTTTATCTATTTTATACGCGTAATAAGGCTGCGAATAAGCTCTGAAAGGAAATCATTTTTTATGCCGTCGCTGCCCAGTCCCTCAATGAGCTCTATGGCATGAGACGACATTTCCTTTTGCTGCGCGCTTGCCGCCTCTATTCCCTTTAGTGTAACATATGTTGTTTTATTGTTTTTTTCATCACTTCCGACGGGCTTTCCCAAAGTCTCCAGCGTACTTGTGACATCGAGTATGTCGTCCTGTATCTGAAAGGCTATGCCTATATCATACGCCGCGCGCTCCACAATGTCAATCTGCGCGTCATCGGCTCCACCCATTACGGCTCCAATCATCATAGCCGCCTGAATAAGCGCCGCCGTCTTGTGCTCGTGTATAAATAACAAGTGTTCTTCCGTCACGTCCGCACCCAGATTTTCCGCCTCTATGTCTGCTGTCTGACCGCCTATCATTCCATAGATGCCTGCCTTTTGAGCCAATATTGACAATGCCCTTGAACATTTTTTGAGGTCCGCGCCGTCAAATTCAAATGCTTTCAGCGCCGTTTCAAATGCATAGTTCAAAAGTCCATCACCCGCAAGTATCGCCATTGCCTCACCGTATTCGATATGCGTCGTCTTTCTTCCGCGGCGGTATTCGTCGTTGTCCATAGCGGGCAGGTCATCATGCACAAGTGAATATGTGTGTATCATCTCGATAGCCGCCATAAACGGCTCTATTTCCTTTTGGCTGCCGCCGAACATTTTGTAAGTCTCGCTCATAAGCATGGGGCGAAGACGCTTGCCGCCTGCCATGACGCTGTAATTCATAGCCTCCATAACCGTCTTTGCCCACCCTTGTTCTTTGGGTAGATATGTGGTAAGCAGCCTTTCTATCGCCGCTGTTTTTTCGTCAAGTTCACTCACAAAACTCATCTAAATCACCATTTTCATTTAATTGAAGAACCGCTTTCTCTACCTTATCTATCTTGTCATTGCAAGCCTTGATAAGCGACATGCCCTCCATATATTCTTTAAATGACTGCTCAAGCGGAAGTTTATCGCTTTCAAGCGTCTCCAATATCTCCTCCAACATTGAAAAGGCTTGCTCAAGCGGTATTTCTTCTATATTATAGGGTCTGTCCACTTTTATATCCGCCATATCCGCGTTACCTGCCTTCCCCATATATTTTCTCCTCCCTAATATCCAATGCCTGCGCCGTTATCGTGCCGTCCTTTACATAAATGCAAAGCTTATCGTCCTTTTTGACATTGTTTACACTGTTTATCACTCTGCCGTCATCACCCTCTACAAAAGCATAACCCTGGCTTAGCTTATCGAGCGGTGACAAGCCCTTTAGACGCTCTGCGTAAAGAGCCATTTTGTGTTTGCTGCTTTCAAGGCTTACATTCATAAGTGATGAAAGTCTTCCCTCCAAGTCCATGCAATAATTTCGTTTTTCGCGTATGCGGCTCATCGGGTTTAGGTACTTCGCGTGCAGGCGGGCTTTTTCCAATCTTGCATTTTGACGCTCTATCTGCCTGGCGATTGAGCGGTTTAGCATATCCCGATAGCCCTGCAGCTCTTGCTCAAGCTCGTCGTACTCATATACGGCAAACCCTGCCGCCGCTGTCGGCGTGGGCGCTCTCAAATCTGACACGAAATCTATAATGGTGGTGTCTGTCTCGTGGCCTACCGCTGAAATAATCGGTACATGGCAGTCAAAAACAGCCTGTGCCACCTCACGCTCGTTAAATGCCCACAATTCTTCTATCGAACCGCCGCCTCTGCCGACTATCATCACATCGACGCCAAGCCGTTCAAGCGCATGTATACCTTTCACTATGCTGCTTACGGCATATTCACCTTGGACTATCGCGGGATAAAGTATAATCTGCACATAAGGATTGCGCATTCGCGCGATATTTATAATGTCTTGCACTGCCGCTCCTTTCGGAGCCGTCACTATACCGAGTTTTCGTATATACTTAGGGATGGGCTGCTTGTACT
This sequence comes from uncultured Lachnospiraceae bacterium, assembly GCA_947623805.1. Lineage (GTDB taxonomy): Bacteria > Bacillota > Clostridia > Lachnospirales > Lachnospiraceae > COE1. The sequence continues at coordinate 6,665 of CANQHZ010000101.1, read as the reverse complement.
GCTGCGAAAACATGCCCTGCTCCTCAAGCTCACGTTTAAGCGCCTCAAACTTTTCATATAAAAGTCCCGCGCCGTCAAGCGTTATCTGCCTGGCATAGAGCTGGTATTTACCGTCCCTCTCATAAACACTAATTGTGCCGCCAACCACTACCTGCTGCCCCTCTGCCAGCTTAAAGCCAAGTCCCTTGCGGTCCCTTGCAAACATAACACATGCTATCATACCCATTTCATCTTTTAGCGTGAAATAAATATGACCTGATGGGTGATATTTGCAATTACTCACCTCTCCCTTTACAAAAACAGATTGAAGCATGAAGTCCTGCGCAAACATGTTTTTGATGTAGGAATTAATCTGCCCGACCGTATATATATTTCTCATAATCTACTCTCTATCTGCAAATTTAGCGAGCACACCGTTGACAAAGCTTGAGGACTCGTCCTGCCCGAATTTCTTGGCAAGCTCTACCGCCTCATTTATGGCTACGCCTGTAGGGATATCGTCGTCAAAAACTATCTCGTACACTGCAAGACGCAATATGGTAAGGTCCACTTTGCCCATTCTCTGAGTAGTCCAGCCTTTTGCCCGCGTGTTAATCAGTTCATCTATTTCGTCGAGCTTTTCAAGTATCCTGCCGCTCTTTTGGGAAATGTACTCCGTATCTTTTTCGTCCGCCTCAAGCTCGTCGTCGCTGAAAAAAAACTGCTCCTGTTCTTCCATTTCCTCTCTGTCATTGAACTCAACCCTGAATATTAATTTGAAAATCTGTTCTCTAAGCTCTCGTCTGCTCATTTATCCCTTACCTATTTTCCGTCAGGCATTTTCACGCCGACTATTCTTATATTTACATCAGACACTTCAAAGCCCGTCATCGTCTCTATGGCTGCCTTTACCTTGTCCTGAAGAATTTTGCTCGTGGCAGGAATATTATAGCCATATTCGAGCGTGACAGCGAGGTCTACCGTCACCGTCCTGTCGATAATGTCTACTTTCACGCCTTTTGTCTTCTTTTTCATGCCGACCTTGCGCATAAGCTCGTTTGGTATGTTCTCCGCCATCGCTCCGACACCGTCCACTTCGGCTGCCGCAAGTCCGGCTATCATAGCCACTACGTCATTTGCAATTTTGACTGTGCCGATTTTTTCCGTATCAATTTCTCTTTCCATTAATTAACACCCTCCTGTGTCTTATTAATTATTGACTGATTACAATTATTATAACAAAATGCCGCTTGTTTGCCTAGTATACACTAGTAAAAAATATTCCAAAAGCTGATAGTCCTTTGATATTGGTTTGACGTGTATGCGACGCTCTCGCCCTGTCCGTTCACGTAATTAAATATTTCCTGATTTTCCACAAGATGCTGCGTAAGCTCGTCATAGCATTTTATCGTACTGCACTTTATCGTCACAAAGTCCGCCGACTTCGCGTTGTCGCTGTCAAATATCTGCCTTAGCCTGTCCTCGTCATAGCGGTCAAAATAAAGCCCCTCGCGCACGAAATAATTATCCTTTGTGCTCGTGCATTCCGGCAGCTCGACAGCCCGCTCAATGGAATGTGTGCGCGTAAGCTCGTCCGTCGTCACCAGAAAATAATCGAAGTTGATTGGCGGGACTGACACACTATCCGCCGCCTCGCCCTCGAGAGTATAGGACGCGTCCCCCCACGTAGGGTCAATATAATAATACTCGCCGTTTACACGCACCAAATTCCACGCGTGCCGCTCACTGTTTGTAAATCCCGTTACCACGAATGCCTGTATTCCCATGTTCTGCAGCATATATTGAAAAGCCTCGGCATAACCCTGGCATACGGAACGCCCGTTCAAGAATACAGAGCAGATGTTTTGATTGTCTGCGGCGGATTTGTCATACTCTGTGCTGTTAATCAGATATTCATAAAGGTACTTCACGATATCATACTCATCGCCACTTTCGGGTACGCCAGCAAGGCACTGCGAAAGCCGCTGCTCTATCTGCTGCTTTAAAAGCCGCACCTCCGCGGATGTTTTTGTATATGTGCCCTGAAAGACAACAGATGTCACAATATCGTCAAAGCCGTACTCCGTATACTGATAGCCGTCAACGAAAAACAATTCGGGGTGGTCGTTTACCACACACGCAAATGTAGTGTCTATCAGTTCCGTATCCGTCGTGGAAAGCTCTACGCTCTCCTCCATATTTTCAAGCGCGTGAAATATCTCTCTGTAGAGTGTCTGCCTCGTGCTGTCCAGCTTGTGATAGGCATAATAAAGCTCTGATATTTCTTCCTCCTGCTGCACTGTGCCTGCATCAGCGTCTTCTGCCTCTGCTGTAGACGTTTCCGAAGATATCTCCTGCTCCTGCGTGGAAAGTTCCGCAGACGGCTGATTAATCCCATAATTCCCCAGATAATCCTTCACCATATCCGAGCAACCGCCACACAAAAGCGCCATACTAATAATTATGCCCACAAACACGCTCTTTAACTTCCTCATATTCCCCCCTGACTCCATACTTAAACAGTCACATAAATCATTCAAGAAAAACGCCCGCACTTGGCGTTTTTCCTAAACATTTAGGAAGTCTTAGGCAGCGTCTTTTGCTGCCTTAGAGTTCCTTAATGTTTTATGCCCTGCCAAACTCCGACAGAACAAGCCCCTTGTTTCTGTCAAGCGTCATGCCTATGCTCCATTGATTGATAAATAATAACAGTGGGTTGCCTTTCAAGTCTTGGATTTTTTTCATGTCAGATGTGCCTGACAGCTTTGTGAGGTCTATCTCGTCTTTATTTTCAATCCACCTGATGTGCTCGTATGGCAGCGGTTCGAGCTTGATTTCCACGTTGTATTCATTTTCAAGCCTGTATTTTAGCACGTCAAACTGCAGAACGCCCACCACGCCTACGATTATCTCCTCCATGCCTGTATTGAACTCCTGGAAAATCTGTATCGCGCCCTCCTGTGCTATCTGGTTTACGCCCTTTATGAACTGCTTGCGTTTCATAGTATCTACCTGCTTTACCCTCGCAAAATGCTCCGGCGCAAAGGTCGGTATGCCCTCATAACATATGTTATCTTTGGGTGCGCACACTGTATCGCCTATCGAAAAAATACCCGGGTCAAACACGCCGATAATATCCCCCGCATATGCCTCATCCAGTATCTTACGCTCGTCCGCCATTATCTGCTGCGGCTGCGAAAGACGCATGACCTTGCCGCCCTGAACGTGCTTTACCTCATCGCCCGCGTCAAATCTTCCCGAGCATATGCGCATAAACGCAACTCTGTCGCGGTGCGCCTTGTTCATATTCGCCTGTATTTTAAACACAAACGCCGAGAAATCGTTTTCAACAGGGTCGATTTTTTCTCCCTGCGAAACTCTTGCAAGCGGTGTCGTCGCCATTTTCAAAAAGTTCTGCAAAAATATTTCAACGCCGAAATTAGTCAACGCCGAGCCAAAGAAAACAGGTGTTAGCTTTCCGTTTCTCACCTCGTTTATGTCAAACTCTGCGCTTGCCCCGTCAAGCAAGTCTATCTCGTCGCGCAGCTTTTCAAGCGCTTCCTGCCCTATATTCTCAATCAAAAGGGCATCGTTGTCCATCGGAATAACGGTCGTCTCTCCCTCTTTGGTGCCTTTCTGCGTGTCGGAATAGGTAAGCACATGGTTTTCGTGCCTGTCGTACACGCCCTTGAAAGCCTTGCCGGAACCGATAGGCCAGTTGACAGGGCAGGTCGCTATGCCAAGCTCTTTTTCTATCTCGTCGAGCAGTTCAAAGGTATCGTTTGCGTCTCTGTCCATCTTGTTTATAAATGTAAAGATAGGGATGCCTCGCATGCCGCAGACCTTGAAAAGCTTGCGTGTCTGCGCCTCCACGCCCTTTGACGCGTCAATAACCATTACCGCCGAGTCTGCCGCCATGAGCGTCCTGTAGGTGTCCTCCGAAAAGTCCTGATGTCCCGGCGTATCAAGAATGTTTATACAATAACCGTCGTAATTGAATTGTAATACTGACGACGTGACGGAAATGCCTCGCTCCTTTTCTATCTCCATCCAGTCGGAAACGGCGTGCCTTGCCGTCGCCTTGCCCTTGACGCTGCCCGCGAGGTTTATCGCGCCGCCGTAGAGCAGGAATTTCTCTGTAAGTGTGGTCTTGCCTGCGTCGGGGTGCGATATGATTGCGAATGTGCGTCTTTTATTTATTTCTTCTGCGATAGTGCTCACTTGTGTGTCTCTCCTCTATGATTATTTATATTTTAAATAAATACGAAATGTGTTCTCAGCCGTCCGAGTTTGTGCGAAATATACAAAAACGCGACTTGGTGCTCAACGCAACGAGTTGCGTGCGAATCGTCGCTTATTTTGTATATTTCACCCAAACTCTACGTTATTGGATAGCTTTTCGTAAACGCCTGTTTATATTATTTTAACAGGCTTGCCCCTGACGTCGCCTGCTCTACGCCAAGGTAATCAAGGACTGTAGCCGCTATGTCGGCAAATGTGTCTCGCGTGCCGTAATTTACTGGCGGTATATTTTTCCCGTACATTATGAGTGGAGTGTGCTCTCTTGTGTGGTCTGTAGTAGCTTTGTAGGCGGGGTCGCAGCCGTGGTCCGCCGTAATCATAAGTACGTCGTCGGCTCTTAACTTTCCCATTATATCGGGCAGCTTTTCGTCAAAATACGCGAGCGCCTTGGCGTAGCCGTCAACGTCGCGGCGGTGTCCGTAAAGCATATCGTAGTCCACGAGATTTATAAAGCAAAGCCCCTCAAAATCCTTGTCGAGATACTCTATCGTGCGTTCTATTCCCTCGGCATTGCCGCTTGTGTAGACAAATTCGGTGATGCCTTTGCCTGCAAAGATGTCGTTTATCTTGCCGACTGCAATGACGGATTTACCCGCTTTGCTTATCAGGTCGAGCATAGTCACGCCCTGCGGCGGCAGCGAATAATCGTGCCTATGAGGTGTTCGCGTGAAATTGCCCGCTTCCCCTACAAACGGCCGCGCAATTACGCGTCCTACCGCATGCTCTCCCTGCAGCATGGCGCGCGCCTTTTTACAATAATCATAAAGCGTGTCCAATGGTACTATATCCTCATGAGCCGCTATCTGAAAGACGCTGTCAGCCGACGTGTAGACTATCAGCTTGCCCGTGCGCATATGTTCCTCGCCGTAGTCCTTTATGACCTCTGTTCCCGAATATGTCTTGTTGCAGAGTACGCCGCGCCCCGTAAGCCTTGAAAATTCGTCAAGCACTTCGCTCGGAAAGCCATTCGGATAAGTCGGCAGCGGTTTCTGCGAGATAATCCCCGCAATCTCCCAATGACCTATAGTAGTGTCCTTACCCTTTGACGCCTCCCTCATTCGTGCAACTGCGGCAAGTGGATTTTCTACAGTTTCCTTTTTTTCACATTTTACGCCCTCAATATTGAAAAGTCCCAGCTTTTTGAGATTAGGCACATCAAACCACCTGCTTGTCGATACAGAGCCAATAGTATTCGTCCCCTTATCTCCGTAATCCGCGGCATCCGCCATCTCGCCTATGCCAAAACTGTCCAATACAATCAAAAATACTCGTTTCATACTTACCTCCATCATCCTGCCACACGCGAAGCCTAAATCCTTACCGAAAACGCATAACCTCGCCTTTTCCCTAAGATTTACAGCATATAATACGCATCTGCAAATTATATATGAAATTTTCCAAATAACGGCAATTTATAATATGACACTTTAGTATACCATATCTTGTGACAAAACACACGCAAAATTTGTCAATTATGCCTGATTATTTTTACAAATAAAAAAAGACCTCCCTCCCCCGCACACCACAAGTTCAGGAAATCTTTTTTTCTTAATGTTTTTTATTCGACTGCCACGGTTATTATTATGTTTTCAGGTGCAATTTCCGTCTTTCTCTGCACGATATCGATAATCTGCGCCGTCTGCGCTTCGGTAAGACTTTCCGCGCCTATCATGACATCCGCGCTCTCGCCGCTGATACTTACTACTGTCTGCGCAAATCCCTTTGCCTCAAGCAGCATTTGGGCATCGGACTCCTTCTGCGCCGTCTCGGTAAGCGTAATCATGCTGTTTATCGCTTCCTGCTTTGCCTCCTCGGTAAGACTTTCATTGTTGATTATGTCCATGAGCGCTTCCTTGTTCTGCGCCCTCGTCTGCTCCTTTATGAGCTTTGCGCCCGCTATCGTGGAAACGCCTGACGCGCTTGTAAATATTGCCTCGCCTGGTATATCCTGCTCCGCCGACGCCGTATCGTCCGTGTCTGCCGACGCAAGCACGCCGTGATTTTCCGTCTCAATGCTGTCTGCTATAAGCTCCATATCAGAATTAAGATAGTTTTCCGTAATGGTAATATCATCTGTATCCATACTCGGTATATCGTCCGTGTAATCAGCTAGTTCACCCTCTGTATCCTCTCTGAGCGAAACAGCATACATATCATTGCTGTCATATATGTCCTCATCCGAAATCTCATATGTAAGTCCGATGTCGCTTCCGTCCACTGACAAAAAGTCTTCCTCCCCGATTTTCGTCCCCGCGAAATTCAGATAGCCCGCTACAGCTATCATGACCGCCAGTGCCGTAATCATAATCTGGTTTTTCCGTAATATTTTTTTCACCAAGACCATATCCTTCCTATGCTTATCTTAACTACTTCTATCTTATTCA
>CANQHZ010000100.1 GCA_947623805.1 uncultured Lachnospiraceae bacterium | reverse complement strand
TAGCCTCCAACTGACGGCTCATATAAATATTTGTCTGCTGCCTTTACAATGCTCTTTGTCTGCTCGTCTGATGCGACACCTGACATAATGGCGAATACTTGGCTTGTGAGCATAATCTGTGAATTGCCGTTTGACGCGACGCGTTCGAGCTGCTGTCCGTCATTATCGTAATAGCCGTTAAACCAGCCTGTCGTGCTGTCCTCGCTAAGCCATTCCTGATGTTGCACGTTTTCCGTTATCCAGTCTGCCTTGCCTGAAAGATTTTCAATCAGTTTGTCAACAGAGATTTCCTCCCTTTCACCGCTTACCGAATGGCTGCATGTGTCGGAGTATTTTTTCAGCAGCGACTGCTTTGCGGAGACGTTATCATAGCACCAGTCCTTATCGCCCAAAAGCATTGATATTTCTTTTAATATTGATACTTTTTCAATGCCTAAAAGTTCTTTTGCCGCAGAAAGCACCTCGCACAGCTGCCGCATGTTCCTGCCGTACATCATTGTAAACGCTACGCTCTCTCCGCGCTCCTTTGCCATATCAAGCGCGTCATTCCAGTCAGCACCGCGTATGCGGATATGGTTGTGCTCGCCGACGTCATAGAATGAAGTCAGAAGCTCGACTAAAATATGCTCCAGCACTGTCCCCTTGTATTCTTTTGCAAATGCATCCATCTGGTTACAGCCCTGCTGCTCATTCCACAGCTCGTCAGCCGCCTCGCCCCTGCATATGATTTTATCCTTAAAATAGGGTATCTCCTCGAACAAAAAGCCGTAGTCGCCTGTCTCGTCAAGATAGAGCTTTGTCGTGATAAACGGCCATACGCCATGGTCCATCCACACGCGCGCTATGCCGTTCCTGTCCGCGATAAACTCTCCCTGCCTGCTGCCTATAATTGTCGCGTTCGTTCCGTCAATTCTCACGCCGCAGAAGTTGTTGCGCAGCATTTCTCTTACCCCGTCAGGATTCATAAGCAGCAACGCAAGACAGTCCTGCCACAAATCGCGCCAACCCCTGCCGCCTTTTCCGTAATCATGGTGCGGCAAAAATGAGCAGCCGTAAATTCTCCTCAATACAGGCTGAAAATTAACCCAGTAAATCCACTTGTCAAAATATTTATCCGCAGAGCTGTAGCTGATATTATTTATCTCTCTCCAATGTCTTTTCGTATCTTCGAGCAAATCGTCAAATGCGCCTTCGCCAAGCAGCTTTACCGTGTCGGCCTCAAGCTCCCCCACTGTCCCATCGCCATACGAAAGCGCCATAATAAAGGTAATGCTTTCCCCTGCTTTCACATTCACGGGGGCAAATTCCAAACCGCCCATAGCCTCGTAGCCGTCTATCTCCTGCCCTGACGCCGTCACGGAAAGCGCCCCGTCTGTCACAGCGCGCGGATTTTCAAAACTTCCGCCCTCGCCGATAAAGTCATCAACCGTTGGATAAAAGCCTGATGGACGCTTGCCATCGCAGCTTGCAAACACGCCGTACACCACGTTATTTATCTTGTGCCCTCTCTCGTCAAATGTCAACGTGGGATTTATCGCTACGCCATATCCCATTGTATATATTCGGTTTAACATGCTTGTCACGTTTCTATGGTCACGGATATTGTCCGCGCTCCTGCCATAAATGGGCACGGCACATATGCCTTGTATGTTTCTTGGTTTATCCGCGCAGTTTTTTATGACAATCTTAGTCAGCTCCGACTGCGCACCCTTATATGGAACAAATGAGGTTATCTCGCTTTCAAGCTGCAGTCCGACTGATTTGCGGCGCACAGTCTGATAGAGAAGCCCCGCCTCTAAGCTTGTTTCCTCCTTGTCCTTGGTGAATTTATCCGCCTGCTGCCTTGCGCTCACTCCGGTCGCGGACCAATACTCTCCACCGTCCAACTTTACCCAGAAATTCCTTGTCGATTTATTGTTGTGCAGACTCTCGCAAGTGACAGGCTCCAGCAAAAATGTGTTCTGACTTGTCTTGCTGTCTCCCCCAAGCTCCGGCGCTATGCTGCTCATCACTCCTGTCTCACCCGCAATCGGGAAATACAGATAGCTAAGCAACTCCGGATTTTCAAGCTTAAATCCACCATAATTGTCGATAAATTCTATTTTTTTCATTACAGTCCTCCATTCCAAGCGATAATGCTTAAACAACTATTATTTTAGTGCTGATGCAACCGCCCTGTTATGGTGGTTATTATATAGGTACTTTCGTCTGTCTTACATCAATTTCATGTTTTAAATATAAAATTTTTGATGTTGTTTGAGAAAAATAAGAATTTTTTTATATATTGATTGCCATAATATCAAAATAATGCTATTCTAATGTTATATATCAGCATTTTGCACAACAACCTGCAGATACTTAGTAAAACTTATTTAATAAGACTTCACAATTAGTAAGCAGCAAAAGGAGAATTTGTATGGATTTACAAAAAGAATGGTACAGAGACGAATTTATACAGCACGAAATATCGAGGGCGCATAGACCTATAGAGGACGAATTTAATTTTTATATTGCCGTTTCCGAAGGAAGCATCGAAACAGTCACAGAAAATCTTTCCTCGCACACCTTTACAAATCCAAACGGAATGGGCATTCTCTCGGAAAATCCTCTGCAGAACATCAGATACCACTTCGTCATCACCTCCGCGATTATCACGCGCTGCTGTGTCGACAAGGGAATGGAACAGGAAAGGGCATACAGCCTCAGTGATTTTTATATAAGAAAAATGGACAAGTGCAAAAGCATCCCTGAAATAGAAGACATACACAGCAATATGTGTCTTGATTTCTGTAACAGAATGCTTGCCCTGAAAAAAAGCCAGATACTTTCAAAACCGATTGTGCTTTGCATGGATTACATATACAGTCATATTCACAGCCGCATTACATTAAAGCAACTTGCCAGCCATGTAAAGCTTTCCGAAAGCTATCTGTCCAAATTGTTTTATAAAGAGATAGGAATGTCTATAAGTGAATACATCATACTGCAAAAACTTGAAAAAGCCAAGCATCTGCTGTGCTACTCGGACTACAGCGCCACGGATATAGCCAACTATCTTGCCTTTTCATCGCAAAGCCACTTTATACAGGTATTTAAAAAATATGAGGGCATAACCCCCGCCAAATACCGCGACAAATATTTTAGGAACAACTGGGAAGATGCTTTTACTCATTAGTCCTATATGTCCACCCGCAGCTCAGCCTCCTCCTCCGCCTGCTTTTTGAAGTCTTCGAGCTGGTCAGGGTTGAGTGTGGGCAAATCGCCAAGGGACTTTACGCCGAAAGTTCTAAGGAACTCCTCTGTCGTGCCAAAAAGCAGCGGACGTCCCGGAGCATCGAGTCTGCCAAGTTCCTGTATGAGGTCAAGTTCCAGCAGGCGGTTCACTGCGTGGTCACAGCTTACACCTCGTATCTTCTCTACCTCGAGCCTTGTCACGGGCTGCTTGTACGCTATTATTGACAGAGTTTCCAAGAGCGTGTCGGACATTACGTATTTTCTTGGTGCTTTTGCCACTTTAATAAGGTATTCGTACATCTCGGGCTTGGTGCAGAGCTGAAAAGCATTATCCAGTTCCAATATGTAGATGCCTCTGTCATCCTTTTCATATCTCTTATTCATCTCCGCGATTATCGCACGTATCTCAATTTCTGTAAGCTCAAGTACATGAATTAGCTTTGACATCTCCACTGAGTCGCCCATGGCGAAAAGCACTGCCTCGATAACCGCCTCTATTTTATTTTTTTCCAAATATAAACACTACCTTTCGGTTACAGCGGCTATTATGTGTTATGCCGCTATGCTTGATGTAATCATTATGTCGGAGAAAGTGTCCTCCTGCTCTATTTCGATAATGCCCTGTTTCATCATTTCCAGCACGGCAAGGAATGTCACTATCACTTCCATTTTACTGCCTTGGCGCTCCAAGAGTTTTCTGAAGCTGAAGCGCTTATGGTTTTTGACGTATTCTTCTATGTAGTTTTGTTTTTCTTCGAGGTTGATTTCGTCCTTTTCTATTGTGCCAAACTTACTCCTGATGGGGTCTATCTTATCTTCCTGGCGCCTGATGACTGACTTAAAAATTTCGTGGAGCTTAGCAAGCGTCATATCGCCTATGAGCTCTGCGTAATCTATTGGATACTGGTAGTCCTGTACTTCTTTTGGGAGCATGGGTTTTTTGTACCAGCTTTTGGCGGCGTCCACCTGCTTGTCTCTTAGTTCAAATGCCATGTATTTGTACATTTTGTATTCCAATAATTTTTGGACGAGCTCGGCTCTTGGGTCTTCTTCTTCGCCCTCCTCGTTTACTTCTTTTGGAAGGAGCATTCGGCATTTTATGTCGAGGAGGGTTGCTGCCATGACTAGGAACTCACTCATGATGTTCATGTCTTCTGTTTCCATTTGTTTGATGTAGTCGAGGTATTGTTCTGTTATGACTGTGATTGGAATGTCGTATATGTCTATTTTGTTTTTTTCTATTAGGTGAAGGAGAAGGTCTAGGGGGCCTTCAAATACTTCGAGTTTTACGGATAATGCCATTTTTTTCAATCCTTTGCCTGCAATTTTATCAGCGCTTTTTTTATTCTACATAAATTTGGGGAAAAGTGCAAGACGAACTGGTGTTTTTAGGAGCATTAGGGGGCGCCCGATCATAATATATATCCCATTCAGACCAAACGGAACTTAGATTTTCTTAGGCGTTGTTTTTTACGCCTTAGAAAATCTTTCCGTTTTGATTGCGCTTAGTGGGGAGCGTAGCGGACACTAAGTTCGGTTGTGCCGTAAAAGGAGCTACGCTTTTACGGCTTACCTCGCTAAGTGCCGACGCTCCCCAATGGTCTTCATGGGATATATATTATGCTCGGGCTAGTGCGCTGATTATAACTATTATGTTGCTTTATAAGGCAAGCTATTGGGATAGTTTATTCTTTATATATGTGCGGCGGGGGAGTTAGGGTTACTTCGTACAGCTCGGCGGGGTTGAAAAATCTTAGGGGTAGGGTGTGGGAGCCTATGCCGCGGCCGAGGAGCATGGTGGAGTTTTTTTCTTTGAATGTGCCGCCGTCATATTTGGGGAAAAGGCGGTATGAGGGGGCTATCACTCCGCCAAGGACTGGGAGGCGCATTATGCCGCCGTGGACGTGTCCGGAGAGGACTAGGTCCGCGCCCCAGTCGGCGTAGTCGGGAAAATAGTCGGGATTATGGGCTAGGAGTATATTGCAGCGTCCGCGCTTGGGAGCGCCTATTGTTGTGTTTAGATAATTTTTTTCCATGGGTTGTATTCTAAAATGGGCAAAGTATTTTAGGTCAAGTTCTAGGCCTGTGATGGCTATGTTATAATCTTGAAGTATGGCGCACTGGTTTTCGAGGAAAATTATGTTGGGATTGGTTATGCTTTTTTTGAGTGTGTCAAACTTATCGCCGAACTCCTCTCGCCGTACTTTTATTTTTGTTTCGTGATTTCCCATTCCGTAGTATATAAGATAGTCCTTGCTAAGTGTGTTTATGAGCTCTATTGCGGGTGTCATGTCTTCCTTTTCTCTTGATGTCACCAAATCGCCTGCAATTAATATAAAATCGGGATTTATTTCTTTTATTGCGTTTATGAGCTTATAATTTCCTTTTCCGTATACTTTATTGTGCAGGTCGGAGATAAAGACAAATCGACACTCCTTTGTGATATTGGGGAGAGCAAATTCTTCCTGCACCACAACAAATCTATTGCCGTCAATAATGCCAACTATAAGCAGAGCTATCCCTGCTGCTATCACTACTATGGCTATTATCCAAAATATATTATTCATCGTTTAACCTAAATGCAACCTTTCTGTATTGCTGCGACAGTATTTCGTGTTTCTTACAGCAGGTATTCTGCCATAAGCTTTTTTAGATAGTCGAAATAGTACGCTTTCTCTACTCCCTGCATCGTACGGAGCGGCACACTGCCTATTATATTGCCGTTTAATTTATATACGATGCGTCCTGCCGCTGTGCCTTCATCCACGGGCGCCACGAGTTCTTCGCCATATTCATAGCTTTTTTCAATCTGGCTAAAGTCCGCTCCCGTCGTATCAAGATACCTGAAAGTTTTTTCGGGTACCAATTCTACATAATCCTGCTTGCCGCCTTTTACCGCTATGGGGGAAAGCTTATTTTCGCTTTCGTCGACATAGAGTCGTGTCATAGCGAAACCGTATTCCAAAAGGCTCTGCGCCTCCGAGAACCTTGCCTTGTGGTCAGGTGCGCCCATTATTACGGCTATGAGGTCTATATCATCTTTGCTTGCCGTCGCGCTGAAACAATATTTTGCAAGGTTGGTAGAGCCCGTTTTTAGCCCTGTCGTCCACTGGTACTGTTTTAGCAGCTTATTCGTACTTGAAAGCGTAAAGGGCGTACTGCCGCGCCCTGTAACGTGCGTGATGTCCTCCTGCCAGATTGTCGTGTAATTGTATACCTGCGGATATTTGGTGATGAGCTCCCTTGACATTACCGCGACATCTCTTGCCGTGGTATGATGCTCCATATCATTTGAGAGTCCGCAGCAGTCTACAAAATGTGTGTTAGTCATGCCAAGCTGGGCAGCCTTTTCATTCATCTGATTTACGAAATCAGCCTCGCTGCCTGCGAGAAACTCAGCCATTGCTACAGAAGCATCGTTGCCGCTTGCCACTGCAATACACTTGATGAGCGTATCGACTGTCTGTACCTCGCCCGCTTCGAGAAACACCTGCGAACCTCCCATTGACATAGCGTATTCGCTCGTGACTACTTCGTCATCAAGCTTTATCCTGCCATTCTCCAGCGCCTCAAACGTGAGTAGCAGCGTCATTATTTTGGTGATGCTTGCGGGGCTTCTTACTTCATCAGGATTTTTTTCAAACAGGACTGTGCCTGTCGTCGCCTCTATCAGTATAGCTGACGGCGATGTTATCTCGGGTCCCTCCGCCCTTACAACAAGCGTGTCTGATGCCGCTATCTGCAAAGTCACCATAAAAGCCATAAATATACAAAGTATTCGTTTTCTAAACCACATAGGTATCTCCCTGTCGGTTTTTCAACCATTTATTAAGAAATCTATGCGGTTTTTTCGTTTCTTATGCAATATGGACGGCATTTAAACTGCCGCCCATACTAAATTTATAGAAATCTGTTTTTAAGCTTATTTCTTTCTAAGCCTATGATAAAGCTCTGAAAGCTCCTCTCTTTTTTTATCACTGATTTTTACCGACATTGCAAAGTGATAGCCAAAATCAAACACAGCCATGACAAATACAAGCGTGATTGTTTTTATTCCCCACGAATGCGGATACTTGTCAACAAAGCTCATTACCTTGTCAAACAAAAATGTGATGATTATGACTGCATACAAGCCCCACGCAAGCGTACTTTCAAGGCATACAACACCTTTGTAATTGCAGAACTTGTCGTTGTAATCCCACCAGACCTCACCAAATAAGCGAAGCATAAGCTTTGCCACAATAAACTCAAACGCCGTCGCAAGCAGTGCACCCACCAGATATAAAAGCACTATGTTGTCCGCAAAGGGATGAAGCAATATGTATCCTACCGTAGCTCCGAAACCGTATATCGGACAAAACGGCCCTGTCATAAAACCTCTGTTCGTAAGTTTTTTGTTGCAAAACGACATATATATGGACTCAACAACCCATCCTATAATACTGAATAGGAAAAAACACGCCACAAGGTGATATAGGTCATACCCCGCGATTTCAATGTTCTTTAACATGAATAGTCACTCCTTAAATACTGAACAGCCAATGACAAACAATATATCATATAGCTATGAAAAAACCCTTGACAAACGCCAAGGATTTTAATTCATTAATTATATTTACGCTTTCTAGCTGCCTCAGACTTTTTCTTACGTTTTACGCTTGGCTTCTCATAATGCTCTCTCTTGCGGATTTCCTGCTGGATTCCTGCCTTAGCACAGCTTCTCTTAAATCTGCGTAAAGCGCTGTCCAAAGTTTCGTTCTCTTTAACGATTACATTTGACATACTCTCACACCTAACCTCCCTCCAGCCCTATTATCGTGTGCCAGACTGTACGGGTTTAATAATTGCACATTTAAGATTATAGCATATATTTGAAAAACGTCAACAGTTTTTTGCAAAAAAGGCAAATTTTTTATGCGTTGTACCAATAATATATCTTATATCCGCCATTTACGAGGTGCAGAAATACATATTTACTGATTGTATCGACATAATCCTCGCTGCCTGCCCTATGTATATGCTGCGTAAAAGAAATATGGCACGAAAAAATATCCGGCGTATGCGCGTAAAATTCTCCCACTTGAACATCAGTAAAATCAATACCGCCACCTGCATTAACCATCCACTCATCGCCACTCATCGACAATATCTCGGAATATACCTTAGAACCCGTGTCATAGTATCCCTTGATACTTTCCAAGCTGGCATTTTGAGCCGCCTGTATATAAGCCGCATAGCCCTCTATAGCCTTTGTCACAAAATCAGTATAATCGGTGGCAAGCTGCTCGTCATACACAAGACCGGCTTTATACGTATTCGTATTTTCATCAAAATCCACCTGCGCCTGCACTCCATTAGGAGCGGTTATCACGACCTCGCCGGGAACGCTGTCAGCTCCTGACACCGCGTAAACAGAATACTCAATTTCCGGAACATCCGAGGGACTGTACTGCAATATATCCTCACGCACATAACTAGATGTAACCAACTCTTTTGAAATCATGCTGCCATCAACAACAACCGAGTAATCCGATGGCGCCTCTATAGTATATTCCGACAGCTTTTCCAAATATGCCTCCGTGTTTAAATACAAATCAAGATGCGAAAACTCATATGTATCATATCCGTGGCGCGTCTTTGCATCGGAAAGATTAAGCACTATGGCGGCAAGCTGTTTTTGACCCGCTTTTACGATGTATTTGACCTCGCTCTCGTCATTTGATGAACCGACAGAATATGTGAGCCTGCTGCCCCCTATCTCATTGATGAGGTACTCTGTCAGCTCGTCAGTGCTTGCCTCACCCGCCTCATATTCCGCGTCTGCAAGAAGTGATGCATAGTCAATCGGCTGAAAATACCTCGCAAATACCTCCTCAGCAACATATCTTGGCTGGGCCCCCTCATATTCCGCAAGCCTGTTTCTGACAAGCTGCATGAAAAGAATAATGATAAAGACTATGGCAGCCGTTACTGTCAGATACATCAAATAAAAAACAGGAATTTTTGCGATTTTATTTTTCTTCTTCTTTTTTTTCATATGCTTACGTGTGCTCCTTAAGCTATTCTTCAGGTGTCACAAGAAAATATGTCGGTATGTAACGCGGCTTTGTAAACGCCTTGTATTTGTTCGTCAGACCTTGTTTCTGGTATTCGTCAAGCCCTGCGGTATCAATATTATATTTGGTATAGTAATCCCTGTAGTACATCATCGCGGACGAGCCGCCGTCCAGCATTCCCGCCACTACAGCACCCTCCGATACCATGAGGTCTATAAGGTCATTCTTCGTCGCACCAAGGCTGCTTGCGCTACGTCCGTCCGTCACAAGTAGTATGACAGCGCCGTCCGCCCTCTGCCCTATTGCCGTCCTCTGCGCCATTCCGACATTGTTCTCCGAATAATACAGCGTGACATTTTCATTGTCGTTTGTAATCAGCACGTTTCCCGTCTGAAAAGAAACGGCATCTCTTATTCCAAGCGCATCCGCCTCAGACCTCGTCATCGACTCTGTAGCATGCAGCACATTATTACTGTCAAACCCTATAAATGTACGCCTTTCGCCATCGTCCCAGACACAACTTCCCTTTGAATATGTAAGTCCCACAGGCGTATTGCCTTTACCGTGCCCGTTTATGTCCTCAAATTCCCCGCCGTTAATCGCTGCCAAGGCATTTTCACGCTCCACTATGTCAAATATGCGCACCCCCGCCTTGCCGCTCTTGTAATCGCTTGATGTGCCGACGTACACACGCGATGGGTCTTTGACAATCAGCAGATATGCCTTATATGTGGCACCGCTGTATGTCTTATAAATCATGCCGTCCACGGCCTCCGCCCACTCGTCTGCGGAGGTTTCCGTTTCAGAAACCTCTCCGGCCAAATCCCCATTCTCAGAATTTTCAGTAACGCCGAATGCCCCCATCGAAATAACTTCCTCCTGAACATTCGCGCTTCTGGCACATATCTCCTCGACTAAGGCATCGTCTATAAACAGCCCCGGCAGCCACTTAGTGGCACTCGCCTGCATTGCCGAAAGCACTACTCTGTCACGCATCGTAGCACTCGGTCCTGTCAAAAGCGTATAGCACAATGCCACCAATGTAAAAAGCATGATAAATACAGCCGTAAAAAATACGAGCAGCGTCCTGCCTATCACTGTCGAAACGCGCACTTTCCTTCTATTGTTGTTTTTCCTTCCACTTCTGCTATTTTTCATATTTTATCCCCAATCACATTATGACCTGAATATCATGCGTTCTGATTTTATTTGCTCTTTTCGGCAAACACCCACCTGCGCTGCACACGGAAACTCACGACAAAAAGTATCGTGTCCACCACGGCTTTCCACAATGTGCGTCCAAGCTGGTCAAAGTCCATTGCCTTTGACAGTCCGTATACGCTAATCCACGATATAAGCATTATCGGGACTGCAAGACACACGTATTTAAAAAATGTTTTCAACACATTTGAATGACTGTCAAATACATATTTCCTGTTTAATGCAAAATTTACGACTGACGAGATAACCCTCGCCGTCACGGTAGACAGCAGCACGGCAATTTTGCCTCCACCCGCAAAAACGAACTGCCCCAGCAGATAAAATGCCAAAATATCAACAATCGCTGACGCAAGAGAATTAGCCGCATATTTTATGATAATTCCGTATACGCGCATTGAATCGCGTACCGGACGAAAATGCGATGCACTGTTGTCATCAAAATACAACGTTTCAATTTTTATCTCACAATACGGGAGTTTTTTCTGGCTCATATATATAAGCATATTTGTCTCGTATTCGTATCGCGTGCCTTTGACTTCAAGCATCTCTTTTACATATTTGAAAGGTATGGCACGCAGCCCTGTCTGAGTATCCGAAACACTCATGCCAAAGAATAGACGAAACACGAGTGATGTTGCCCTATTGCCAAAACGACTCCTTGCAGGAACATTTTCAAGTGAGAAATCGCGGCAGCCTAATATTATGGCATGCTCGCCATTCGTCATTTCCTCAGCACATTTTATAATGTCTTTCATTCTATGCTGTCCGTCTGAATCGGCAGTCACCACGCCGTCGCTGTCATGTCTGTTTTTTATAAAATACTCAAATGCCGTCTTGAGTGCGGCGCCTTTGCCGAGGTTTTTTTCATGGGACAAAAGCGTTACCTGCGGATATTTTGGGACTAGTTCGTCAAAATAATGCTTATGCCCGGCATCACTTCCGTCATCTACAAGAATGATGTCGCCAATTCCCGCCTCAACAGCAAGCTGTACCGTGTGCGAAAGCTTTTCGTCGGGATTTAGGGATGGGATGATGAGGGTGAAGTTGTGTTTTTTCATAAGTAATTCTCCTTGCAAAGAGTAAAACGGATAAACTCTATCTAAATAGAATTTAACCGTTTTTAATTAATATTTTCTACTTAATCTGCCCTTCCAGCACACCCTTTGCTTCCTCCACAGCCTTATCTATCCCTTCAGGATTCTTACCGCCTGCCTGCGCCATATTGGGGCGTCCGCCGCCTCCGCCGCCAACCGCAGCCGCGATTGCCTTTATGAGATTGCCCGCATGCGCGCCCTTTGCCATAGCGCCCTCTGTCGCCATGGCTACGAGATTAACCTTGCCGTCAACGCCTGACGCAAGCACTACCACGCCCTCGCCAAGCTTTCCCTTTAACTGGTCGCCTAAGTCCCTCAGCCCGTTCATATCCACGCCGTCAACACGCGCAGCGAGAAGTTTTATGCCCTTTATTTCTACAACCTTGTCCATAACATCGCCAAGCGCGTCTTTCGCCGCCTTGCTCTTTAACGACTCATTCTCGCTCTGCAGCGCCTTAACCTCCGCCATTAGATGCTCAAGCCTCTCCGTAAGCGCAGACGGCGTAGTCTTTACAATCTTTGCGCACTTTTCAAGCTCCGCCTCTAAGTTCTTATAATACTTGAAAACGCCATTGCCTGTAAGCGCCTCTATTCTCCTCACTCCCGACGCCACTCCGCTTTCAGATATAATCTTAAACGCCATAATCGCGCCCGTATTGCCTACATGAGTGCCGCCGCAAAGCTCTGTAGAGAAATCTCCCATTTTTACCACTCTTACAGTCTCGCCGTACTTTTCGCCAAAAAGCGCCATCGCGCCTGTCTTTTTGGCTTCTTCGAGCGTCATTACCTCTGTTTTTACGTCCAGATTATTCGCAATCTGCTCTATCACCATCTGCTCTACCTTTTCAAGCTCCTCTGCCGTCATAGCCTGAAAATGCGTAAAGTCAAACCTAAGCCTGTCCTCGTTTACAAATGAGCCCGCCTGCTCTACATGAGTGCCAAGCACTGTCCTGAGCGCTTTCTGCAGAAGATGCGTCGCGCTGTGGTTTTTGCAGGTGTCCGCACGCTTCGCCTCGTTTACGCTGAGCGTGACATTATCGCCCATCTTAAACATTCCCTTTGTGACAACGCCCACATGGCCTACCTTGCCTCCGAGAAGCTTAATCGTGTCCTTTACCTCAAATTCCGCACCGTCGCCCAGAGTTATAATGCCCGTGTCCGCCTCCTGACCGCCCATCGTAGCGTAAAACGGCGTTTCCTCTACTATAATCGTGCCCGCCTGTCCGTCAGTGAGCGCCTCGACTACCTCGTCTTCCGTGGTAAGCGTCGTTACCTTTGAAGTGTATGTAAGCTTATCATAGCCTACGAAGCTGGTGGTTATCGAAGGATCAAGCGACTCATATACCGTCACGTCAGCGCCCATGTAATTTGTCTCCTTGCGCGCTTTTCTGGCTGTTTCCTTCTGCTCCTTCATTGCC
>CANQHZ010000099.1 GCA_947623805.1 uncultured Lachnospiraceae bacterium | reverse complement strand
TCACATCATCGGCAAAAACGCCAACTGTTTTCGGTTTGGTCTATGCATTTTTGCCGTCATGGGAAGTTTTATTTTTTGTAACATTCCATCACTACAAATCACATAAAAATGTGTTTAAAAGTCAACTCTTATTTATTATCAGAAATTACGAATAACTATTCTAACCATAGCTTTCGCAAGTCCGGCTCTCCGGAAATATTGGTAAACCCCCTTCATACGATTGCAGGTCTTGATTTTTCAAGGAATTTTGCGTTTTACTCTAATTTTTGTTTTCGCTCTAATTTCATATAAATCCTTATAAGTCTACATAAATTTATGGGCAAATTAGTGTAGTAATTAGTGTGAAATGATTGCCAAAGTGTTATAATGCTTTTAACTTATATGAACTCAATTCCTCTACTCCATCAAACTTTTCAATAATCATTTTACAATAATTCAGTATATCATTAGCACTTCTATTTGTTTCAATATAAAGTCCTTCTGCAATTTTCAAAGGAGAACGCATGTTCAAATCACTATCGTCAATAATCCTCACGCTCTTACCTTTAAAATCATTATGCTTAGTAAGACTCCGAAAAACTTGTGAATCATACTCATAAAGAAACTCACATACCTTTTTCATAAAATCTCTCCAAGAAGTTACAGAAAATACTTCACCAATGATTTCAAGTTCCGTCGGAGTACGACCAGTAACATTTACTTCATCCGTAAAATCGAATTCTGTCCTGGTATCCACTTCAGAATTTACATTGTTAATTAAATCCGGACATTTCCATATTTTTTTGATGTCTTCAATTAGCAACTCACCACGATTTAATATTTCATCCTCTCCCCAGTGATCATATTGTACAATTGATTTGGTAATACAAATATTAGACTGACTGTATAGAGCCTGCTTTTCATTAAAACTAGCATTAGAAAGCTCTGGATTATAACCAGTAAGAGTCAAGTTTCCCAAACAGTGCAGATACTTATCATATATTTCTTGTGCCCGTTTTCCAAGATCAATTTTCCATTTTGCAGTTAAAGTCTGTGGCATTATATGTTCGATGGTAAGAGAATCAAATAGCACTGTTTCTTTACTCTTACTTCTTTCAATTTGTTCTAAAACAAATTTAATATGAGGAAATTTATAGACATTTCTTGTCATCATATGTTCTTTCAAAACATTATCATTTGGGAAAATAACTTTTCCCTTTTTAGCAGATAGCACACAAATTACCTGTTCCTCAAGAGGCACTCCCGGATATCGTTTAACATCCTTTGCCATTGTAGCAAATACTTTATTCAAGGCATTTGTTGGCATTTCACAAAGTAATCGTCTCACTACATATGCAAGAATAACATCCATGGTCTGACATAATTGTGTACATTCGATATTATGATATACAAAACAATCTTCAAAAATACTTAGTAAAAAAGGATATACCACTGTGGATTTCAGCTTCTGCAAATGAAGAAGCCGACAATTGACATTCGTATCAGGACAATTGCAAAATTTAAACCAACTATAATATTCTCCATATGTAGTAAGTTCTTCCAAAAAACCTTCCGAATCATAGTTCGTCAATTCTTGATAATATCCCTTAAAACTACTATATACATCGTCTTTATTAGGTATATTTCCTGTTTTTAGAGTTAAGTAATCCCTTATATAATCCGAAATCATAGCATCTGGCAACATTTTTTCCAACTTAAGCCAATATTTATTATAAAGAGCCTCCTGTGTATAATATTCTTTCCCCATCAAAAGATAATTTCTAATCAGATCTGCCTGTGTTAAATCCAATCCCGTTGAATTTAATGATTCAAAAATAAGCTGTGGATTTTCTTTTTGCTCGTTTAATTCAATATACACAATTTCCAGTTTTTGTACTCCTGCATAAATCTGCTCTAAAGAGAGCTCCGATTCACTGAGCAATTTCAAGAACAATTTATAATTATTAAAAATCTGTGTTTGTTCCATATCATCAATTCGCCCATCTATCAATCTCTGAAAATTTACTGCATCTTCCTTCATTGGCCTTAATTTTATTCTCAATTTTTCTGGACACCGTCGATTTATCAAATAACTTTCAAAAATATCTTCTTTCAAATCTATATCATCTATAGAATCCACAATTGCTTTTAATAGAATCATAATGGTAGTAAGTCGTTGCTGCCCGTCAATAACTGTAAATGCACGAAACGTTGCATTTGATTCTCCCTCTACATAAACAATGGTTCCCATAAAATGACTGGAACGATTCTCTGAAATAGCAATAGCCTCTATATCTTTAAATAATGTCAGACATTGCAATTTTTTCCAATCATAATTACGCTGGTATACCGGAATATAAAACGTCCTTTTACTCGCTCCTATAAATTCCAACAGTGACACATTATCTGCTTTCAAATCAAATTCCTCCTCATCATATTTTTATATTATATTACTTTCTCAATGGTGTAGTAGTAATGTGGTACATGTCATCTCCCGCTATGAAATCGTCGATTTTATAGGTATTTCCAGAACATTTAAAAATACTGCCGTAACAAGCAAATAATACTTTTATCATATTCACATTCCTTCTACTGTGAAACAAATATACCTTCATATAAAAAATGTCTATATCATACAAGTTTGCATTACTACTCATCAGCATAGTAATTATTTTAACACATACTTTGTCCCTCTCCCCCTGCCTTCAATTTCCACAACACCTTTTTCGCCCATATCTTTCAGCAACTGTGTTGTCTTTGATTTGCCAAACCCAACATAAGGAACAATTTCGCTGATTGATTTCAACATTGTCCTGCTTAAAATCTTATATACTTTTCTTTCGTCCTCCGTTAAATTCAGTTTTTTCTCAAAAACCGGGAGTACAATCTTAATTGTATTTTCCGACAATTCAAAGTCCGGCTGTTTTAATCCTTCTTCATAAAGTTGTTTTATTCGTACAATCCCCGTACCGAATGTTTCAACAAGTCCCAGCCTGTAAAATACATTTGCCAGATTTCTATTCCTTAAAACTGAAAGTTTTCCCGCTAAATACTCAGCTTCCGTGATTCCAGGTGGCAGCCCTCCCGGAGAAATGATTTCTATTCTGTCATCAAACATCGAAACCTTTATTTGTGACCCAACATCCCACACTCTATGAATCAATGCGTTTGCGATTGCTTCTCTAAATGCGGCTTCCGGTATTCTTTCTACCTTTTTCCTGTAAGCGCCTTGTATTTCTTCATATTGATAATAATCTCTGAATACCCCTAATGCTTTTTCATATGCTGCCAAAATGGATATATTATCAAATGTCGCTCTCTTGTGAATCACACTGATGTTTTCTCCGAACTTCACAATATCTATTCCCGGAAAATGATTTCTATCCGCTAAAATACCGGCAGCATTATTATATCCAATAGCGCCATTATACAAATTCAGCGTTTTCAAGGTATCCTGATTAAAGACTTCTATTTGAATACATTCCTTTAATTTTTGACATAAGGTATCAAATGTCAATTCTTGATTTTCACATGGCAATTCTTCAAATCTAATATTTTTCCCTTCCAAAATCAGTCTCGACAACTCCAGTGCGTCAACCTCTATCGTTGCAGTATTATTTCGTTTGTATGCTTTTGATTTATATAAATATGGTTTTTGAGGACCACTTTTTACAGTCAACTTTATCGTTCTGTCATTATTCTGCAATTCCAGTGTGTAATCAGGCTGGGGAGTAATACTGTCATTCACTCTGTTTTCAATATCCAGACACGCTTGTTTTGCATCCTGCAGTCCTTTGATATTGCCATTGTTATCAATACCAAAAAAAATTTCTCCACCGTCGTAGTTTGAAAAGGCACTTACCGTTTTTAAAAACGTATTAGTGATTTTTTCTTTGAACTCCGTTGTCCTTGTTTCGCGCATACACTGTACTTCCTTTCCAATTTTATTATTTATATTATACGCAAAAACGGTCATAAAATCAATCGTATTTTTTTACGATTGATTTTATGACCGTTTTCAACTATTAATTTATCCCCCACTCCTCCCCTATTACCTATCCTAAAACCAACAAAAATTCAATACCCTCCTCGCCGTTTCATAAGCTCCCCACGCAAATATTCATACCTCAGCCGCTTTTCCTCCTTTGCAAAATGTACCTCCCTAAACTGTTCCGTACAATCACTATAGTCCAATACCTCATCTCCAAACTGCTCGCTGGTCAAATCAAACACGCAGTCTCCCACCTCATTGAAGCAGTGATAATTCCCGCCCGGCCGCAAAATGCCATAAACCTTGCCACCAAAAATATCCTGCATCAAAAATGCCGTAATCGAGCATTGCCCAAACGTGGGATTGTCAGCGCTCCACTCATTCCGCATACGCGGCGCACAAGTATCGGCACACCATATGCCCGAAAGGATATCATAATAATCCCTCGGGGTAAGCCCGTTCTCATCCTTTATATCAGCCTTTTCCCAGCCATAAAATTTATATTCTTTCATTTTCGCTCCCTTCCCTGCCGCTATTTCATTTGATTACCACCCGGCTTGCGCCCAACATATTCCTTCTCACCGGTACGCTCCCACATTCGACGCGTCCACCTGCTCAAACGGCACCCATACATACTTGCCGTCCTCCGACACGTCAAAGCCGCTTGCCGACGCCGACTGTCCTCCTGCCAAGGCTACGGCTACCATCACTCCAGCTTCGCCCTGCCCTGTCGCCGACTGGTACACAGTAAACGCCATATCGCCGTCAGCTATAGCCGCACAGCCGTCCGCCGTCGCGTCCACACCCATAATCGGAAAAGAAGACGGGTCTATCCCCTCATCTTTACACGCTGCAATAATGCCAAGCGCCATCGAGTCATTGTTGCAGATAACGCAGTCGTAAGGCACGCCAAGGCTCAAAAATATCTTGAACATCTCCGCCGCCTTATCCGTACTCCAATCAGCATAGTCCTCAAATACGATATTTACGTTCTTGCCGCTGTCCGCGAATGTATTTTTTACCGCCTCTGTCCTTCCCTTGGTGGCAGAATGGTTTTTCTCACCTTTGAAAATGAGCACGTTAATCTCATTCTTTGCTCCCAGCTTCTCAAGCGCGTATTCCGCCTGGAAAGTGCCCGCCACGAGTTCGTCCGAGCCTACAAACATATATCTGTCCGCTTCAAGCCTCTTATCGTCAGGGCAGCTGTTCATAAAGACAATCGGGATATCCCCCGCACTCTCCTCAAGCTGCACAGCCGTATCAGTGTCCACAGGGCAGCACAGCACGGCATCATACCCTTGTTCCTGCGCCGTACGTATCTGCTGTACCTGCGCCTCTATCGAGCCCTGGGCATCCACCACATCAAGCGTCGCACCTATCCGCGCAGCCGTATCCTGCGCAGCCTGGGCAAGCGTAGCACGGAAAGTATCCGAACCGTCCGACACAGTCATCAAAAGCTTTTTGCCCGAGCCTGAAACCGACACTCCCGAAGCTGAAGACTGCCCGCAGCCTGAAAGCATCAGCGCCGCCGCAAGCATAAGGCTGAATATCTTTTTAACACTTCTTTTCATTTGCCCCGTCCTCCTATATTTTGAAAATATTAATCTGCTCTGTAAGCTCGTTTGACGACTGCGTAAGCTTTCTTGACTCCTCCGCCACGGACTCGCTGTTGTTTGTAATACTTCTTGCGTGCTCTACCATAGTATCCGAAGTAGCCGAGATTTCCTCCGAGCTTGCCGCCTGCTCCTGCGAAATTGCCGCAACGTTTGTCGCGACATCGTCAACCTGCTCTACTTTCTGTATCATCGACTGAACAAGGTCATTCGCCACGCCGATATTGTCATAAATTTTGTCAAACGTATTGAGCGCCGTACCGATAAGCGCGCTGCTGTTGTTTATGCTCTCCACGCTGCCGTCGGAAAGCTCTACACAATTGCCCACATATTCGTTTATCTGCCTGATTAAGCCCTCGATTGTCTTTACTGAATCCGAACTCGTCTGCGCAAGCTTGCCTATCTGCGTCGCCACGACCGCAAATCCCCTGCCGGACTCACCCGCCCTTGCCGCCTCGATTGAAGCGTTCAGGGAAAGAAGATTCGTCTCCTCCGCGATATCCGCAATAACCGTAGTTATATTAGTAATCTCGCCCGATGCCGCGCCTACCTTGTCAATAGCTTCCTTGAGACGTTCAATCGAAGAATTAATGCTGCTCATAGCATCGCCAACCTGGTTCATGTCGTGCCTGCCCTGGCGTGAAATCTCCACAGTCTCTTTCATCTTGGCGTTTACCTGCTCGCTGTCATCGCGCGTCTCAGACACTACCGCCGCAAGCTGCGTCGCATGGTCCGCAATCTCTCCTATAGACGTCGAGAGCTGCGTAACCGTCTGGTTTAATTCCTCCATGGAAAGATTTTGCAGGCTGCTCGCTTCATTCATCTGCTTTGAAACGTCATAACTCTCGTCAGCCTGACTTCTGAGCCTGTCGGAAACATTATGTATTGACGCAATCATATTTCGCATGGAAAGTACAAACTTTTCCACGCCCCGACTCATCATGCCAATCTCATCAGAGCCCGACGCCTTGACAGTGATTGTAAAGTCGCCGTCCGTCATCTTAGTTATCGCGCTCGTAAGCTCTTTTACCGGCTTGATAACCATATGTACTACGCGCTCGATTATGACCGCAAGCAAAATGACACTTACAATGCCTATTATAAGCATTACGTTTCTGACCTGGTTTACGCTTGCAAACACTATCGACGTCGGTATGTATGAGACCAAAATCCAGTCCGTACCGTCTATTTTTTCAAATACAGTCAGGTTGCCGTCTATCTCCGCGTCCGAATAGTCTCTCTGGGCAATTCTCTGCGCCACTCCGCTCAAAAAGCTGTCGGCGCTTGACGCGTCAAGCTGAGTGGAAATAAGGCTTGCGTCCCTATGCGCCAGTATCGTGTTGCTTGACGTACTCACAAGAAACGCCTGCGCGTTCTTCATCTCTATAAGGCTGTTTACTATAATGCTTATTCTCTGCAGCGTCATGTCTGCGGAAATAACACGCTGCTTGCCCGAGCCGTCGTTGAGAATGCCCGACGCGCTGACTACCGCAGTGCCATCCTCATTTTCATACGCGCTTGTAAAGCCCATATTTATGCGGGTAAGCCCCTCTTTGTACCATACCGACGAGGTCGGGTTTGCGTCCGTCTTTGCCGAACCCTCCGCCGTGATGAGGTTGCCCTGCGCATCGGCAATGTAAATACCGTCAGGGTAATTGGCATTGTACCCGTAATACTGGTTTAAAATATCCTGCAGCTGCGCGTCCGTAGGCTTCGTGCCCTCAATATTCTGCTTCACAGCCTGAAAAGCCGCAAGATTTTCATTGAGCCACGCTTCAATCTCATTTGCCTGGTTTTCGATTGATGAACTGAGCAAATCCTCTGAATTGTCAGTGATAATGCTCTTGGAAATCATATAAGAAACCATTGTCAGCAGCGCCACTATTACGATGACTACTGGCAAAATAGTCCCCAGCAGCTTTGTCTTTATGGACAATCCGCCCTTTTGAACCTCATTTTCCATGTTGTGCCTCCATTCGCTTATATTTTTATATATTTTTTAACATTTTACCATTTAATTGCAGCGGTTTCAACACAATAACAAGAAAGTTGCACAAAAAAATATAATTTTTATTTCCTTTTTTATAAATTATGTGTTACACTATACCTATGTATTAATTTATTTCTATTCAGAATAAATAAAATCATTTACATTCGGCAGAGGAGGTACATAATGCTTAAAAAACGTGTTTCAGCCAATACGGTGTCAAACAATGATTTAGAGCTTTTAATGGAGGCTATGGATAAGGTAATCAGCGGTCAATATGATGACATTGACACTTCGGCTTTTTCAGACCCATCATACGGACAGAAATTTAATGAAGTCATTCATGCTTTCAAACGTTCAAACAACAATTTTGTAATGCGTTTAAACGACGCCATGGAGTCAATCGGTGACAATTCATATGTAAAGAAAACTCTCGACCAAGTCAATTCACAATCGGAGTCTATCTCAAATATGGAAGTTTCCGGACAAAATCTTGAGACCTCCATCGAAAACATCTCGAACAATATGGCACACATACGTGACAACACTCACGATATGCTCAATGTAGTAAAAAACAGCGCGGAAAACATGAACGAAAGTATTAAAGTGGTAAACGAATCTTCCGAGCGCATTTCCAAAATAAACGGCGAAGTGCAGAGATTTCAGGAAAAAATCGACAAGATTGGCGAAATCGTAAATCTTGTAAAGCAGGTCGCTAACCGAAGCAATCTGCTTGCTCTGAACGCCTCTATCGAAGCAGCAAGGGCGGGCGAGGCAGGCAAAGGCTTTGCCGTAGTCGCAGACCAGGTACGTCAGCTTTCAAACAATACGGCGGAATCTGCTGAGGATATTGTTAAGCAGGTTGCGGAGCTTAGGAATGACATAAACGTGCTCGCCGCGTCAATGGACGACACTACCGCCAAACTCGAGGAGGGCAACTCGCGCGTCGAGTCGTCACTTACGGATATCGAAAAAATGACAGACCAGATGATGCTGATTAAAGAAAAAATCGACAATGTATTTGCGGATATCGATACGCAGACGAATGTTACAAAGGATTTTACAAAGCAGATTTCAAACATTTCAGAAAGCTATGTTGAGCTTGCCAAGGACTGCATGGAGCAAGGTACCCACATCTTCCAAATAGGACGATACATCGATACCGCCAGAAGTGACATGGTGCGTGGTTTTGCGGAAATCACGCAGCAAGACTGGCTGCGCGTGTTTGAGATAGACCACTTTATCCTGATGTGGCGTGTTTACAACAATGCTGTCGATTTTGAACACCTCAAAGTTACGCAGCTCAACAATCCCGAAAGCTGCAAGATTGGCAAATGGATTGCGGCTCAGAGTAATCCATCTATCACAAACAGCTCTGAATTTGCCACATTAAAGCGCGCTCATCTTGATGTGCATAAATGGGCTACCAAGTCATGGGAGGCTAAAGAGGAGGGCAATACAGAACTCGCACTCGAATACTTCCAGAAAACATATGACGCATTCTTTGTATATCAAAAGGCAATATATGGTATGCAGGATTTACTCAAGCGACTGGGTGATACCGAAAAAACGGAGATTATTATTTTTAGGAAATAACCGATTTCACAACTGCCTCATATATTTTATTACAAATTTTATTACAATAAGATATCATAACAACATCATTATTCAAAGTATCACAAAAGGCATGCAAAATAACGCAACCGTATTTTGTATGCCTTTTATCCGTAAAATATATTATCTCAGGAGGGCATCCGTTTGTTTTCGATTATTGTGAATTGGAGCTATATGGCTTTTACCCTATTTATGATGGGATACTTGTTTTCACATATTATAAAAAAAATATCAGGATATGAGATTAAAAGCATAAACAGCATTATATCTGCAGGCATTGTCGTGGCAACCGTGTATTCTCAGCTTTTCAGTTGCTTTTATAAGGTCGGCGCTGCGGCGAACATTATAATGCTGTCTATCTGTATTGCTGCATTTATAGCGCTGCACAAAGGCATATTCAGCTGCCTTGCGGAAAATATGCGCCATACTTCCCGGTTTATCAGGCTGGGTACTATAATTCTTATATTAATATGGGCATTCTGCGCCTCACGCGGATATATGCATTATGACTCAGACCTTTATCATGCGCAAAGCATACGCTGGATAGAGGAATACGGCATCGTGAAAGGGCTTGGAAACATACATGTTCGTTTTGCATACAACAGCTCTTTCTTCGCCCTTTCAGCGCTTTACAGCATGAGCTTTTTGGGTTTCCAGTCATTGCACGCAGTAAACGGATTTTTCGCGTTGATATTGAGCGTAGAGGTTTTAGGGCTGTCAAGACTTCCAAAGCTTAAAAAAATAAGGCTCTCCGACTTTGCAAGGCTGGCGGCATTCTACTATCTCACCACCATATATGGCGAAATAACATCTCCCGCCTCTGATTACGCGATTATGTGCGCCGTATTTTTTATTATAATAAAATGGCTTTCCCTGCTCGAAGAAAACACGAAAAGCGTCGCTCCTTATGCCCTTATATGCGTCGGATGTGTGTATGCGGTAACATTAAAGCTTACTGCGGGGTTCATACTTCTGCTTACGATAAAGCCTGCCTGTATGCTCATAAAAGAAAAGCGGTGGAAAGATATTGCTCTATATATATTTATGGGAGTGGCTGTCATCTCACCCTGGATTATCCGAAATATCATTATTTCCGGCTATCTTTTATATCCGTTTCCTGAGCTTGACATTTTCAATGTTGATTGGAAAATTCCCGCGGAAATGGCAGCTATTGATGCGGCGGAAATAAAAACATGGGGACGCGGCTTATACAATGCGGCATTGGTAAATCTTCCGATAACCGATTGGTTCCCGCACTGGTTTTCGGAAACGATTCCCACATCCGTAAAGCTTTTTATTGCTTTAGACATACTATGTATAATATTGCTTATCGCAGCGGCTGTATGCAAACCGCTAAGAGCGGCTGTCCTCACGCCTGACAATTATCTGGCAATAGCCGCCATAGCAGTCTCATACTTATTCTGGCAGCTTTCAGCGCCGCTTCTCAGGTACGGATATGCATATGTTCTTCTTATAATTTTTTTAACAATAGGAATATTGGCAGGTCCACTATGCGGCAAAAACGCTTTTTGCAAAGTATTCATAGCTTTTTGTGTGCTGTTTTCAATCGTCAAATTTATTCCGCTTGCAAGGCACATAAATAATGAGCTCGGAAAACCATACTATGTAAAACAGCAGGATTACGGCACATATGAGCTTGACAGTTTTGAAATAAACGGTGTGCGCTTCTACTATCCCCAAAGCGGGGACAGGGTCGGGTATGACGCCTTTCCTGCGATA
This sequence comes from uncultured Lachnospiraceae bacterium, assembly GCA_947623805.1. Lineage (GTDB taxonomy): Bacteria > Bacillota > Clostridia > Lachnospirales > Lachnospiraceae > COE1. Next base: position 2,336 of record CANQHZ010000099.1, on the reverse strand, counting down.
CCGAGAAAAATGAGCATAAGCTTTATCGGAGCCGATATAGCCGATGGCTTTAAATCAGCATCAGATTAATCAGCCTGTCAGATATTCCTCTGATTGCTCAAATACCTTATGCAGACGCCGTTTGCATGAAGTATATCGCCCTCGAGCTTTCTTGAAAATACTATCTTGCTGTTTTTGTCTTTTATTATCTCGACATCATCGTCACTGCTGTTTACAATCACTTCAAGCGTCTCGCCCCACCCCATTTTCTGGAACTGCACAATCCTCGGATTGGCGTAGTTCGACGGAAAATGGAAGTTGCGCTCACGCATAAGCGGCTCCTCCCTGCGTAACTTTATAAGCTGCTTCGTAAGGGAAATCTGCTCGTTGTACTTACCCTGCTCTATGTCCTCCCACGGCATACAGCGGCGGCAATCGGGGTCGTAGCTTCCCTCCATTCCTATTTCCGTGCCGTAATATATACACACGCTGCCCGGCATAGTAAACAGCAGCGCGAGCAGACAGTTATACTCGTCAAGCCCGCTTGTCACGTTTTTAAGGCGTATCGTGTCGTGCGAGTCAAGCATATTGAAAAGCACATCGTTTGTCTGCTGCATATAGTTTGTATAGCAGCGGTTTATCATAAATTCAAAGTCCTCTCCCGTAAGGCTCTTGTCTATAAAAAAGTCTTTCATGCTGCCCGCGAGCGGATAATTCATTACAGAATCGTACTCGTCGCCCCTAAGCCAAGGGATAGCATCATGCCATATTTCTCCAAGCAGATAAATCTCCGGATTTATCGCTTTCAGCGCTTTTCGCAGCTCCTTGCAGAAAGTATGCGAAACCTCGTTTGCAACGTCCATGCGGATACCGTCCACACCGTATTTTTTCACCCAGCCGCATGCGACGCCGATAAGATAGTCGCGGACTGCCTTGTTATTTGTGTTAAGCTTTGGCATAGCGTCGAAAAAAGCAAACGTATAAAGCTGCCCTTTCTTCGCCGCGTCCCACTTGTCGGAAAACGGAAACTCATTTATCATAAACCAGTCAAAATATTCTGATTCCCTGCCGTTTTTGAGCACGTCCTGCCAAGGCTTGAAAAAATATCCGCTATGATTAAAAACCGCATCTATCATAACCCTTATGCCGCGCTTATGAGCCTCGTCAACAAAGCGTTTCATAGTCGTGTCGTCGCCAAAATGGGGGTCTATCTTCTCATAGTCGGTCGTATCGTACTTGTGGTTTGACGGCGATTCGTTGATTGGCGTAGTGTAAATACCTGTAATACCTAAATCCTGCAAGTAATCGAGCTTATCTATAATCCCCTGTATGTCACCGCCGTAAAAATCGCTATGCCCTACCCCGCCCTCGCATTTCCAAGGCTTTGTGTTTTCAGGATTTATGGAAGCGTCACCGTTGTAGAACCTGTCCGGGAAAATCTGGTACCATACCGTATCGTTTACCCAACTCGGCACGCGGTTCACATCGCTCGGATTAAGCCATGGCATGGTAAAGCATTGACGGCTGCGCCCTTTTAAGTTCATCTGCTCCTCGCTCACGAAGCCGTCTTCAAAATAGTACCATTTCTCGCTGTCCGTCACAAGCTCAAAGTAATATTTAAGCCGCTTAAACTGCGGATTTATCGTCGTAGTCCACCAAATCTGATATTTAAGCCTTTTCTTAAACGGCACATTTGCCTTGTCGCCTGTCCACTCCTCGCCGCCGCCAAGTATGCCGTTTGCAAACGGGTCGCCGTATATGATGTTTACTTCCTTAACATCATAGCCCGTCTTTAAATTGATGATAAGCTGGTTTTCATCAAGCATGTAGCAGTAATTGTCTATTGTCCTGTGATAAACTGACGCAAATTCCATAAATGTAAACCTGTCCTTTCTTAATGTGTTCCATTGCGGCAACCGCCCTGCCGCCGCATGAAACAAGTTTCAAGAGCTTTGGAAAACGTTTTCCGTCGCATTTTTTTATTAGGCTCCCAACTCCTTGATAATTGGAAGCCTCTTAATAAATTATATTATACATAACTATTTGCAGTTCTGCAACTGTATTTTTATTTATTTTTAATTTTTAGTGTAAGTCATAATATCCTCAACATTGCAGTCCAAAATATCGCATAGCATATCTATGGTATGCGTACTCACATATGAATTTTTGCGCAGTCTTGACAGCTGCCCTGCGCTTATATGGTAATCCTTAATTAAGGTATATTGACTTATCTTCTTTTCTTTCATAGTAACCCACAATTTATCATACGATATCAAAATCAAATCTCCTAAAATAAAAATTTACACTTGATATAATATAATCATTGTCCTATAATGGGTATTAGCCATAAATGGATA
>CANQHZ010000098.1 GCA_947623805.1 uncultured Lachnospiraceae bacterium | reverse complement strand
GACTGCATATTATTCAAATGCGCATTGCGCGCAAGAACTAGATGCTGATACTACAACACTACAATTTTACCCTTTATAATGTATTATGTCAAGACCTATAATAGAATATAATTTATAATAATTGCCTAAACGGCTCAATCATCCTGCCCTACAACTTTGTAAATTTTGTCCAGAGGGAACCCTTTTCTGTATAAGAAACCTACTATTTTCTGCTTTTCTTGAAGTGTACTCTCGGCGCTGTCATAATGTTTTTTCTGCAACAGTTTTCTTATAAGTTCTTCCTCATCTGAAATGTTATTTTCTTCAATGCACGACTCAAAAGCTTTATCTATATTTTCTTTTGACACGCCCTTAATTAAAAGATCATTTATTATCTGCTTTCTGCTCTTAGTAGCTCCCGCATATGAAATATACGCTTTAGAATATCTGAAGTCTTCTATGTATCCATATTTTTTTACATAGGAAATCGCATTGTCTATAGCCTCTGTGGGATATTCATTTTGCCTTAACTTATTTGTCAGCTGCTGTTCTGTATAATCTCTGCTTTTCAACAAATTCATGGCACGCAGCACTGCTCTTTTAGCAAGCACTTCGTTTACGAGCATTTCGTATAGTCGCTCCGACAATTCTTCTCCTTGTTTTATGCCATATTTATTCAATTCACTTTTGTAAAGTGCAAAGGCAGGCTGATAGTCTATATACAGCCTTGCCTTTGTCTTTGACAGCTCTGTAATATCCGTTACTAACATATATATCCCTGTTTTTCGATGTTATTCGTTTATCATTCCTCTGACTGTTCGCTCTCGGATTCCTTTGCCTTGCCCTTTTTTGAAGACTTTTCCTCGTCAGGCTCTGCCGATTGCGGCTGATCTGTACCCTGTAAGCCAAAGTGTACTCTCACTTTGTTTTCAATTTCCTTGCAGACGTCCGGATTGTCCTTTAGGTACTGTTTGGCGTTTTCCCTGCCTTGTCCGATTTTATTGCCCTCATAGGCGTACCATGCGCCGCTTTTTACGACAATATTTACGCTTGCGGCAAGGTCAAGTATATCGCCTGTCATTGATATGCCCTCGCCAAACATAATATCAAATTCCGCTTCCTTAAATGGCGGCGCGATTTTATTTTTTACTACCTTTACACGTGTCCTGTTGCCCGTCACTTCACCGCTTTGTTTCAATGACTCTATCCTTCTGACATCAAGCCTCACTGACGAATAAAATTTAAGCGCACGACCACCTGTGGTAGTCTCAGGATTTCCAAACATAATGCCAACTTTTTCACGCAGCTGGTTTATAAATATGACTGTGCAGTTTGACTTGCTTATAACAGCCGTGAGCTTACGCAATGCCTGCGACATAAGGCGCGCCTGCAGGCCCACATGAGAATCGCCCATGTCACCGTCTATCTCTGCCTTGGGCACAAGCGCCGCTACAGAGTCAACAACTATTATGTCAATAGCTCCGGACCTAACCATAGTCTCAGTAATCTCAAGCGCCTGCTCACCGTTGTCAGGCTGGGATATGTAGAGATTATCCACGTCAACGCCGATATTTCTGGCATATACGGGATCTAATGCATGCTCTGCATCAATAAAGCCTGCTATGCCGCCTCTTTTCTGTACTTCAGCAATCATATGAAGCGTGACCGTCGTCTTACCTGATGACTCCGGGCCGTATATCTCTACAATCCTGCCCTTGGGTATACCACCAAGCCCAAGCGCAATATCAAGGCTTAAAGAGCCTGTAGGGATAGTCTCTACATTCATCTGTGCACTCGGATCGCCAAGTTTCATGACTGCTCCCTTGCCATATTGTCTCTCTATCTGACTAAGTGCGGCATCCAGCGCCTTTAATTTTTCTTCTCTTTCCATTTAATTAATCCTCCATTTTCAGAACAAATGTTTATCTTTTAATACTATAAAACATTTGTTCGTTTTTGTCAATATTATTTTTAAAAATTTTAGCAGCTTTTAAATACAGTGGGGAAATATCGGGGATAATCCCAAGAAAACATATAATCCAATTATGTGTTACGGCTTACTGTATTAGGCTAACACATATTTGACATAAAAACAAGGATTAATTTTTACATTTCACTTTCAAACAGCTTTTTTAAGTTTTCCGCCACTTCCTTTCCTGTTGTTCCCAAATCATTGATTCTTCCCGGTTTGCTTTCATGCACACCAGAATATTACACTGTTTTCATTCTTAACTCCTTTTACTGTGTCTTTTCTTATATCATATATTGATCGCTCAGAAGCTCATTCTGCCAATCCAGCATATCCGCCAGAGTAATACCCTCCAATACATCATTGACCGCCTCGTCCAGTTTTTTCCATAAACGGTAGCTGACGCACGTTCCTTTATTTTCGCACTCTGAGCCGTTTTCACCGACACAATCCGTCGGAGCCAGATCCCCCTCGACTGCTTTTAATATCTGACCTGCCGTATATCTTTCCGGCGGATAAGCCAAGACATATCCTCCGTGCGCACCACGGATGCTTTTTACGAGTCCTGACTTATGCAGCACTGCAATAATCTGCTCCAAATATTTTTCAGATATATCCTGCCTTTTTGCGATATCCTTGAGTCTTACCGGCTCTCCCTGATGATACGTCGCCAGATCCAGCATCAGATTGATTGCGTTTTTACCTCTTGTTGATATCCTCATAAGAACCTCCTTACAGACAAAATTTCGTCCGTCTTTCTTTATTCCTGCGGGGTATCTGGCTTCTGCACCCGTAAAGACTCATGGTTATCCATTCTGGTAAAATAATAGGAAATCTTTTCCAATGCCTCTGCCACTGGGCAAGTGACATCAAAAGCCGAGATTGCCTTCCGCTCCAGTTGTTTTTGTATATGAAATCCAATCTTTTTGCAGACTACGCACCTGCAGTCTGATACAAGCTCCACCTTTGTAGACGCTTCCCCAGCGCCGCCGCATCCGCCTCCTGTGCCGTTTCCGCACCCGCTTTCTGCGTGACAGGCGCTTTCTGCATTGCAAGCGCTTTTTGCATTGCAGGCGTTTTGAAAGCTGGATTCCTGCTGTGTGCCTCTGCGGTCCGTCTTGTCCTCATCAGCCGCCCTTTCCTCCAGTCTTCTGTATACGCCGTCCTCCACTTCATAAATCAGAAATCTCTTTGCAGCGCCAAAGGTTTCATCAATCTGTATCCCATCCGAGGATGCAACCGCTATCTTATAAGACATAGGAAAACCTCCTGCTAATTAAATCTCTGCACTGCGACCGTGTAAATATCCTCGATCAGTCTAATGCCGCCAGTGTATCCTGCATAGAAGTCATCCAGCACTACTTTATCCTGCACTGGCCATGCTATGTTCAGATAATTCCCCTTCAGGCTCTCAGTCAGCTCCTTTTCATAATAGCTTCCGAGAATCAGGGGATAGCCGTGGTAATTATGTTCTTTGATCTGCTCATGGATCTTATAGCTGTCCGTCTCAAAGACAGCCTCCGCCTCCAGTCCGTAATTTAATTTCTTAAACTCCTCTGTAATCGCTTCACGATACTGTTTCGGCGTATCGTCCACGATAAACTGTTTTGCGGGTACAAGTCCCAAGTCATTTGCCAGAAACTTCGTGATGCCAAGGGCGTACTGCGCATCCGCGGCAACAGAAAACTGCTTATTGATTACGCGGTTTTCAAGAAAAAGGTCTGCGTAGCGTTCAATCAGATAATAGTAATAATTCTCATGCTCGTTTATAACGCTCTCCACCTTTTTTTCGTCCACGCCTGCAAATGATCCGACCTCGCGCAGAAACTTGCTTGTCTCAAACGCTCCGATTGGCAGAGTCGGATAATGCAGATACGGGATTCCCAGCTTTTTCTCCATTTTCTTCATGTTGGAGAGGGAAACCCACGGAGAGACCAGAAGGTTAAATTCCGCCTTTGGGATTTTATCGATCTGCGCTATCCCGCGGTTATAGCCAAAAATCGTATTCGGCGTAAGTCCAATCTCGGCAATCAGTTTTTCCAGTTCCCTGATATTCCCGAGCCAGAATAGATCCTGATAAGGGACGTCCGCCCAGATGTTGACCAAGCCTTTTTCTCTTTCATCGGCTTTTTCCAGATACTGGTCGATAATGGCATCAATCACCCGCTCATGCCCAATATAATTGTTACCCTTAAATCCCGCTGTCGATGCGTAAATCACTGGCTTTTCGGCATCCGCAAAACGGCTCACGACTTCTCCAGTATCGTCTCCCACGATTTCTGGAATACAGCCAGTCAGCACCACATACAGATCCGCGTCGATCACCTTTAAAGCGTTTTCAATCGTCGTTTCCAGCTTTTTTACGCCGCCAAATACCACATCCTTCTCATTGATGCTGGTGCAGGGGAAAATATTCGGCGAAAAATATCCTGAGCTTCCAGTGGAATCCGAGAGCTTCTGTGCGCACCCGGGACCTGAATGAAGTATCGGAATCGCCCTTGTGATCGCCTGTACCGTCTGCATCGCGCCAAGAGCGCATTTGTATCTTTGTTTATCCAGCAATTTTGCCATGACCCTGCGCGCCTCCATTCTTTTCGGAGGCGCTGCCTCCTTCCAAAAATTTGTCCACGTTCTGCTCATACCACCAGTCCGTATAGGGCAGCTTTACCCGCTTTGCAAGATTCTGCTCAAAGCTTCTGTTGCGCGTCGCATCCAGGATTGCATGGGCAAATTCCAGCGTGTGCTTATAGCCGAAGATCATGTACTCATCCGCCACATAGACTGCTGGAGTCCCATTTTTGATTGCCCAGACGGTAGAGCCCGGATGTCTGGAAAGATACAAATCTGGCTGATACTTATGCAGAATGTTCATCACTTCAAAATTCTGCTGGTCGGCGACGCTCGCCTCAAAGTCAATGTTATTGTCCAGCAGATATTTCATGGACGGCGGGACATCCCCGTTTTCGTATTTCTTGTCATAATGCCATGCCAGCGCCCACACAACCTCGATTCCAAGCTCATTTAATACCCTCGAAACCTCGAAGGTGTAGCCCGGTCCCATGCCAATGACCGCCCGCAGCCCTTTCAGTTCTTTTTTGACCTCCTCAATCTGTGGTAAATAAACCGCTCTCTGCTCCTTGATGTATTTTTCAATCTTTTCGCTGCGGTTTGTCACCTTTCCAATCTCGCGCAGCCATGTCTCAAAGCCTACAATACCGCACTGGTTGATGCTGCGCACATAAGGCACGCCGTATTTTTCCTCCAATGCGTTGCCAAGGTAATTGCCCAGCGTGCCGCAGATGCAGGTCGTCGCAAGGGATTCCGAGATATGCGACAGCTCCTCTACGCTCGAGTTGCAGTACAGGAAAATCGGCTCTAAGTCAAATTCACGAAACATCTCCATAATCTCCGGCCTTGCGCTCTCATAGAAATTCTTGAAATTGATCGTGTTTCTTTTCTCCTTGGGCGGCTGCACGATGGAACTTAGTACCGCATGATCCGCAATGTCAAATCCGGTCGCCCAGATGCGTGACTTAAAGCCCTCGCAGTGAACCGCTACGATCGGCACGTCGATCTCGTCCCTTACATCATCCACCACGCTGTCGATGTCCTCTCCGATGATTCCAGTCGCGCATGAGCTTGTCACAAAGATTGCTTTCGGCGAATACCGTTTATTGACTTCCAGTATGATCCTGCGCAGGGCTTCTGTAGAACCAAAAATCGTATCTTTTTCGTTCATGTCCGTCCCTACATAGACCGTATCGTTTGTCACGCCGCGCTTTTTTGCCATGACCTTATCCAGATAATAGGCACTTGCGCTCGCCACGGAACAGCCTGCCGGTCCGTGATGGATAATCGCAATATCCCGTATGGCGGAAAGCTGCCCTAACGCACAGCTCGACAGACAGGTGCTGGACTGTGAAAAGCAGCGGGAGCAGCCCTTTAACGTGCCGCACTCGCTCTGTGATGCGAGGTCGCTCAATGAACCGATGTAGCCTGTGATAGAGCCAATCCGGTTTTCCCTTGTCGCCACATTTGAACTCCCTAAATTGATTGCCATGATTGATAACTACTCCTTTCTTTTCCTCATACGGGAAACTCCTCGTTAAACAGGTTGGTGGACAGATAGCGAAGCCCCGTATCGGGCAGCACAGCCACGATTGTTTTCCCCTCGTTCTCTGGGCGTTTTGCAAGCTCCGCCGCTGCATGGATTGCAGCTCCCGAAGACGTGCCAATTAAAATTCCATCCGTTTTTGCCACTTCCCTTGCCGCCTTGTAAGCCTGTACAGTTTCCACTTCAAATTTTTCGTCATAAATCTGTAAATCCATGGTTGACGGAACCCGCTCCACTGGAACGCCCTCAAAAGGATGTACGCCTGTTATCTCCTCCGGTTCGGGATTTTCTTCGCTCGGCAGGGAATTTACTCCTGGCTGGATTGCTACAATCTTAATATCCGGATTTTTTGATTTCAGATATTTTCCAGTGCCGGACACTGTTCCGCCTGTCCCGACATTTGCCACAAAAATGTCCACGTTTCCATCCGTGTCCTCCCAGATCTCCGGTCCGGTCGTCGTTTCATGTATAGCTGGGTTTGCTGGATTTGCCGTCTGATCAACAAAGAAAATATCCTTTTCTTTGGACAAGACTTCTTCTTTCAGCGCCTTTATGGCAGCAACGAAATCCCCGCCCGTCTCATCTAATGCCTTTGCTACCGCTGGTTCTTCGGACAGCTTGATTGTCTCGCCGCCAAATGCCTTGATTACCTGATACCGCTCGCGGCTTACCTGATCCTGAATATAAACGCGGAATTTATACCCCTTTGTCGCGGCAATCGCCGCAAGACCAATTCCAGTATTTCCACTCGTCGTTTCCACAATCGTATAACCAGGCTTCAGCAGTCCTCTTTTTTCCGCATCTTCCACCATCGCAAGGGCAATCCTGTCCTTAACGCTCTGGTTTGGATTGTAATACTCAAGCTTAACTAAAATCTTTGCCTTAATGCCATGTTTTTTTTCATAATTTTTAATCTCCAGAAGCGGTGTCCTTCCGACAAGCTCTGTGATTGATTCATAAATCTTTGCCATATGTACACACTCCTCCTTAGATGTGATAATCGTCCGCCGAGTCCATAAGACCAAACTCCAGCAGAATTTCTTCCAGCCGCTCCTGCGTCATCGGCGTGGGAATATCAAATTTGGCATTGTCAATGACCGCCTGAGCTAAGTTGCGGTATTCCTGCGCCTGATTGGAATCCGGCTTATACTCAATAACCGTCTTCTTGTTAATCTCCGCACGCTGCACGATATTGTCGCGCGGCACAAAGTACAAAAGCTGTGTGCCAAGCTCTTTGGAAAATGCCCGCAAAAGATCTAATTCCCGATCGACATTGCGGCTGTTGCAGATGATGCCGCCAAGCCTTACGCCTCCGGTCTTTGCGTAGCGCTTAATGCCCTTTGCGATGTTGTTTGCCGCATACAGAGCCATCATCTCGCCGCTTGCGACAATATAAATCTCCTTTGCTTTTCCCTCTCGAATCGGCATCGCAAAACCGCCGCAGACGACGTCGCCTAATACATCGTAAAACACATAATCCAAATCATCCGTGTACGCGCCTAAATTTTCCAGCATATTGATGGAAGTGATAATTCCTCGTCCTGCGCAGCCTACGCCTGGCTCCGGTCCGCCTGATTCCACGCATTTCGTTCCGCCGTACCCTTCCCGCATAATCCGAGAAAGCTCGATATCCTCTCCCTCATCCCTTATCGTGTCCAAAACCGTCTTCTGTGCCAGACCACCGAGCAGAAGCCTTGTGGAATCCGCCTTCGGATCGCAGCCTACCACCATGACCTTTTTTCCATGCTCGACCAATCCTGCCGTCAGATTCTGCGTGGTAGTCGATTTCCCAATCCCGCCTTTTCCGTAAATTGCAATCTGTCTTAACTCTGCCATTGTTTTTCTTTCCTTTCCATTTAATATATTTTTGCTGTCTTATTTAAAATAAATGCTGCAGCTGCTCATATACCGCCAGTTTGTCGAGCGATTCCTCGATCATTCCCGGCAGCTCCATTGGCGTCACGCCGGACTGCTCCATTCTGTTGGCGGCGCCCATGCCTATTCTGCTGACTAAGATGTATTTGCAGTCTTTGAATCTGTCAATGCTGCTGCAAAGTTTTTCCTCGTCATGATTTCCACCGTCACATATTGGCGTGACCGTCCTTGTTTCAAGGAATCTGTAATTGCCCTTTCCTGTCACTTCGTATATATAAAAAATATCTGCCCTTCCAAAATGCTGGTTTATGACAATCCCATCGCTGGATGCCGCAGCTACCCGATACCCCGCTGTTTTAGGCTGCCCTTCCGCTAAATTCGCTGATGATGTTTTAGCCATGCGAAAATGTCTCCTTGCTTTGTAATCTTCTCTGGTAAATCTGATCGCCGTACTCCGATTTCCCCGGGACTCCGACCGCATCCGCCCTGCAATGCTGGCAATGCCTGAACACATCAATATATTTAGAAGCTCTCGTCCTTGCCTCGTCAATCTGTGAACAATTCGGAGCTTTCCGGTCTGCCAGCTCATGCTGCGGAATCAGGGGAATGATATTGTAAATGCTTGCGCCCGCTTCTTTCACGGTTTTTGCTATTTCCTCGATATGTTCCCCATTTATTTCCGGGACAAGCACAGTATTGATCTTAATTGTGATACCAGCCGCCGCCACTTTTCTAATACCCTTTAACTGATTTTCTATGAGGATTTTTGCCCCTTCTATACCTTCATATTTTCTTCCGTGGTAAACAATATATTTATTCAGCTCTGCGAGGATTTTGGGATCCACGGCATTTACGGTAACGGTCAGGGAATCGATCCCGATGTCAATCACTTCATCCGCTTTTTCATAGAGAAGCAGCCCGTTTGTGCTCATACATTTGATGAGCTTAGGAAACTTTTCTTTTATCCTGCGAAACGTCTCCAATGCATAATCCGTGGCCAGCGTATCTCCTGGTCCCGCAATGCCTGCAACAGTAATCTCTGGACAGATTGCCAATGCCTTTTCCAGAACCTCTATGCTTTCCTCTGGCGTGATGACTTTTGATGTCACTCCAGGCCGTTCTTCCACGTCATTGACTGCCCGATCGCAAAAACGGCAGGCAATATTGCACCCTGGACTGACTGGAAGATGAATCCGCCCTACATTGTTTTTGTAACCGCCAAAACACGGATGGGAGTTCTGCAGCTCCTTATATGTATTGCTCATATTGTGTCCTCTTTATTCATACTTACCTAATAGGTTTTGTAGGCTTTTATTTCATGTTACACATTATACTTTTTCACTTTTATCACGTCAATAGATTTTCCTGATTAAGGTGATAGATTATTCTTTTCACACATCATAAATATTGCCTATAGCTATATTACTTTTCTGATTCTTTCCAGCGCTTCCGACAGCACACTTCTGGGGCAGGCAACATTAATCCTTTGGAATCCCCTGCCGCTCTCGCCAAAGATCTTTCCGCTGTCCAGCCACAGCTTTGCCTGATACACGATCTGCTCATCCAGCTCCTCTGCGGAAAGCCCGGTTTCCCTGAAATCAAGCCACACAAGGTACGTTCCTTCATGTTCTGTCATGCGCACGCCAGGAAGCTTTTCCTCCACATATTTTTTGGTAAATGCGATATTATCCGCCACATAGGAATGCATTGCCTGATACCACTCCTCCCCCTTACTGTATGCGGCTTCGCATGCGACAAGTCCCATCACACCAAGCTGGCTTATGCCTGCCGCATCCAATTCTTTACGGAACTTATGCCGCAGCTTTGGGTTAGGAATAAAAATGTTGGACAGCAGCATACTGGCAAGGTTAAACGTCTTGCTTGGCGATGTGCAGACAATACTGATGTCTTCATATTCTTTTTTCAAATTTGCAAAGACAATATGCTTTCCATGAAATACAAAGTCATGATGAATCTCGTCGCTGACAACGATTACTTGATGCTTCACGCAGATATCCCCAAGCCTTGTCAGCTCCTCCCTCGTCCACACCCTTCCCACTGGATTATGCGGGCTGCACAGGAAAAACAGTTTAATCTTTTCCTCGATAATCTTTTTTTCAAAATCGTCAAAGTCAATATGATAACGGTTATCCTCTCCAAGAACTAATGTATTGCTCACCACTTTTCTTCCATTGTCTTCTATCACTTCCGAAAACGGGTAATAGACTGGCATCTGGATCAGCACGCCGTCCCCTCGGTCTGTATACGCCTTGACCGCCATTGCCAGCGCAAATACGACTCCCGGCGTCTTTACCAGCCATCTTTCCTGAACGTCCCAGTCATGATGTTTTTTCATCCATGCGCTCACGATATCAAAATACGGCTTCTGCACCTCGCTGTACCCAAAAATTCCATGCCTTGACCGCTCCACAAGCGCATCCTCGATATAGGAAGAAGTCTTAAAATCCATGTCCGCCACCCAAAGCGGCAGCACATCCTCCGGCTTCCCGCGCTTTTTCGCAAAATCATATTTCAGGCTTTTCGTGCCTTCCCTGTCTGTCACACTGTCAAAATCAAGATTTCTTTCAGCCATGCAATTCACCTTCTGTCTCTCGAAATACGTTGTCTAGTTCTTCCAGCAGATCCTTTACATCCTCAATTCCGACCGAAAGCCTGAGCGTGCTTTCCGTGATGCCGTTTCTTTCCCGAACCTCTTTCGGCACGTCCGCATGTGTCTGTGTCGTCGGATATGTAATCAGCGTTTCTACGCCTCCAAGACTTTCCGCAAACTTAATCATGCGGACTTTTTCCAAAACCGCTAAGGCAAATTCTTTACTTTCAAGCTGGAAATTAATCATCGCGCCAAATCCTCTTGCCTGCTTTTTCATCGTCTCATATCCTGGATGTGTGGGAAGTCCCGGATAAATCACTTTGGTCACAGCTTTCTGCTCCTTCAGCCAGTCCGCCAGAACAATCGCATTCTGCTGCGACTTTTCCATGCGGATGCCAAGCGTCTTTATCCCCCGCAAAATGAGCCAGCTGTCAAACGGCGCAAGTCCCGCTCCTGTTGTCTTGATTAAAAACCGAAACTTCTCGCTGATGTCTTCTCTGTTTGTAATCAAAAAGCCTGCCAGCGTGTCATTATGACCGCCCAGATACTTCGTCCCGCTATGTACCACAATATCTGCTCCCAGATCTAACGGGTTCTGGAAATATGGAGTAAGGAATGTATTGTCCACAATCAGCAGCAGATTATGCTTCTTTGCGATATCTGAAAGTTTTTCTATATCCGTCACATTCATCATTGGATTAGTAGGCGTTTCCACATAAATCGCCTTTGTGTTCTCGCGGACATAACTCTCCACAGCTTCCTTAGAGCAGTCAATGTGGGAAAACGTAAGCCCGTTTTTTTCCGATACATTGTTAAAAAGCCGTATGCTCCCTCCGTAAAGGTCTGCGTCCACAATCAGATGATCCCCTGGCGCAAACAATTCCATTAACATGGTAATCGCCGCCATCCCCGTAGACAAAGCCAACGCATCTATTCCGTTTTCCAGTGTTGCCACTATCTTTTCCAAATGCTCTCTTGTAGGGTTCTGCAGCCTGCTGTAATCATATCCTGTGCTTTTGCCCACACCGGGATGGGCATAAGTGGCGGTCTGATAGATTGGATAGCTGATTGCTCCGTAATTGCCGCCGCATCCCTCATCTTCTTCCAGATGCAGACATTTTGTCTCAATTCCTCTTGCCATTTTTATTTCTCCCTCCGATTATCCTAAGGATTTATCCTTATATTTTGCTATTTCCTCCAGATATTTCTGTCCGATTACGCTGACAGGCGCATCTTTCCTTGATATGTATCCAATCGTCATCCGTTCGTCGGATTTCAGTTTTACGGCGCAATAATCATCTCCGTTCAAATCTTCACATATGATGCCGGAGCACAGCGTAAATCCGTTCAATCCAACCATAAGATTCAGCAAAGTAGCCCTGTCATTGGCTCGGATTAGTCTTTTGTACGGATAGGCGCTCAATACCTCTTCCGCAAAATAGAAGGAATTATGCTCTCCCTGCGCAAATGCAAGGCATGAGTACTCTTCCAGCTCCTCCAATGCAATCTCTTCCCGCCCCGCCAGAGGATGCCCTTTCCACAGATAGACATATATGCCACATTCCAGCAATGGCTGAAACTGCAGCCCATACTCCGCAAACAGCTTATTCAGGACATTCCTGTTAAAATCATTCAGGTATAAGATGCCAATCTCGCTTTTGCGGTTTTTCACGTCTTCAATCACTTCATAGGTTTTCGTCTCATGTACCTCAAATTCATACTCGTCCATTCCATACTGCCTTACCAGCTCCACAAACGCATTGACCGCAAACGTATAGTGCTGCATGGATACGCTGAAGCTTTTTTTCACGCCTGTCTGCGAAATATATTTTGCCTCCAGCAGATCATACTGTTCCATGACGGATTTTGCATACCCGATAAATTCCATGCCTTTTGTCGTCACAGTAATCCCGTTTTTTGAGCGTGTAAATATTTCAAACCCCAATTCCTTTTCCAATGAACGGATTGCCGAGGAAAGACTGGGCTGGGATATAAAAAGCTCCTTTGCCGCATCATTCAATGAATTTTGCCCCGCCACAGTGATTGCGTATTTCAACTGAATCAGTGTCATTTTTGTTCTCCTGTTAACCTATTATTCCTATCAGTAAAGTATGTTAATTTATTTTATATACTATACCACTAAAAACAGCTTTTGCATAGTTCTTTTTTTCTTTAAATGGTTATAGGTTTTAACAATATAAAAAAAGCAGCCTAATAGCTGCTTTCATTATACTGGTTTTCCACAATTTAGATGAAGATTTGTAAGATAGGAATTATAAAAATTTAAATTATTATTTCTCTCCGTTCGATAAATCAAGTGTTATCTTCTTTTTCCGTCATTGTCCTGTCCTCCATCTCTATGCTTTTTCAAACTGAAACATGAATAGAAATGGCGGGGAATGACACCAGATGATTGATCTTATATACAAAAAAGCGCCCATTGGTTTTCTCCCAACAAACGCTCTCCTGCCCTAAATGCCTGTTTTGTTTTACTGTTGCCTGTTTTTTTATACTGCCTTGCCTGCTATCAAGCCTTAAAATCCACCCCGCCGAGTGTTCCGTCAAGCTGATCTAAAACGCTTGTGTCAAAAGCAGCTCCCGGCTTCCAGTCTGGATTGTTCTTCTTTACCAGAGCTTCCATCCTGCTCCCATAGTCCCCTGCCATTCTGTTTAATGTCCATGCGGCAGAGGAACGCTGCGATGCAGGCAGCGT
>CANQHZ010000097.1 GCA_947623805.1 uncultured Lachnospiraceae bacterium | reverse complement strand
TTAGAGCATTTGGCTGACAAGTACGAAAATGTTAAGAAGGGAGTTGGTCTTGTTATGGGAGGACGGATTCTTGATTACGAAGCGAAGACAATAAAAAATGAAGGTTTGCGTGAAGGTAAAAGTGAGGGCAGGAAAGAAGCCGCACGAAATCTGATACGTGCGGGGAAAATGTCGCTGGAAGAAATAGCCGAGTGCGTAAATCTGACGCTTGACGAATTGAATGTTCTGGTTTCAGAAGGAGCAGTCACGCGAGGCAATGCGCAGTGAATGGATTTTAATTAACTCAATATATTGTGAAACACTATTGCGAGAAAGAAAAAGGTGTGCATAAAAATTGTGCCCCTTTTTATGTGTCTATTGGGAACGTATTTTGACAGAAAACTTTATCCGGGGGACATGCAAAATGAGCCTGACAGAAATAAGCAAATACATAAGCCTAATCCTGCGCCACAAGCCTGAGACAATCGGCATAAACCTTGACGAGCATGGCTGGGCGGATGTGGACGAGCTGATAGCGGGCATTTCAAAAACGCATAAATTTGATATGCATATGCTGGAAGAAATCGTGCGCACGGACAGCAAGCAGCGCTATTCCTTCAATGAGGACAAAACGCTGATTAGGGCAAACCAGGGACATTCCGTTCAGGTGGACGTGGAGCTTGAAGAAAAAGAACCGCCCGAGACGCTATGGCACGGCACAGGCGAAAAATATACAGCATTGATTGACTCGCAGGGGCTTATTCCTAAGAGCAGGCTTTATGTGCACCTGTCAAAGGATAAGGAAACTGCCATAAAGGTAGGACAACGCCACGGCAGACCAGTGCTTTACACTGTAAAGAGTAGGGAAATGCACGGCGACGGCTATAAATTTTACCTGTCAAAAAACGGGGTGTGGCTTACTAAGGAAGTGCCTGTAAAATATTTGAAAAAAGAGAACAACTAGGAATCGGAGGATTAAAAAATGCTGGAAATCGGAACAAAGGCGCCAGGCTTTGAGCTGCCTGACCAAAATGGAACTGTACACACGCTTGAGGAATATAAAGGAAAAAAGGTAATTCTTTATTTTTACCCAAAGGACAATACTCCCGGCTGCACCAAGCAGGCGTGCGGGTATGCGGACAGGTATCCTCAATTTGCGGAAAAAGGCGCGGTGGTAATCGGCATAAGCAGGGATTCAGTAGCGTCGCACAAAAAATTTGAGGGAAATTACTCGCTCCCGTTTACAATCCTTTCAGATACGGAGCTTTTGGCGATAAAGGCGTATGACGTCTGGAAGGAAAAGAAAAACTACGGAAAAGTGTCAATGGGCGTAGTGCGCACCACATATCTTATTGATGAGGACGGCATTATCGTCAAGGCGAATGACAAAGTAAAGGCGGCGGAGGATGCTGAAAAAATGCTGAGCGTGCTGTAGAGGGACACAAGTTAAGAATGGCAATCCGCAGTGAATGGATTTTAATTAACTCAGTATATTGTGAAACGCTATTGCGAGAAGAAAAAAGGTGTGCATAAAAATTGCGCGCCTTTTTATGTGTCTATTTGGAACGCATTTTGACAGAAAACTTTATCCTACCCAAACATAAGAAAGTGTGCTACAATACATTTGGCTGGACATAATTTACATCCTTATGCAGACATCAAGAAATACATAAAATAAAAGGTAGTAAAGGGGAGATACTTATGACACTTAAAGAGTTGCCTATCGGAAAAAAAGCTACTGTAACGACGGTGGGAGGCGAAGGGGCGCTCAGACAGCATTTTCTGGATATGGGCATTATACCGAATACGGATATCGTGTTTGTAAAATATGCGCCGCTGGGCGATCCTATGGAATTTATGGTGCATGGATATGAGCTTACCCTGCGCGTGGCGGACGCTGAAAAAATAGAAATTAAGGATATACGGGAAGACGTCGCTGACTCCCCTGCGTCTGTGTCGAAAGAAAAGGCGCAGCGGAAAAAAGCCGTAGAGCACCCTGGTCTTGGCGAGGGCGGCAAATACCACGAGAAGGCGACGGAAAATCCGCTGCCTGACGGCATACAGCTCACATTTGCGCTGGCGGGCAATCAGAATTGCGGAAAAACCACGCTTTTCAATCAGCTCACAGGTTCAAACCAGCACGTCGGCAATTTCCCGGGCGTCACGGTGGACAGAAAAGACGGCGTGATAAAAGGCAACAGCAACACGCTTATTACAGACCTGCCAGGAATTTATTCGATGTCGCCGTACTCGAGCGAGGAGATAGTGACGAGAAGCTTCATAATGAAGGAAAATCCGAGAGGAATCATAAATGTCGTTGACGCGTCAAATATAGAAAGAAACCTTTATCTCACAATGCAGCTCATGGAGATGGACATTCCCATGGTGCTTGCGCTCAATATGATGGACGAGGTGCGCGGCAACGGCGGCTCGATCCAGATAAATGAGATGGAGGAGATGCTTGGCATACCTGTCGTGCCGATTTCCGCGGCAAAAAACGAGGGCATAGACGAGCTGATAAACCATGCACTTCATGTGGCAAAATACCAGGAGCGCCCCAAACGCATTGATTTTTGCGGCGCGGACAAAAACGGCGGCGCCGTACACAGATGCCTTCACGCAATCAGGCATTTGATAGAAGACCACGCGGTAAGAGCGGGCATACCAGTGCGCTTTGCGGCAAGCAAGCTTGGCGAGGGCGACGAGGACATTTTAAACAGCCTTGATTTGGACGACAACGAAAAGGAAATGCTGGAGCATATTATCTGCCAGATGGAAAAAGAAAGCGGAATGGACAGGGCAGCCGCAATCGCGGATATGCGTTTTGCCTTTATAAATGAAGTATGCGCGGCGACAGTTGTAAAGCCAAAAGAAAGCAAAGAGCACCACAGAAGCGCGCAGATTGACAAAATCCTGACTGGAAAATACACGGCGATACCGTCTTTTATCGCGATAATGGCGCTTGTATTCTGGCTCACATTTAATGTCGTGGGCGCATGGCTTCAGGGGCTGCTTGAAACGGGAATAGACTGGCTTGCCAATCTGACGGATTCCGCGCTTACGGCGGCAAACGTAAATGCCGCGCTCCATTCGCTTATTATCGACGGCATATTCAACGGCGTGGGAAGCGTGCTGAGCTTCCTGCCCATCATAGTGACGCTGTTCTTTTTCCTGTCGCTTTTGGAGGACAGCGGTTACATAGCAAGGGTAGCTTTTGTGATGGACAGGCTGCTTAGGAAAATAGGTCTGTCAGGGCGCAGCATTGTGCCTATGCTGATTGGCTTTGGCTGTACAGTGCCTGGCGTTATGGCGACAAGGACGCTTCCGTCTGAGCGCGACAGAAAAATGACAATTTTGCTCACTCCGTTTATGAGCTGCTCCGCGAAAGTGCCGATTTACGGCTTTTTCGTGGCGGCGTTTTTCCCGCAATATGGCGCGGCGATCATGATTGGGCTTTATCTGCTCGGCATTATTATAGGCATTTTAATGGCGATTTTGACTAAAGGCACGGTATTTAAAGGCGAGGCAGTGCCGTTTGTGATGGAGCTGCCAAACTACCGTATGCCTGGGGCAAAAAATGTAGGGCATCTGCTTTGGGATAAGGCGAAAGACTTTTTGCAGCGGGCGTTTACGGTTATTTTCCTTGCGACTATAATCATATGGTTTTTGCAGACATTTGATTTCAGGCTCAATATCGTGACCGATTCAAAGGACAGCATGCTTGCGGCGGTGGCAAGCGTGATAGCGCCGCTCCTTTCACCACTTGGGCTTGGCGACTGGCGCATTTCCACGGCGCTTATCTCTGGATTTATGGCAAAGGAGAGCGTGGTGGCGACGCTGTCCGTGCTGTTTGGCACGACGGGGGCGCTTGCGGGTGTGCTCACTCCGCTTGCGGCGGCGAGCCTGCTTGTGTTTAGTCTGCTTTATACGCCGTGCGTAGCGGCAATCGCGTCAATAAAGCGCGAGCTTGGCGCAAAATGGGCGGTAGGTGTCGTAGTCTGGCAGTGCGTGATTGCGTGGATAGCGGCGTTCGCTGTGCGGCTTATCGGTATGGCGGTTTTATAAAGGTGGTGAAAACATCATATATATTTGTTGTTTTTCCTATATTTCAATGGCGACACGCCTTTTGCCTTTTTGAACGCGCTGCCGAAATAATCGCTGTCGTTAAAGCCGCATTTCAGCGCAATTTCGTTAATGGATTCATTTGTTTCGAGGAGCATATTTGACGCTTCCTGTATTCTGACGTTTATAAGATATTCCTTGAAGCCGAAGCCTGTGGAGGACCTGAATTTTTTTGAAAAATAGGAAGCGCTTATGTTTACATGTGCCGCTGTCTTTTCAAGGCTTAAATCTTCCATGTAATTGTTTCTTATGTATCTTGCGGCTTCCTGCATGATTGCGTCTGTCATGTCCATGTTTTGAATGTGTCCGCCGCTTCTGCTGCACTTGTAACGTATCAGAAATATTATAAGCTCCTGGAGGCAGTTTTTGATATTTATATCCGAGTAATCATCACTCTGCTCATATTCGGACAACATTCTGTTTAAAAGTTCTTCTATATAGTCTCTGTGCGTATTTGAAATGTGCATAATAGGTTCGTGCCGAAATATGTGTTTGAAGGATATCTGAGAAGATGATGATTTTATGTCGGGCACTGCCTTATCGTTAAAGGTTATGACAATCCTTTCGTGGGTTTTGTCGTTTACATATGAAGTCTTGTGTATGGTATTCATGGGTATAAAAACCATGTCGCCTCTTTCCAGGACGTAAATGGAATCGTCAAGAAAAATTTTGCGTGTGCCGTTTAGCAGGTAATATATCTCATACATGGGGTGTAAATGTGCGGACGGCATATTAAAATATGGTTCATGGCGTACTTTTGAGATTTCGAATACTTTTGACAAAATTTTAGCTCCTCGTTTAATTTTAATAAGGTAATTGCGAAACTCTATTCAACAACATAGAATTTAGGCAAAATATATAAAATAAGCGGCGTCTTGCAGCTTGCTGCACCTAGCCGCGTTTTTATATATTTTGACTAAATTCGGACGGTTGAGAACACGTTTTGCAAATGCCTTTTAATAGCAATGCGTCTAAAAATAGTATAATTCAAAAAGACAAAAAATCAAGGTTTTTGATTAAACATGTCAAAAATTAAACGGAAAACATAATTTTTTTGCTGTATAATAGTAGCGATAGCGCGATATAAGCAGTTATGTAAAATATAGTGCGGAGATGAGGCAGACAAATGAAACAGAAGAAAATAGACATGACTACGGGACCGATTATGAGGAATGTATTTCTATTTGCCATTCCTATTATATTGGGGAATATATTGCAGTATTTGTATACTACGGTAGATACTTTGGTTATCGGTAATTACTGCGGTGAGACTTCTCTGGCGGCTGTGGGGACCAGCGCTCAGCCTGTGGAGGTGCTTTTGTGCGTATTTTTGGGGATTGGGGCGGGCGTGTCCATACTGATTTCACAATATGCAGGCGCTAAAGATGCGAATAAAATGAGAAAGTCAGTGGATACCGCCACATTTTTTGTGTTTGCGTGTGGAATACCTATTTGCGTGATTGGATATTTTGTAGCGCCGCTTATATTGGGGTGGATGGGTGCGCCGGCGGACACATGGGATGCCGCTGTGGCGTACACGCGGATTGTATTTCTCGGGTCGCTTGGAAATATAGGCTACAATATGAATGCGGGCATACTGCGCGGGCTGGGGGACAGCAAGGCATCGCTGTGGTTTCTGGTGGTATCGTGTATCGCGAATATCGTGCTTGACCTTTTGTTTGTCGCGGTATTGGGAATGGATGCGGGCGGAGCGGCGCTTTCCACAAGTCTTGCCATGTATCTGTCGTGGTTTATCAGCATTATTTATATCAGGAAAAAATTTCCCGATTTGGGTCTGACATATTTTCCGAAAGGTTTCGACGCGCAGGAATTAAAGCAGATTGTCATGATAGGTCTTCCTATCGGACTGAACAATTCGCTCTACTCGCTCGGGCATGTAGCTATACAGACTTTAGTAAATGCGCAGGGCTCCGTCTTTATGGCGGGCAATTCGGTTGCGGGCAGGGTGACGGGACTGACCAACATAGCGATTACCGCGCTTTCTTCCGCGGCGACGACTTTTTCGGGACAAAACTTTGGCGCGGGGAATTTTGACAGACTTCGGCAGGGCTATATACGTATTCCTGTGATTTCAGGTATTGTCACATTGGCGTTCGGATTGGGTATGATTTCGTTTCGTATGCCGATACTGCGGATTTTTACAAGGGATGAGGCAGTGCTTGTGTATGCCAGCAGATATGTCGTAGTCATGCTGTTATCGCAATGGTTTTATGCGATATTCAACGGAATTATCTGCATAGTAAACGGTGTGGGGCTTATCCGTTATTCGACGATTGTTAATATACTTATGCTCTGGGCAGTGCGTATTCCGAGTGCGTATCTGATTGACCGCTATTTTGACGGGACGTATATAATGCTGTGTTTTCCGATTAGCTTTAGCTTTGGGATGGTTATGATGATTGGATATTATGTATTTTCGAAAAAGTGGGGGGAAATTATAAGGACTGGGATGTAAATATGGAGGACTGTGCCTGGCAAGATGAAACGTCTGCCAAAGTTAGAGTGGTGATAAACGAAAAACAGTAATGAAAATATCTGCAAAATATTGATATTTCCATCTCAAAAGGCTATAATAAAATCACACTTTAGATTAGTCGGAGGCAATCGGTTATGGCATATATCGAAAGAGCAATCACATCCGTATTGAGGGAAAGAGCAAAATTAAGTAAATGCGTGCTTGTGACGGGCGCGAGGCAGGTGGGCAAATCCACGGCTGTCAGGCACGAATTTCCCGAATTTAACAGAGCCAATTTTGATGACAGGCTGACAAGACTTCAGGCAAGGGAGGAGCCAAAGCTTTTTTTTATGAATAACCCGTGCCCGCTTTTTATTGACGAAGTACAAAAGGAAAGCTCGGTTTTGGAGGAAATTAAGCTGATTGCTGACGAGACGGAGCAGAGAGGTCTCTTTATTTTGTCGGGTTCGCAAAGATTGGAGCTGATGAAAGGAATGAGTGAATCTCTGGCAGGCAGAGTATCGGTTTCCGAATTGCTGGGGCTTTCGCTGCGTGAAATATGCGGGGTAAGGTTTAACAGGCATTTTGTCCCGACAGATGATTATATCTGGGAGCGTGAGCAGGAAATAAAGCCGTATAACGAAATCTGGCAGATAATACACAAGGGCTCATATCCTGAATTATATGATGTGGAGAGGGACTGGCAGGACTATTATTCGTCATATGTATCTACTTATCTTGAAAGAGATGTGAATGAACTTATTTCAAGCGATGGAGTTACATTTACCAAATTTCTGACAGCTGTGGCAGCAAGGACAGGTGAAATATTAAATTATGCCAACATGGCAAGTGATGTAGGCGTAAGCGAGCCGACAGTCAAGAGCTGGATTTCGATTTTGGAGAGGACAGGGATTGTCTATCTTTTGCAGCCATACAGTCAAAGCGCGTTAAAGCGTGCGATTAAAGCCCCTAAAATATATTTCAGGGACACGGGACTGGCATGCTACCTGACAAGATGGCTTACGGCGGATGCGTTGAAATGTTCGGCGGTCGCAGGCAGTATGTTTGAAACCTTTGTGGTATCGGAGATATTGAAGTCGTATGCAAATGAGGGGAAAGATTATAAATTCAGTATTTTTTATTACAGGGGCAAGGACAGGCGAGAAGATTCGGAGAATGAAATTGATTTAATTATTGAGGAAAACGGAATTTTGTATCCAATAGAAATTAAGATGACCGGAAACCCAAAGGCGGATATGGCAGCGGCAAATACAATACTTGATAAGATACCTGATAAAAAAAGGGGCATGGGCGTGATACTGTGCCTGATTGACAGGAAAACATTTCTTCGGGAAAATCTCGTGGCGCTGCCGATAGAGTATATATAGATATTCGTCTGATGTCAAAGATAAAATGATTGACACGGTCTGAACTCATACCCGAGCAGAGTAGCGCGGGCATGCATTTAGACCGTGTTTTAATTATTGTGGAAATTGAGCCTCATGGCGGTTGTGCTTTTCATCGCCTTTGCCGCCAAAGCCTCCGCCCATGCCCATATTGCCCATGTCGGAGATGTCAAGCTCTGATGTGTCTACGGCGGAAGTGTCGCCGGAGAGCTGTCTGCTGACGGCATCGGCTCTGAGCGTTACAAAAGTTTCAAGAGCCTGTACGCCGGTTTCAAATTCCTCTGTGGTGCAGAATTTTGTCGGGTCTTTTTCTACATAGGGCTTTATAAGCGCCTGTGTATCCTCAATCATCTGCGCAAGCTGTCCGTCGGAGAACCATCGCTCGATAAATTCGGAAAAAAGCTCGTGGTACTCCTGCGTGTATTTCTCATCGGAAAATATCCATCCAATCATTGGACGGTCATCTGCGCTGCCTCCCGAAACGGGATTGTCAATATCCGCGTTTACCGAGCTGTCGGCATTGCTGTTTTGGAAAGAGCCAAAGGCGAGGTTATAATCCCATGGAATCATGGCAAGCTGTCCGTCCTGCTCGTGCAGATAATAGTTGTGAATCATTGAGCCTGTGTAGCTGTCGCCGTTGCACACGAAATTGTGTACTACGAAATAGCGCATCACCTCGTCGATATCTACAGTATTTTCAAGGTCTGTGTATTCGCTGAGGTTTTTGAGGGACGAGATTAGGCGCTTTTTGTCGGCAGATGTAATTTCTGTTTTGGCGTTGTCAAAAATATTGTTGTAACTTTCAATATTATCGTCGGTATATTTCAGCTTTACATCGTCACTTCCTCTGGCGCCGCCGTTTGGCATTCCACCATCGTTTGGCATTCTGCCGTTGTTTGGCATTTCACCACCGTTTGGCATTTCATCGTCGTTTGGCATTTCGCCGCCATTTGGCATTTCGCCGCCATCCGGCATTCTATCACCGTTTGGCATTTCGCCACCAAAGCCGTTTCCTCTTTTCCTAAAAGCGGCATTCTCATCGGATTGTTCCTGCCCTTGCTCTGTGTCGCTTTGTCTGTCTGGCGGCGTAGGAAAGTTGTTGTCCTCATCATCAAAATCAAAGTCATCAAAATTAAAGTCCTTGCCGTTGCCGCGCCCGCCGCCAAAGCTCATGCTATCCGGCTTATAGAGATTTCCGCTGTCGTTTCCATAATTCCTCTGCAGGAAACTGTCTTCCACGCTTTCAACGGCGAGATACAGCCCCCAGTCCTCGCCGTTTACCGTGATATAGGCGTAGCTGCAGAGCGGCGCATCTACTCCGAAATCGCCCATCATCTGATAGACAAGGTAATCCTTCATCATAGTGTTGTCTTGGATTAAATTGTTCAAACACAGTTTGTCAAGCCCGTGATAAGTTTTTCCGTCCTCGTAATGGTCAAATTCAAGCTTAAAGCTGTAACGTGTACTGTCCATAGAACGGACTGAGCTAAGCGAGGTATTTCCTTTTGCGCGTATGCCTATATTTTTATAGCTTTCGCCGTCGATAACGACAGCGCACGGGCTGTATTCCTCATTTTCGCAGGTTTCAATAAATTCGTCCCAGTCGTTCATTACGATGTCGATAGTATGTACGGAAGATGTGTCAAAAATCATATCTTCATAGCCCATTGTCCTGCCCTCTGTGGAGGTGTTACGGGCTGCGCCGCATAAAATAAAAACGGTCAGCGCGAGTGAGATTATAATGGCTGCAATGCAGATTTTGCCCATATGTCTGCTGGTTGACATTGTTCTGCCTCCTATCCCATGTAGTCGCCGTTGTAGCTTACAAGCACTGCGCTTTTTACGCCCTGCATTTCAGAAAGTTCGTTTATAAAGTCTGTATTGTCGTCTTTGAGGCGGATTTCAAAATTGACCTCCACCATGCCTTTTTGGGCGCTCTTGCTTTTGACTGTGCAGCGCTGTGTCATTTTGCTAAGATACTCTTTTGCTGCCTTTTCGCTTTCGCTGCCGTCACATGACAGGACTGCGATATATGGATTATAGTGAGACTTTTTGTTTACAAATATGAGAAGAATCACGCCGATAATCACGCTGCCGATAACGGCAAGGGGGATAAAACCTGCCGCAAGCACTATGCCTACTGCAATCGACCAGAAAAGGAACGCGATGTCAAGCGGCTCTTTGATTGCGGTGCGGAAACGGACGATGGATAGAGCGCCTACCATGCCGAGGGACAAAACCACGTTGGAGGTGACGGCGAGGATTACGACGGTCGTAATCATAGTCATGGCGATGAGCGTCACGCCAAAGCTTGACGAATACATTACGCCTTGGTATGTCTTTTGGTATACCATAAAGATAAACAGTCCTATGCAAAAGGCCAAAACCAGGGCGATAGCCATGTCGAGAAGGCTTACTGCGGTTACGTTTTCCATAAAGCTTGATTTGAAAATGTCGTTGAAATTCATAGTTTTTAATCTCCTTTTTTAGTAATATTTTAAATATTTACAAAAAGTTGTTTAATGAGTCCGAATTTAGCCAAAATATATAAAAACGCGGCTAGGCGCTCCGCGAGACGCCGCTTATTTTATATATTTTGCCTAAATTCTATGTTGCCGAATAGAACTTTGCATTCTTTAGGTAGTCATAAATTTAGTCGTATATGCGGCACTGTGCATATTTTGAAAAAGCGCCTGCGCGTCTGCCGGGGAGCTGTATTGCGTCGCGGATTATGTCGGGGAGGAAATTATCCCACTTCACTTCCAAAATAATTGGTGCATTGCCCGCAGGGATTGTGATACAGCTCCAATTTAAAAAGTCTGTGCAGCTAAGTCCTGTGCGTATGTTGTAGTCAAAGGTGACGCGGACATTTCCAGGGGCATATACGAAAGGCTCACGCGTGTAATCTACGATTGTTTTCGGACGCAGCCTTGTTGTCTGCATTTTTGCGTACAATTCGCGGACAAGTCCATGCGGGTGCTCTTTCATCCAGTCAAGGTTTCCGTCAACAATCGCCTGTGCCTCTTTGGCTGTGATTGCGGCGGATTGCTTATTGCCGAGGTTGTTCAGTTTGCTTTTTTTCTCCAAATGGATATCTTGAATATTTCCGTTGTAGTAGCGTATGCGGAATTTTTCGCGGATACTTACGCCGTCTAGCTTTTCACGCAGCGCTGTGTCTGAGGGCGTATCAAAATATAGACTTCGTATAGTATATTTTCCGTCAATGGCATGGGGGTCGCACTGCATAATGCTCTGCAGCCGTAGCCGCAGCGTAAGCAGGTCTGCGTTATTGATTTCGTGTTTCAGTTCATGCCGGTAAACCATCCCTTGTTTCTCCTTTCCGTCACGCGGATAAAAGTAGCCGTGGACAAGTATAAAGCCATTCTAAATTGCAGCTTTTTAAGCTGTTTTGGCTGTCACTATTGGAGATTATAAGAGCGTAACCTTAAATGAACTTAAAGAAAATAATAAAAAAGAATTTTAAGGAAAAATTTTTATTATAAATATTTTCGTAATACTTTTTAAGTATAGAAATCTATTTAATATATGTATTTGATATTAAATAAAACCCCATGTACAATAAAATCAAGTAAGGCGCCGTTTATTACGCATATTTAGCAAAATTTCATGCTGTCAAATAGAATTTTGCAAACGCCTAAAAATTTATCATAGAGGGAGGTATTGCTGTTGGGCACGGAAAAAATGATATATTTCGGGGAGGGCACAGACGCGGACAGCGACAGGCTGATGGCTGACGGTGAATTGTTTCAGGAGGCAATAAAGATCACAATGGAAATCAATTGCCAGTATCATAAGCCAGATGAGCTTAAAGCGCTTATGGAGCGTCTGACGGGTAGGCATATAGGCGGCGGTTTTCGTATGTTTCCGCCGTTTTACACAGATTTTGGGAAAAATATTGTAATAGGAAATGACGTATTTATCAATTCGGGCTGCCATTTTCAGGATCAGGGCGGCATTTGGATTGGAGATGGCGCGCTGATTGGGCATAATGTGACGCTTGCTACTATCAACCACGACCTTGAACCCGAGAACAGCCGAAAAAATCATTATGCGCCGATTAAAATCAGGGAACACGTATGGATTGGCTCAAACGCTGTAATCCTTCCAGGCGTGACGGTTGGGGAGTGGGCGGTAATAGGAGCGGGCGCGATAGTCACGAAAGATGTCGAGCCTTATACAGTTGTCGGTGGCGTGCCTGCAAAAATAATAAGGCGCGTAGAAGGTGAACAGTGTGAAAAATAAATTTTTCACACGCGAATTTGTGCTTGGTGCATAAATTCTCAGGTGTATCAAGAATGGAGGATTGGTATGATGAAACGTGTTGCTGCAGTGATTTTTACGTTAATAATGGTCTTTGGGCTTGTTGCATGCAATGGAAGTGAGGCGCAGGGCAGGGTAAAAAAGGCGGCAGACTTGGGACAGAGCAAAGACGAGGAGGAAAATGCTATGAGTTTACCCGAGACACAAAGCACAGAACAGGCAACGCCTGATATAGAGAAAAGCAATATTCTTGTGGCATATTTTTCAGCTACAGGCACGACGAAGGAGCTTGCGGAATATGCCGCTGATATTTTGTCTGCCGATATTTATGAGATTACGCCAGAGCAGCCTTATACATCTGATGATTTGGCGTATTATACAGGCGGCAGGGCAGATCAGGAGCAGAATGATCCTGACGCGCGCCCTGCGATAACAGGCTCTGTCGCAAATATGGAGCGGTATGATGTGGTTCTGCTGGGCTATCCGATTTGGCATGGGCAGGCGCCCAGAATTATAAGCACTTTTCTTGAAAGCTATGATTTTTCAGGGAAAACAATTCTGCCCTTCTGCACCTCGCACAGCAGCGAAATAGGTTCAAGCGCTGATGACCTTCATTCGCTCGCGCCAGATGCGGTATGGCTTGACGGCGAACGGTTTGCGCAAGGCGCTTCCATGGAGGAAATTGAAAAATGGCTTGAAAAAAATGACATTAATGTCACTTCAGTGCAGGCTGAGTCCATTGCCGCCGCAAAGGTCGGGGAATTTGATTTTGAAAAGCGCACGGTTATGCTTAACAGCGGATATGAAATGCCGATTGTGGGGCTTGGCACATACAGTCTTTCTGACGAGGAGTGCTACAATTCGGTTACAGCATTGCTGGAAGCGGGTGGCAGGCTGATTGACACGGCGTATATGTACGGAAACGAGGCGGCTGTCGGGCGCGCGGTGCGTGACTCCAAAGTGCCGCGGGAGGAGATTTTTGTAATTACGAAGATTTATCCTGGCGAGCAGTACCAAAATCCCGAAAAAGCGATACAGGACTCGCTTGACAAGCTGGATATCGGCTACATTTATGCCCGTGTTATAATAGGGACAAGTTAGAAGAAACCCAGTAAAAACAAGGGGTTGAGCCTAATTTAGTCCTATTTTTTATACCTAATTGGGGTTAAGAATGGGCAGCGCTGAACAATTCAAA
>CANQHZ010000096.1 GCA_947623805.1 uncultured Lachnospiraceae bacterium | reverse complement strand
CTCGTGCAGGAGATTGACCGCCGCCATGTTGTTCCGAAACTTCTCTTTTGCACCGCCAACGCCTAAAGCGTCATCGGTAATGCGGTAATTGTGGCGGTCAGCGGAAAGAGCAGGGGCAGAGGGTTTTGCCGTAGTCGGCTCTGCGGGAGCTTCTGCTTTTTCTTCGGGTGGTAATTCCTTTTCTGCCTGCTCCAAGAGCCTGCGGATATAGCCGATTTTCTCCACTCGGTTGATGGGGAAGCCCACATTATTCTGGAAAGTGATGTCACGCATAGAAACATCACCGCTGATTTCTCCAATACTTTCAATGAGATAGCGGCGGTTGTCTATGGTGATTTCTGTGCCGATAAGTTCAGAATTGTCCTGCTTCTGCTCGGCTTCACGCTCGGCGTCCTTTGCCGCAAACAGCTTCACGATATGCTCGGCACTATTCAAGGTGTCGGCGTATTCCTGTGCTTCTTCCTCGGTTTCAAAGGTCTGATGGATGCCGTCCACATCGTAATACTGACCGCCCCGCCCCTCTGGAACGGTGTTATCCCTTATGATAAACGGGTCGGCAAACGCATCGGAAGTCTGCTCTACGGTATAGCGGGGTGTTGTCTGAATGGGTGCAACAGATACTCCTTTCTGCTCGGCAAGCTCCTTAAAGTCTGCCAGAACCTCCGCATCCATGACCATTCCAACTAATTCGCCATTTCCGTCAAAATTCATGGCTTCATCAATCAGAAAATGATAAAATGCTGTGCCACGCCATTCGTTGCCGCCGTCCCTTGCCACAAGCTCATCGCCTACATAGGAAAGCCCTATATCGTCCATCTTCATTTGCGAAAGAACATCACGCAGAATATCTATCTCCCTGTCGGCAACAGACATTTTTGCTTCTTCGGCAGGCACAAACCATTCCTTTTCAAAAGACATAATCTCCGTAAGGAGCTTTTCATCTTCTGGGGTCAGCTCGGTGTGCTGCTCCAGAAAAGGAATAAACACATCACGCCCGAAACGCAAAGTTTCCATCTGCTCTCGGTAGTAATCCTCGCCCTGCCGTTTCCATTCTGGAATAAACGGGCAATTCGGTGAAAGGCAGTAATCATAAAAGTTCTTGATATGGGCAATCAAGTCACCCTCGCCATCCCCGATGTCAAACCGTCCCTCGTAGTGGAAGTCCTCGCCGCCCACAACGGCAGAGATTTCAAAATCGGTCTTATGATACCAACCGACCTGCCTGCTTTCGTCCTCCCGTTCCCGATGCTGCTTTTCGTCCAGAACGCCAAGCAGCTTATTTCCAAGGGCAAAGCTCAAATCGGTAAAGCGGTCATTAAGCTGCCTGTCATAAAAGGCGGGATGCTCGGAGAAGCCGATGGAAAAAGTGATGCTGTCTGGCTTTTCCTCGGTGAGTGTTTCTGCTTTCTGGCTTTCGGTAATGACTGTTTTCAGATGGTCGTTAGCAGGATTTTCACTGAGTTTTTCTTCAAAGTCGGCACGGCTCATTTCCTTGCCGAACAGGGGAAATTCCACATTCCGCAGGGATACGGCGTTCTCGTTAAAGTCGGAAATCTCGTATTTGTCCGCACCGATATACACCACATCGCCCTCATGGTAGAGGTAGCAAAGAGGGTAAAGCTCCGTAAGTTCCTGCGAAAAACGCCACGCATTGCTGCGGCTGTAAACGCTCGTAGTCTGCCCCTGCACCAGTTTAAGGAAATCAAGGAGCTGCTGCACGGCGGCAGGCTCGGAGAAAACCTGCTCCATCTGTTCTGCGGTCATATCGGCAAAGTCGGTACGCCCTACCTTTTCAAGCAGGTCTTTTTCGTAGCCGTCCAAGTCACGGATAAAGTCAGAGAGCCGCAAAGAGAGCGTATCCCGTTTGTCGGCAGGCTGCATCTCACTGTGGGCTTCGATAAACCTCTGGCGTGACAGCTTCCTCTGGGTGTCGATTTCATACTGCGGGGCAGAGATGCCCTCCAGAAAATCGGCATAGCGGTCTTTCTCTTTCGGGTTAAGATAGCGGTTATCCTTAATCAGCTCCCGCAGGCGTTTTTCTGCCTTAGACCAACTTAGAATAAGGTCATGCTCGGTGGAAACTCCGTGACGGTCAATAGAGATACCCTTGCCGTCAAACCACGCATAGCCCTCTGTGCCGTCCAAAAATGTGACATGAGAGCCGCCTGTGCCATACTCTTTTTTCAGAAAAGCAATGTTGCTTTTGCTGTCCTCCTGCTTCCAAAAATGGCGGTAGATACGGTACTTGCTGTCTTGGAAACCGCTGCCTTTGGTGAGGATAGCGTCAATATCCTCCTGTGAAACGGAAAAAGCAGAGGATTTTTCGTCCTCTGCTTCAACCATCATTTCAATCTGTTCGTCTACGGTAGGGAAATTCGCTTTTACTTCTTCCTCGGTTGCAATACTGAGCTGTCCGCCGCCCTCGGTTAGCTGTAAATCAGCTCGGTCAGTATCACTTCCTCCGCTTGGCTGCGGATGTTGTTCATCAGTCCGAGCCACTGCATCGGTGCTTTCTCTTTCAGTTCCTCCGTCACGCCCTGCTCGGATGCGAGCTGCTTCGTCAGAAGCTCCAACCTCTGTAACGCCGCCTGCTCCGTCTGGTGCAGGTGTGCGTTCAGCTCGCCCGATGTCAGCAGGTTGAGGTAAGTCACCCTCTTGTGCTTCTCCAGATAATCCCTGTGCATCAAAGCGTACCTGCCAAGCTGAATTTCTGGCTCTGTCGGTAATGTTAGGTCGGGTATAAGATAATCGCCCTGTTTGGTGTAAGTGATTTCGCTCATTGTTTTCGCTCCTTTCGGGTTGTTTCCTGCCTACATCATAATGATTTTGCTCTTGATATGCAAAGGTACGGTTTTGCCCTTTCTCCGCCATTTGCACATTTCGGATAGAAAGGGAGATTTCCCTTAATGCCATTTCCGCAATGTCGCTCGTAGCGATGCCGATAGCGTTAAGGGTCTGGGGCGTATTGAAATTGACAACAGCACCAAAATCCTCTCGGTCAAAATATTCCGCCGTATCTATGCCGCACCGTGCCATCAGCATATACGCCACACTGTTTGTGGCAAGCCCACGGTACATAACTTCTATATTATAGTCGTCCAGTTCCTCTAAAAAACTGTCTTTCACGCAGCCTTTTAGCTGTGCGGTATAGTCCTGCAAATTGTCCTCAACGGCGTTTTTTGCCGTTTCCATCAGCACCTCGGCAAGCCCGCCATTTTCCGCCCCGCCAAACCTGTCGGAGAGCCGTTCAATGACTGCCTGCTCGTACCGCTTATTTATCTGCCATATCGGGACGGGGCGGCTGCCATAATAGCCCTCATGGGTATCCGACACATCAAAATAGTATTTGAGGGTGTTCCTGCGTCCTTTCGTGTCAAACACGGCGATGCCCCTGCTGTCCTTGTTTACCCAACGCTTAAAGAGCTTGTTCCACACCTCTATGGTGGTGACGGCAACCGCATCGGGGCGTTGGGCGTAAATCAAGAGCTGTTCGTCAAAGCGGCATTTATAATTACGGCAGGCAGAGGACAGAAAGTTCTGCCATGCCTGCGGGTTTCTCGTAACCGTTTTGCCTGTACGCTGATACAGCTCGGTAATTAGCTGGTATTTCGCAGCCATGTGTGATGCACCTCCTTATTCTCTTTGTCCTGTGCCTGCCCCGCCGTTATGCAGGGGCGTAGCTGATTTGGTTTCGTTCCATGCGTCCTGCAAAGTCGCTGAGGGTGTAGGGAACGCCGTCAATCTCCGCATGGGTTTCGTCCAGATAACGGCAGACAGCAAAGGCTTCATCGCCGTTTCCATAGCCAAGCCTTATCATTCCGCCGTCAGAAACGGCAAACAGGGCATTGCCTTGGCTGCCCGTAAAACAGATTTTATTCTCCCTGCCCACGCTGCACCTCCGCCAGAAAAGAAATGACCTTGTTTGCCTTGATGCTCTTTTGCAGGTCGTTGATGAGTGCAATATCCGCCACCGTGATGCCCTGCATGGAGAGAATGTCGTCCATAGTCATGGCGGCGATGGCTTTTTCCTCGGTAAATCCTGCGTCTAAAATCTTATTCAAGACCTTGACGGCTTTCTGGTTTACTGCCATATTGAAAATCCTCCTTATCGTTCATGGTCTTTATGCTTCGGGGCTTTCTGGGGCGGCTCTTGGGGCTTTGGCTCATAGCTGTGTCCGTTCTGCTCCATACGCTCGGCAAATTCGCAGATGTGGTAGAGATTGTTGCCAACCTCGGTATGGTACTCGTCAATGAAACGGCAGGTCTTTTCCGCTTTTTCTCCCCACGCATAATGGATAATGATTTTGCCGCCGTCTGGGATGCGGAACTTCTCATTATAATGCGGGTCAATGAAACGGATGCCCTGCTCGGCTTTCTGGATATGCCCGTCAAGCCACTCTTTCACATAGCAATAGCAGTAAAAGTTATAGTCGCCCTTTGTCGGGTTGCAGCGGAGCAGGAAAGCGTGTTTGTCGGTATCCACACGGAAGCCGTACTCGGTGCAGTAGTTCCCCGTAAAGGCGGCATCGGGATTTGCCCTTGCAAACGCACTCATATCATAGCGGTTATGCAGAAGCCCCTTATCTTCACGGAGCGTGTTGATAACCTCGTCAAGCTCCGCCTTAAACTCGTCCGATTTCCATTGCTCTCTGGTGTCAAACCAAGTAGTATAAAAGCCATAGCCAGAGGGGGCAAAATCGCCACGCAGATGCCCGATGCAGCCTGTCTGCCCCTCAAGTTGCATACTCTGGGAATAGGTGTATTTCTGTTCGGGCTGTGTTAAAGGTCGTACCTCCATCAGCGTTCCTCCCTGTCCTTTGCTTTTTTCTCTTTCTCCTGTGCCTTGATTTTGGCAAGGGCTTCCTTTGCCCATTCGGGCGTACATTCGGGCTTGATTTCCCCAAGGACATCGTATCTTTCCCATCTGCGATGCTCGCCTGTGGCAAGGCAGGTTCCAAACACCGCCTGACCTCTGCCGCCAGTCGCACCGTTGCCGCCGTCCGCCAATATAAGCTGATAGGCAGGGTGCTGATACTCGTACCGCTTCGGCTCGGCGTTGATAACCACCACCTTGCCCACAATGCTGCTGTTCCTGTCATCGGGGATACAGTCTTTCACGGTAAAAACAGTCTTGTCAAAGGGATATTTTGCAAGCTCGGCTCTGGAAAGCTCCACCTGTGCCTGCACTCGGTCAAGGAATATCTGCATGGCTTCCAGATAATCGTCCGAGCCGACGGCTTCCGTTGCCCACGGAACGCCAAGGGGGTTGTCGTAGGTGCAGTAGCATACCATAAAAGGGTACTGTTCCTTTTTATTCACGCCCAAGACGACCTCTTTATCCCCAAGGTGGATGCTGTGTTCCACCTCATAAGAGCCAATCATTCTTTTTTCCTCACTCATTCGGCTGCTCCTTTCTCTGCTTTTTTTCTCTCTGCTCGTCTAAAATCTTACGGATACAGACATCGCAGAAAATAATATGACCGTCCTTATATCGGGGATAAGGGCAGGTCGTACAGTCATATTTCTTATCGCTCACGGTCATCGCCGTTTCTCTGCTTCGGGGCAGGGGGATTGTTGTAGGGCATACGGCTCTCGGTCTGGTATCGCTCATTCAGTTTCTCCCGTGCCGCCGACAGCTCGTTACAGTAATGCCCCCAGAAATAATTGTCGCCGCCCTTGCAGTACCAACACACATAAGGGTTAGGGGCTTTGGGGTTATGCCCGATGACAAGCTCCGTACTCCCGATAGTACAGCTCTCGATGATTTCATAACCGCCGTTTATGCGTTTTTCTTCATCCATAAATCCACCTCTCATTCCTTGGCATACTTCCGATATGCCTTTTCGCCAGTCGCCCGTAGCTTCTGCACGGGGCGGCTTCCCGCCAGTTCTGGATATTTCGCCTGCAACTTGCGGCGTGTCCTGCTGACACTCTCAAAGCTCGGCAAGCCGAGGTATTTATGCTGCGTCATTATCTCCGCAAGGGGCATCGCCCTCGCATCCTTCAGACAGACATTGCAGAGGGCAAGGTACAGCACCATATCGTCATTTCGGGCGTCCTCGTTCTTTTCCAGAATGGCTCGGACTTTCTTTTCAATGGTTTTCAGATTCCTCATTGCTTCCTCCATAAATGGAAAAGGGGCGGCTTGCTTGCCGCCCCCGTTCCTAAAGTTTCATGGGTTACTTATTCTTTCTGTTCCTGACATTGAGCCAGATTGCCGCACCTGCGATAAAAACCACAAGCACGATGGCGATGATAGTCTTAGCGTCCATCTCTTAGTCCTCCTTTTTCTTTCTGCCCTTAAAGGCGATTACGCCGAGAACGCCTGCACCGAGGACACAAGCCGCCGCAAGCCCTCCCCAGAGAGCAGGGTTAAAGTCGTCGCCTGTTTTCGGGGTGTCACGCAGCTCGTTGTGCATGGTTACAGTCACGGTTTCTCCTATCTTGACGGTTACTTTCTGGTCGGCAGGCAGGATATAGCCAGAGGATGCCTTGTCGTTCACCTCGGAAACAGTGTACTCGCCAATACGCAAGCCCTCCACCATGATTTCGCCGTTCTTGTCGGTAGTAAAGGTCTGGTCATAGCCGTTATTCCCGATAACACGGAAAGAGAAGCCCTCCACCTTGCCGTCAGAGGAAGTCTTGACAATTTTCAGAGAGCCTTTCTGTGCTTCATTTAAGAAGCCTTTGCCTGCTTCATTTTCCACTACATAGGTCTTACCGTTTTCCTCGATGGAAACAGGGTAAACATTATCGTCCAGAATGAAGCCCTCTGGGGCTTTTGTTTCCTTTACGAAGTATTTTCCGTAAAGCAGCTCCTTCATCTGGTAAACGCCAATCTCAACCTCGGTCATCTTGCCAAGCAGCTCATCATCCTTATCCAGTTCGCCATTGCCGTTGGTATCGGCATAAACCTCAAATTCCGCACCAGAGAGCTTGTTGTCGGGATAATCCTTATCCACCTTTGTCAGCCCAATGTTTCCACGGATGCGGTAGTTGACAAGGGAGATTTCCACAACCTCGTCCACCTTGCCGACAGTCACGGCGATTTCTTCCTCGGAGAGTACAAAACCTTTCGGGCTTTCGATTTCACGGACAATCCATGTGCCATACGGTACTTTCTCAAAAGAAAAGCTGCCGTCCTCTGCGGATACGGCAGTCGCAATCGCTGTTTCCTTGGTAAATTCAGTCGTGCCAGTCTTAAAGATGCCCAGTGTCGCACCACCCAGAGCGTTTCCGTCCTCATCGGATTTCTTTCCGCTGACTGAGCCGTAAATAATCTCGTTGCTGATTGCTTCACCCTCGTTGGCTGTGATTTCCACAACCGCCGTATCCTGTCCTGCGTATTCAAAGACAACAGGGTATTTGGTATCGTCTAAGAGATAGGCGGAGTTTGTGCTGATTTCCTGCACATAGTAGCTGCCAATCGGCAGGTCGCTGATTGCTTTCCCGTGACCGCTTTCATCAAGGAAAATGACCTCAAGCAGACCGTCAGCAGGAATCACTGTTCCGTCTGCGGCTTTCAGCTCCTCGGCGGCATACAAGCCAAAGGTCACATCAAAGATTTCGCCGTTTGTGCCGATGCCGTAAGCCTTATCTTTTGCAAGGCTCTTTACAAGGTCGATTTCCACACGCTGACGCTCATTGACAAATCCCGTTGCCGTTTCCGTCACTGCGATTTCCTGTCCTGCGTACACAAGCTCTACGGCGTGGGTTTCATCATTCAGCACCATGCCATACGGGGCTGTGGTTTCCTTGACCTCATATTTTCCAAGATACAGCTCTTTGGATTTTGCCGTGCCGTCCGCACCTGTGGTAACGGTGTCAACCACTTCGCCCTTGGAAGCCCTGAGCGTACCGTCCAGAGTATAAATGTCCTCGGCGGCGGTAATCTCATAGACAGCCCCCTCCAGAACGCTGACAGAGAAAATCGGCTGGTACAAGCCCTTGTCGCCTGCCACGGTGGAGAACACCTCGCCAGACTTCTCCACGGTAATTGTGCCTTTCTGTGCCATGTTTGAGCGTACCACTTCAATGAGCGTAATGCCGCTTTCCTCCTCGGAGTTCTCCTGCACCACATCAAAATAAACAGGCTCGGAGTCTAAGACATATCCATACGGGGCTTGTACTTCCACAAGGGAATAGCCCGTGCCGTATTCCAAGGTCTGGGGCGTGATAAGCTCGCCGTCCGCCGTGGTGTAAAAGGTGTCGATGGTGGTTACTTCGGGGTAGGTGAAAGTCATTGACACAAGGTTTCCGCTTGGGTCGTAAATCTGGAAGCCTGCACCTGCATACGGAATGGTGTTGCCTGTTTCCACATCTTTCTTCACGATTTTGATATAGCTCTCAAAGTTTGCGTTGTTGATTAAATAGCGGTAAGTCTGACCGTCCTTGTTGATGAACACATCAAAAGGCTTCATCAGCTCCCGTCCCTCCCATCCAGAGGTCTGCTTTACGGTATAGATGCCGTAGGGCATATCCTTTGTCTGGGCGAAGCCGTTCTCATCGCAGGTGAGGATGTCACGCTCGGTTTCCTTTGCATTTCCATAGCTGCCTGCGGATTTGAGATACACTTCAAATACCGCACCTTCTTCGGGCGTTTCAATCTGGGTTTCGCCGTTGTCGGTATGCTTGATGATGGCGATATTGCCCTTGATGACCTGCTCATTCACATCATTTTCGGCGGAGTTGTACTCGATAGTATAAAGCTCTGGCTCTGCACCTACATGGTGGATTGTGCTGTCTAAAAGGTAACCCTCGGACGGGCTGATTTCACGGACAGTCCAATCGTCGCCGCAGATATAATATTTTGTCGTAAACTGCCCGTTCTCGTCTGTGGTATAGGTGTCAATCAGTTCCTCGCCCTTATAGATGCCGTAAACCGCACCTGCTAAAGTGGCGTCACCCTGCGGATTTCCTGTTTCCGCATCGGTCTTTGTGACGGTCACATTGAATTTCTTGAGAATGTTGGTAAAGCTCCGCTTCGTGACCTTTTTCCACTCAATCGGGGCGGTCTGGCTTTCTGGAACGACATAGCGGATAGCGGTATCCACTTCCTCAAGCACATACGGGGTATTGCCGCTGATAAGGACATTCTCAAATTTAGCCAGTCCGTTCTTGTCGGTCACGGCATATTCATCCACGGGCAGACCGCTGAGGGAAGTGCCGTAAAGGTGGAACTTCACGCCCTCCACCAGATTGTCCTCGGAAGTCTTTACCACCTCCAGACTGCCACGCTTCAAGGTGTTATTGAAATTGACCGTGGTCGTCTTGCCGCCGATGAGCGTAACCGTCTGGGTCTGCTGCGGCTCATAACGGTCAATGGGCTGCTCCGTGATGGTATAGGTGGCAGGGAACAAGCCCTCCACGGTGAGGCTGCCGTTGGCATCGGTCTTTACGGTCTTATCAAAGCCGTCGCCTTTGATGTGGAAAGAGATGCCCGCTACAACGCCGTCCTCGGAAGTCTTTTTGAGGGCAATCGTACCTGTGGGGGTTTCCACATTGATATACGCCTTTACGCTGTCGGTATTTTCCACGCCTGTCACCAAGTCCTGCAAGTTCGGGTCGCCATAAGCGATGAGCCTTGCACTGTCGCTGACAGTCGGCACGCCGTTTCTGGTGGCGGTGATACGGACAGAGCCGCTTATCGCCTTTTGGGAGCTGACAGTCAGCTTGTTTCCGTCCTTTGATACGGATACATTGGCATCAGAGCTTGTAAAGGAATAATCCGACAATACGCCGTTCTTATCGGTCAGCGTGATGCTGTATTTCCCGTCCTTATAGGCAAGCTCCTTCGTGATGTCATTTTTACCGCCCGACAGAAAGCTCGGTATGGTGTTATGCTCACTCATCAGCGAAACAATCTGGTCGTAAGCCGCCCTCGCACCGCTGTTGGCATAGTTAGAGCCAAAATGCAGGCTGTAGACTGTCGTGCTTGTCTGGCGGTATGAGCCTGTGGCTTCACGGCATCCCGTGACAAACTCCCATACAAGGGTCTGGGTGGCAACCCACTTTTCATCATCGCTACCCGTAAGATTGCTGCGGTTGCCCTGATAGCCGTAGAGCAGGGCAAGCCCGACAGCCTTTTTCTGGTTGGCGGATAAGGCGTTCCATGTGTCGGAAGATGCCTTTTTCAAGGTGTTTCCCGTTTTCAGCGGTACGCCAGGCTGGATACAGAACGCCGTTTCCCCGTCCACGGACATACGGTACTTGTAATTGCCCGTGCCGCCTGCGGTATAGCCGTTAATTGTGGCACTCGAATTGTACCTCATGGCGTTTCCGCCGCTGTCATAGGTGTGGGAAAAACTAATCGTGCCGATGTCGCCTGCGGCAAATGCCGTGGTCGCAGGGATGAGCGACAACGCTGTGACCGCAGCCATGCAAAGAGCCGCAGCCTTTTTGAATAATTTTGAAAACTTCATAGATACCTCCTGTTAGGTTGTTAAAAATTTTGCCTTACTGACCGAAAAAAAGCTGCCCTCATGGACAGCTTAAATACTTTCTTTTTTCGGTTAGTTACTGGCAGTATCAAGGGGGTGAGGTGTGGAGAGGGGGAAGCCGAAAAAAATATGGCTATCCTCCAACGGACAGACCCCGCCCTCGGTGTGTGGCTTACCTTTCGTGAGCCTTGTTCCGCTGCAAATGGCGGTTGTAGAACTCCAACGCCTTTACCACAAAATCCGCTTCCTGCCCTCTGGGTACAGACTTCGGTATGAGCTTGGTTATCCGTTCATCACGGAAAGCGGGCTTTTCTTTCTGGTTCGGCTTTTCCTCCTCCATGATGCTCTGGATAACCTCGTTTGTGAGCTTCCCGTCTTGGTTAAACTTTTTCATCTTGATAGCCTGTGCAAGCGACGGGGTAGCGTCGTTGTAGCTCATGGCTTCAAGCAGGGTATATTGCTGTTCCTCGGTCAGATAAGAGATTTCAACCGCAGGGCGGAAAGCAATCTGCCTGTCGTCAACCATTTGCAGGATTTCGGGTACAAGCTCGGTCAGACGGATATAGCGGAAAATCTGGTTTTTACTTTCGCCTACTTTTTCGGCAAGTTCATCTGATGATTTCACGCCTTGCAACTTGTTACCCACTGGGGAACAAGTTAAGTCCGTGCGTTTTCCTTGCCTGTTCATCGCTTCAAGCCGCATCTTATACGCAAAGGCTTTCTCACTCGGTAAAATGGTAGTCCTTTGGAGATTGCTTTCCACCATGACAATAATCGCTTCGTCACGGGTCAGCTCCTTGACCTCGCATTTCAGCGTTTCAAGCCCCGCAAGCTCACAAGCCTTTTTACGCCTGTGACCGCTGATAAGCTCATACCGCCCGTCCTCTTTCAGACGGACAGTAGCAGGGGTCATTACGCCGCTTCGCTTGATACTATCGATAAGTTGCTCCATGTCCTCGTCCATTAGAACCTTGAACGGGTGGTCTGGAAACTCGTCAATCTGGGAGATTGGAATATCCCGTATCTTGCTTAACTTTGCTTCCTCACGGCTCTGGTCTGTTTCAAACAGGTCATCGTATGCGGTCAGTTCGATTTCTGTTCTTTTGTTTCCCGCCAAGCTCTGCCACCTCCTTTCCGAACTGCTCATAAGCTGCGGCTACCTTGCCGCCTTTGTCATAGGCAAAAATGCTCTTTCCCTCTGCGGTGGCTTCCACCGCACGGATGGAATGGGGTATCTGGGTATCAAATACCTTAATCCTCTGTCCGTAGGCACTTCTCACTGTGGCGGTGATTTCCTTTGAGATGTTCGTGCGGGGCATTACCATCGTCATAAGGATGCCGTCAATCCGCAAAGGCGGATTGATTTGCCGTCTGACTTTCGACACGGAGCGAAGCAACAGCTCTAAGCCTTTGGCAGAAAGATAGTGGGGCTGCGTAGGGATAACCACGCTATCAGCCGCTGCCAGTGCGTTGATGGTGAGCATACCAAGGCTCGGCATACAGTCTATTAAACAATAGTCATAGTTTTTCTTGACCTCGTTCACGCAGGTTTTCAGCACACTTTCACGGCTTATGGCGTTAATCAGCCTTACTTCCAAGCCCGACAGCTCGATGTTGGACGGTAACAGGTCAACGCCCTCGCCGTGGTGCAGGATGCCTTGGGCGACATCAACAGATTTATCGTCTATGATGTCCTGCATGATGGTGGAGAGCGTGACAGGTAAATCGTCTGGTCTGTTGTAGCCGAGTGACATGGTTAGATTTGCCTGTGCATCAGCATCAATGAGCAAAACTTTCTTGCCCTGCTGTGCCAGACTTACGCCCAGATTGACCGCCGTGGTGGTCTTGCCGACACCGCCTTTCTGGTTGGTTAAAGCAATCACTTTGCAATTTGACATAGAATGCGTCCTCCTTTCGCATAGATTTAGCCGCTTTGTCAAGGCGGCTATGTAAACTGTACCAGAGAACGCAGCTCAATTAGCATATCGCTGACCGTGGCAGTCGCCAAATGGAAATGCAAGCATTTCCGCTTGGCTCGTTGCAACACGCAAAAAAGCCGCTTACTCTTAAACTTGATAAGAATAAGCGGCTTCGTGGTGATGTGCCTTAGACATATTCAATTTTCATTCTCTTAACAGGAGCGTTGACAACCTTAAAAATGAGTTCGTCAACGGGGTCGGTATATCTGCCCTGTTGAATAAGCTGATTTTTCAATTCCACAAGGCTATGTAGCAATAACTTTCTTTCCTCGCTGTCAAAATACAAGTGCGTTTTCTTTTCTCTCATAATCGCCACCGTCCTTTCTTGGCTTCATTATATAAGAAAGTGGCAGTCAGCTCAAATATGCAATTCGAGCGAAAAAATAAGCGTACCACTATTTCTAATGATACGCTCATAATTTCAGATGACCTCAAAATGCTTCAAAGCATCTTTGATTGCTTCAACTTTTTCTGGTGTTGGGTGTTTCCTCGGCTGTTTCAATTCCTCTACCGCATTGGGAGCATCATACATCGGCAATCCTAAATCCCGTTTTACCTCTGCGATATATGCGGTATGTACTTTGAAGCCGTATTTTGCTTCTATGTACTCCTTAATCATCTTGTAGGTAACTTGCTCTTTCGGCTTGTATGCTTCGGCTCTCTTGGCGATATTATCAAGCGGCACTTTGCCCTCACCCTCGCCAAACTCCACTTTTACGTTGATTACGCTGTCGGGTTTTTTGTGGGAAAGCATTACAACCGTCTCGATAGTTGTCTCATTTTCCAAGGGAAGTTCGGTCACTTCCTGACCGTTTAGCGGAACAGGGAAATTGAAACTAATGCTCTTGATCCAGCAACCGTCTTTCCGTTTTTGTGGATATAGCTCGATTTTCTCGATAAACGCCCTCATAAATTCTTTTCGCTCCACTTCGGTCGCCGCTCCGTAAACCTCGTCAAAGGCCAGCAAGAGCCGATAGATATTGTCGCCGGAAATCTTCTCCTGACGGATGCTGCGTATCTGACTTTTCACATCATCCATCTGTATCTCGATTTCTTCTATCTT
>CANQHZ010000095.1 GCA_947623805.1 uncultured Lachnospiraceae bacterium | reverse complement strand
GGGGGGTGCAGAAAATGACTAAGATTAAAGATAATAAATCTCATGGCAGCAAAGTAAAGCGTAGCCCCGGAGACCAGGCTGTACAGGTGGTGCTTTACATAATCGTAGCCGCGTGCGCGCTTGTCTGTGTGTTGCCTTTCCTGTATGTGTTCGGGGCGTCATTTGCTACAGAGCGCGAGATTATAGAGCGTCCGTTCTTTATTATACCGCATGACTTTTCACTCAACGCTTATGTATACATTATACGTGACGGCGCTGTGTTTAGGGGTTTGAGGAATTCCTTGATAGTGACTGTAGTAGGTACGCTCATCAATATGTTTGTGTCATGTACTATGGCGTATCCGCTGTCACGTCCTTATTTAAAAGGACGCAACTTCTTTATGAATATGGTTATCATAATCATGCTTTTCAGCGGTGGCATGGTGCCCAGCTACCTTTTGATATCACAGGTGCTTCATTTGAGAAATACATTCTGGGCTTTGTGGCTGCCGGGTGCGATGAGCGCTTTTAATATGATTATTATTAAGAATTATTTCCAAGGTCTGCCTATGGAGCTGGAGGAGGCTGCGGTCATTGATGGTTCAAATGACTTAAAGACGTTTGTGCGTATTATCCTGCCGCTTTCGGGACCTGTGCTTGCGTCAGTGTCTTTGTTCTACGCTGTCGGACATTGGAACTCATACTTCAGCGCGATGATGTACATAAGCGATTCAAAGCTTGAAGTAGTGCAGATTGTACTTCGCCGTATTATTTTCCTGACAGGAAGCTTTGCGGAGGACGCGGGCTTTGACTGGGGCGCGGCAGGCAGCCCGCCTACAAAGGCAGTGCGTATGGCTACTACGGTAGTGGCTACGGTTCCTATTCTGATTGTTTACCCGTTTATACAGAAGTTCTTTACGGCGGGCGTAATGGTTGGTTCTGTCAAGGGTTAATTGACAACATATAAAAACGTACCGATCGGCCGTATGGCTGTGAAGTAATATATTTTTTAACAGGAGGATGTAAAAATGAAAAAGCGTGTATTAGCATTAGTAATGTCAGCGACAATGGTTGCTTCTGTGCTTACAGCGTGTGGCGGCGGTTCAAGCAGCACACCTGCGGCGGACTCAAACTCAAGCTCGTCTGACACAAATGCTGCAAGCACAGGTGAGGCCACAGAAACAAGCACTACTGAGGCTTCCAATGAAACAGCAGATGCGGGTAACGGTGAAAAGGCAGTTATCAGCATGATGGTTCCGTCTTACTTTGGTAGTGAGATGGATTCAAGCAGGGCAAACGTAGACCAGATTATTCAGGCA
This sequence comes from uncultured Lachnospiraceae bacterium, assembly GCA_947623805.1. Classification (GTDB taxonomy): domain Bacteria; phylum Bacillota; class Clostridia; order Lachnospirales; family Lachnospiraceae; genus COE1. Next base: position 12,196 of record CANQHZ010000095.1, on the reverse strand, counting down.
TATGAGGATTATACAGGTGTGTCTGTAAACTGGACTTTCTCAGCAAGCGATGCGTATGGCGACACTTTTAACCTCGCATTGATGGACCGTGAGAACATTCCGATGGTTATGGCGGCTACGGGTTCTATTTCAGGTACTGTAATTCAGGCTGCACAGCAGGGTGCATTCTGGGATTTGAAGCCGTTTTTGGACAGCGGTGATTATCCTTACCTTGCACAGGCTCCCCAGAACGTATACGATATGCTGACGGTAAACGGTCAGGTAGTAGGTATTCCCAAGCTTCGTAACACAGGTCGTTATGGTTTGAGCTACCGCAAGGACTGGGCTGAGGCTGTAGGCGTTACCTCTGTTCCCAAGACGGTTGACGAGGTTTATGATCTGCTTTACAAGTTTACCTACGAAGATCCTGACGGAAACGGCAAGGACGATACATATGGTATGGAGTCTGTAGGTGAGTACACAGGCTGGATGGATATTATCCAGACTTGGTTTGGCTGCGGCTACGGCTGGGTTGAGAAGGATGGAGATTTAGTTCCCGTACATGAGACAGACGAGTACAAGGAAGCTCTTGACTGGATGAAGAAGCTTTATGATGACGGCTTAATCCGCAAGGATTTTGTTACGGTTCAGACAAGCGACTGGGGCCAGGCAGTTCAGAGAGGCGAGGCAGGAAGTATTGTTGACTGTCTTGACAGCGCGGGACGTCGTGCATGGCTGTACTTCATCAACAACAATGTAGCAAGCGTTACAAATCCTGATGAAATTGCAAGCATGGAACTTGTAGGTCCTGTCAATGGCCACACGGCAGCAGTACAGGTTTACAACGGATACTTCTTAATCACGAAGGATGGCGCTAAGACAGAGGACGATGTAAAGAACTGCTTAAAGTTCCTCGATCAGATGAACTCTGTAGAGATGAGGGCTCTTGCTGACTATGGTATTGAAGGTCTTACCTATGAAATCGGTGAAGACGGTGGCGCGGTTATGCATGAGGATCTTGAGCAGGCCAACTATCCTCACCAGGGATTAAATCAGGCTGTTGCATATATTCCTTACATTTTGGATGGAACAGTAGGCGCGGCAAAGACAGAGCCGTATATAGCTTGCGATGAGGCAATGGAGAGATCGGCTGAGAAGGCTGTATTTAATCCTGCTGAGCAATATCTGACGACATCTGAGGCTAATGCAAACTATGGCACGATTTTAGCTCAGACTATCAGCGATGCGCGTACACAGTACATTACGGGCGCGATTGACTGGGATGGTTTCCAGGCGGCGGTTGCTACTTGGGAGAGCCAGGGCGGTTCACAGATGAAGCAGGAAGTTAATGATGCTTATCATGCAAAATAGTCAAAGTTAATTTAGAAAGATGAGAGGGCTGCTGCAATATGTAATTAATATATTCATTTTGCGGCAGTCCTTTTGATTAAAGGTGATTTGATTTTTGGTAATTGTGGAAGGGGTTCTAGGCCGTCCGAATTTAGTCAAAATATATAAAAACGCGACTAGGTGCCGCTACGCAGCAAGACGTCGCTTATTTTATATATTTTGACTAAATTCTACGTTTTCGAATAGAACTATATAAATACCTATTTTAGTGGGAGGTAAATCGATATGGAGGAGAATATACAGGTTTTCCTTACAGAGCTGTCTGCTGACGGCGTTACGCTTAAATGGAATGAGGTTTCGGGGGCGCATAGTTATCGTGTGTTGTGGACGGACAGGGATACTCCGGCTCATATTTTCAAGGAGCTTTCGCCGGTGGAGCTGACAACGTACAGGTTCAGGCGTTCTACGGATATCCCATATTATTTGAAGGTTCAGGCGCTTTCGGACAGCGGAGAGGTGCTTGCTGAGAGCGCGCAGATTATGACGCCTGTAGGGCATATCCCGAGACCGCAGCTGGAAAAGCTCGGGCGCGGCCTGATAGCGGTATGCACGTCAGACGGAGTGTGCCTGAGCTGGCGTCTTTTGCGTGACGAGGTAAACGGTTATACGCAGACAGGGCTTGCAGGGGCGGACTTCGTTGTGTACAAAAACAAAAAGGCGATTGCAGTAGTGACGGACCGCACCAGCTATCTGGACAAAGACGGGACAGAGGACGACTTTTATGCCGTTGCGGCGCTGTATGCAGGAAAAGAGCAGCCGCCTTGCAAAGAAGTGAAACCATGGAAGCACAACTATATTGATTTGCCGCTCACTAAACCGGAGGACGGTGTGACGCCTGCGGGAGAAAAATTTACGTACCGCGCCAATGACATGAGCGTAGGCGATGTTGACGGCGACGGCGAATATGAATTTATTGTCAAATGGGATCCAGACAATTCCAAGGATGTAAGCCAGCGCGGATATACGGGGCGCTGCATTATAGACTGTTATAAGCTTGATGGCACGCTCATGTGGCGGCTTGATATGGGACCGAATATCAGGGCGGGCGCTCATTATACGCAGTTTATGGTGTATGATTTCAACGGCGACGGCAGGGCTGAGATGGCTTTGAAGACGGCGCCTGGGACAAAAATGACGCGCTATGCGGCTGACGGGACTGTTTTGAGCGAGAAATATATTACCATGCTCAAGGAGGATTTGGACGCGGGGTATTCCAATGATGACAATTATGTGTGCAGCACAGAGGATTACCGCAGGCACTTGATTGAGATGTTTGCGGGCTGGCAGCAGCATGACGAGGTAAAGGCAGGACACTGGCCGCAGACCTTGGAGGAATGCTTCGGCATACCTGTGCGTTATTCATATCCGCTCAGTGCTCAGGACGCGGAAAGCTTAGTTGATTATTTTATTTCAGAATGGGCGCCCAAGCGTGACGCGCGCAACCGCCTTGATGAGTTTGAAGGCTTTATATATGAGGGACCTGAGTATCTTACCATGTTTGACGGTCTAGGGCAGGAGCTTGATACGATACGCTATGTGCCTGGCAGGACTGACGACGGTCTTTTGTGGGGAGATTACGCTTGGCGCAGGATTGAGCCGTGCAACAGGGTTGACAGGTTTTTGGCGGGTGTGGCTTACCTTGACGGCGAGCGCCCATATATGGTTTTCTGCAGGGGATATTATACAAGGGCGTGCGTGGTGGCGTATTCCTTCTTTGAGAACCGCTTTAAGGAGGAATGGCGTGCGGATTCGGGCTTTGTGAGAATGGATAATCCGTTTAATCCGCAGAGCCATGAAACTATGGGCACTGATCCTGTCTATGGCGATTTGGCGGGACAGGGAAACCACAGCCTTTCTGCGGCTGATATTGACGGAGACGGCTGCATGGAGATAATTTACGGCGCGGCGGCGATAGACCATGACGGCAGCCTTTTGTATTCCGCACGTGATAAGATGCCTGACGGCAGGATTGTAAAGCTTGGGCATGGAGACGCTATGCATGTCGCGGATATCGATCCTGACCGCCCTGGAAAAGAGATATTCAATGTCTTTGAGGAGGGAAGCTCTGTGCCTTATGGGTATGCACTGCGTGATGCGGAGACGGGCGAGGCATACTTTGGCGAATATTATGAGGGTGATTTGGGGCGCTGCATGGTGGGCGATATTGTCGACGGCGTGCGCGGCCTGCAGGTATGGGTGAATGACGTGATGGATTGCAAGGGTAACAAGCTTGATGTCCCTGCGCCGTCTACCAATATGAGGATTTACTGGTCGGGTGATTTGACTACGCAGCTTACCGACGGAGCCGACTATCTGGGCAATGCGGAGAAGAATAACCAGATCGGCAGGGTTTGCGATCTGCGGCGCGGCGTTATGCTGGAGCCTGAGGGCACTATGACGAACAATGGGACAAAGGGTAATCCTTGTCTTGTCGCGGATATTTTTGGCGATTACAGGGAGCAGCTTCTGCTGAGGCTTGAAGACAGCAGCGCCGTGCGCATTTACACGAGCACTGACGAGGCGCCGCACAAGCTGTTTACGCTGATGCAGGATACTCAGTACCGTTGCGGTGTGGCGTGGCAGAACAACTGTTACAATCAGCCTGTGTATCCTTCGTTTTATTATGCGAGCGATATGGATTTTAAGAATGTACTGCCTGCCCAGAGCGCAAGACCTGTGCTTTATCTTGCGGGAGATTCGATTATGCAGAGCTATGATGACGGTGACGACGGGCTTTTTGGCTGGGGGCAGATGCTGGCTGCGGAGGCTGTCGGCGGAAAGCTTTGCGTGGAGGAGCACCGCGAGAATTGCCCGTTTGGGCAGGAGAGGCGGTATGTGCTGCCTGAGCTGATTGTGGACAACTGCGCTATGGGAGGAAGGAGTCTGCGCACCTTTGCGGATGAGGGCAGGCTGGAGGATATTTTAGGACATTTGCGGCTTGGGGATTTTGTTATGATTCAGTTTGCGCATAATGACTGTAATGCGGATTGTCCTGAGAGGTTTGAGACGGTTGAGGAGTATAAGAGTGAGCTGAAAAGGTATGTTTCGCTGGTTCGCGGTAGGGGGGCGGAGCCGATTTTGGTGACGGCTGTGCCTTTGCTTGATGGGGTGTGCGCGCTGGAGAGGTTTGATGAGTATGTTTTGGCTATGAAGGAGGCTGCGGATAGTGAGAATGTTGTGTGTCTTGACTTGAATGGTGTTATGAAAAGCTCGATTAGCTGTCTGGGTGATGAGCGAAGCAGGAGGTTTTATCAGGCGGATGGGGTGCATTTGAATAAGGAAGGAGCGGAGCAGGCGGCGCGGATTGTGGGGCGGTTGCTCAAAGACGATGATGATGAGAGGTTAGCGGTATTACGTAAAGTATTTTAAATATTTTATTTAGTGTTTGGGGTGAGGTGCCCGAGAAAGGGCATATACCCCATGCGGACATCGAGGAGTTGTGTGCGTAAGCACAACTCCGAAAACGGAATATAGATTTTCTTAGGCGTTGTCTTTTAACGCCTTAGAAAATCTTTCCGTTTTGATTGCGCTCAGTGGGAAACGTAGCGGTACTAAGCTCAATGGTGCTGCAAAAGGAGCTGCGCTTTTGCAGCTTATTTCGCTAAGTACCGACGTTTCCCAAGGTCCTTATGGGGTATATGCCCTTTCTCGGGCTAGGCTGTTGGCGAAACTTCAATGTGGTGTTGTTTTAATGTGGGGCTGTTGGTGAAATTTAGATGTAGTGTTGTTTTTTGATGAATGGGTATTATTTAGAGGGTGTGGTAGGCATAAATAGGGCATAATATGTTAAGGTTGAAATGTATGCACAATGCGGTATAATTGATAATGTAAAGAGGATAGGGTGATAAGCTTACAGAAAGGAATATTAATGATATGGATAATTGTAAGGCGTGGGATTATGCGATTGGTATAGTGCAAGTGGATGGTATTAAGCCATCCGATGAATTTTTGGAGCTTGTTGAAAAAGAAAAAAATGGTGAGATTACGGGAGCGGATATTAGAGAAGTGCTTTATCGGAAATACAAAGTAAAAGAGGCAAAGTAAAATGCGTGATCCGTATTTTTTTGACGATTGTGATATACTTAAAAACAAGCTGGGAATTAAAGACAGTGATATGCTCGAACAGGCAGAAGTTGAATTTTCGTGCGCGAGAATCCATGACTTAGCGTATTCACCATTGTTGGGAAATTATGATTTGGCGCATTATTGCAAGATGCATAAATATATTTTTAGTGACTTGTATGAATGGGCTGGACAGCTCCGAACTGTGTCAATGGAAAAAGAAGAAGCGCTTTTAGGATATATGTCTATAGATTATGCAGAGCCACATGAGATAGAAAAACAGACAGACGCAATTCTTAAAAAGATGAACAGTCGGAATTGGTTGGATATGTCATTAGATGAACAGGCAGAGAAATTAGCGCAGGATACTGCTGATTTATGGAAAATACATTGCTTTCGCGAAGGAAACACACGGACCACCATAACATTTATATGCCAATTTGCAGACAGTCATGGTATGCCGATTGATCGTACATTATTTGAACAAAATGCGATTTATACAAGAAATGCACTGGTAGCTGCTTGTGCAATATTCAAAGACGGAGATTTTCGGAAATCGGAATATTTGATTAATATCATAAAGGATGGATTGAAAAATGGATTAAATGAGGAGAACGACACTGCTAATTTTTGATGGTTGTGTGCAGGGATATTTGTGCGATATATATAATTTTTTTGTAAGGTTATTGTCTGGAATTTAGAGGTAAAATCTGGTATCATTATATCAGTATGAAAAATGGGCGCGGGTGGCGCGGAAATGGGGGAAGGTATGCGAAATTATTATTTGGCGGTTGATATCGGGGCATCAAGCGGGCGGCATATATTGGGGCATTTAGAGGATGGGAAAATGCAGCTTGAAGAAATCTACCGCTTTGAGAATGGCATGAAAAAGCAGGACGGAAAGCTGCTTTGGGATGTGGAGCATTTATTTGCGGAGATATGCAATGGCATGAAGAAGTGCAGGGAGTGCGGTAAAATTCCTGTGAGCATGGCAATTGACACGTGGGCTGTGGATTATGTGCTGCTTGATGGGAATGACGGGGTGCTTGGCGATACATACGGGTATCGTGACAGCCGCACGGCAGGGATGGACGAAAAGGTTTATGAGATTATTCCGGAAAAGGAGCTTTATGCGAGAACCGGCATACAAAAGCAGATGTTCAATACTATTTATCAGCTGATGGCGGTTAAGCAGCAGACGCCTGGGCTGCTGGAGCGGGCGGAGACGTTTTTGATGCTGCCTGATTATTTCCAGTTTCTGCTTACGGGCGTCAAGGCTTCGGAATATACTAATGCGACTTCCACGCAGCTTGTAAATCCTGTCGATAAGCAGTGGGACAGGGAGTTGATTGCGCGTCTTGGATATCCTGATAGGATTTTTATGCCGCTTAACATGCCAGGGACTAAAGTAGGAAATTTAAAGAGTGAAATACAAAAAGAGGTCGGCTTTGACTGTGAGGTGGTTATGTGCGCAAGCCACGATACGGCGTCCGCGGTTATGGCGACGCCGTCCGATGAGGCTGCCCCACTTTATATAAGCTCGGGCACATGGTCGCTTATGGGCGTGGAGTCTGAAACTGCGCATTGCGATGAAAAGAGCAGGCTTGCGAATTTCACTAATGAGGGCGGTTATGAGTACCGTTTCAGGTATCTAAAAAATATTATGGGGCTTTGGATGATACAGTCTGTCCGCCATGAAACGGGCGACAGCTATTCATTTGCCCAGCTTTGCGAGATGGCTGAGGAAAATAAAGCCTTTCCGTCACGTGTTGACGTCAATGACGACTGTTTCCTTGCACCGCAGAATATGACGGAGGAGATTAAGGCGTATTGTACGCGGAGCGGACAGCAGTGTCCTGAAACCTTGGGCGAGGTCGCGGCAGTTGTGTACCAAAGCCTTGCGGAGTGCTATGGCAGGACCGTGAAGGATCTTGAGGCGAATACAGGTAAAGTGTATGACAGTATTCATATTATCGGCGGGGGCTCTAATGCGGAATATTTAAACCAGCTTACCGCTGATGCCGCACAAAAGAAGGTATACGCGGGACCGGGCGAGGCTACGGCAGTCGGAAATCTGATGTCGCAGATGATTAGGAACAGTGAACTTGAAAGTTTGGCTGATGCAAGAAAATGCGTTATGAAATCTTTTGAAATAAAAATATTTAATAATAAGGAGGCTTAACTATGTTAGTAAACACAAAAGCAAGAGTCGGCGTTTTTTCCATTGCGCTGGGGGCGTATCTGCCGCAGTTTCCGTCGCTTGTGCCGGAGTTTAACGCACAGTACGACGCGTTTAAAAAGACGATTCCCGACACTGTGGAAATCGTTGACGGCGGCATTGTCACCACAAAGGAGCTGGCTCAGGCGGCGGGCGACAAATTCCGCGCGGCTGATGTTGACCTTGTAATATTGCAGCTTTTGACATATGCTACGTCTTACAATATGCTGCCCGCGGTAAGGGATTTGGACGTGCCTGTCGTGCTGGTAAATGTGCAGAAAAAGAAAGCGCCTGATTACGCAAATACCGATACGGCGACATGGCTTGGCGAGCTGTATGCGTGCGGCGCCGTGGGCGAGATGGTAGCCGATTTGGAGCGCGCCGGCAAGCGCCATGCTGTCATCACGGGCGTAGTTGAGGGCGGAGATCCGCAGGTGCAGGCTGAAATAGAAGACTGGTGCCGCGCGGCTCAGGTGCGTCGCCGCTTCCGTGACACCAATCTGGCGCAGATTGGGCGGCCGTATCCTGGCATGATGGATTTGTATATCGACGAGACAAACCTTTATCACAGAATGTTCCTCTACACAAAGCAGTTTGACTGGGAAAAAATGTGGGCGATTGCCGACAATATCACAGACGAGACCGCTATCCGCGAAAAGGCGCAGGATATCCTTGACACCTTTGACATTGAGGGCGGCGGCACTGTAGAAAAGGTCTGGGATATGGCTAAATATGTAGTCGCTTTTGAACAGTGGGTTAAAGATGAGCAGATTGCCTTTATCGCATCTCACTATGACGGCTTTGCGCAGGGCAAGGCAGGCGTTTTGGACAGCATGCTTATTCCCGCTTTTTCCATGCTGATTAAACAGGGCGTTGCGTGCGCGGTTGAGGGCGATATCAAGGTTGCCATGGCAATGAGCATTCTCAAAACTATTTCGGGCACAGGGCAGCTTTCAGAGATGTACTCTATCGACTTTGAAAAAGACCTCTGCATAATAGGACACAGCGGTTCAGGCGATGCTGATATTTCAGACAGAAAGCCGACAATGAAAATCGTACCCGTATTCCACGGCAAGACGGGCGGCGGCTATCTGACACAGTTCTATCCGTACACAGGACCAATCACATACTTAGGCATCACGCAGGACAAAGACGGTCATTTCAAATTTGTAGTAGCCGAGGGCATTAATGAGGAAGGACCAATTTTCACATTCGGCGATACAAATATGCGCATGCGTTTCAGCTGCGGCGCGCGCGAGTTCTGCAACAGATGGAGCGAGGCAGGACCTACCCACCATATGGCAGCAGCAGTTGGAAGACACATCGACACGATACTGAAGGTCGCAAAAATTTTTGATGTGCCTGTAGATGTTATTACGAGATAAATGATTTTATTGATATAGGCATACAAGTATTTGAAAAACGCTATTTGATAACGTAGAGTTTGGGTGAAATATACAAAATAAGCGACGATTCGTATCACGCACCAAGTCGCGTTTTTGTATATTTCGCACAAACTCGGACGGTTGAGAAAACGTATATTATTTAATATATAGGCACTTGTGAAATGTGTTCAAAACTGGCCGAATTTAGTCAAAATATATAAAAACGCGGCTAGGTGCCGCAAGCTGCAAGACGCCGCTTATTTTATATATTTTGACTAAATTCTACGTTGTTGAATGGAGTTTCGTAAATATTAAAAAATATGTAAAAATATATTGGAAAGGAAGTAATATCTTATGAAATTTTTAGACGCAGAATTTGTACAAGGCTTTATCCGCATGGCAAACGACGGCTGGGAACAGGGCTGGCACGAGAGAAACGGCGGCAACCTTTCTTACCGTGTAAAGCCCGAGGAAGTAGATCAGGTAAAGGAGAACTTTGAGGTGAAGGAGTGGCAGCCAATCGGCACCTCCGTTCCTAAGCTTGCAGGCGAGTATTTCCTTGTGACGGGAAGTGGTAAGTATTTCCGCAATGTCATTATAAAGCCCGAGGATTCTATGTGTATGATAGAGGTTGACGAAAAGGGTGAGAATTATCGCATAGTTTGGGGACTTGTAAACGGTGGCAGGCCTACATCTGAGTTGCCTTCTCATCTGATGAATCATGAGGTCAAGAAAGAGGTATCAGGCGGCAAGTATCGCGTTATCTACCATGCGCACACGACAAATGTGATTGCACTTACCTTTGTACTTCCGCTGAAGGATGAGGTTTTCACGAGGGAGCTTTGGGAAATGGCTACAGAGTGTCCCGTAGTATTTCCAGGCGGCATCGGCGTAGTGCCTTGGATGGTTCCGGGCGGCAGGGATATAGCGGTCGCTACCAGCAAGCTTATGAAGGATTATGATGTCGCAATCTGGGCGCATCACGGAATGTTCGCGGCAGGCGAGGATTTTGACCTTACTTTTGGGCTTATGCATACGGTAGAGAAGTCGGCGGAAATCCTTGTAAAAATGCTCTCAATGCGTCCCGACAAGCTGCAGACAATCACGCCTGATGATTTCCGCAATCTTGCAAAGGATTTCAAGGTTACATTGCCTGAAAAGTTTTTGTATGAGAAATAATGCCTGTTAAAAAATAAAAAATATAGGCGTATGCGAAATTCGTATTGTGAAGTGCGCGTTTTGCAGCTGCCTAAAAAATAATAAAAAAAGGAGAGAAGTATTATGGCAAACAGATTTGTACTGAACGAAATTTCTTATCATGGAGCGGGCGCAATTTCGGAGATTGCGGCTGAGGCGAAGGGGCGCGGCTTTAAAAAGGCTTTTGTGTGCTCAGATCCCGACCTTGTAAAGTTCGGCGTTACAAAAAAGGTGCTTGACGTATTGGATGGCGCTAGCCTCACCTATGAGGTATATTCAAACATCAAGCCGAATCCTACGGTTGAGAATGTGCAGACGGGTGTGGCGGCGTTTAAGAAGTCTGGCGCTGATTACCTTATCGCAATCGGCGGAGGCTCGTCAATGGATACGGCAAAGGCAATCGGCATTATCATTGCAAATCCTGACTTTGAAGATGTTGTAAGCCTTGAGGGCGTTGCACCGACGAAGAATAAGTCTGTGCCTATTTTTGCAGTGCCGACGACGGCTGGTACGGCTGCGGAGGTTACGATTAATTATGTTATCACTGACGCGGAGAAAAACCGCAAGATGGTTTGCGTAGATCCTAAGGATATTCCTGTGGTTGCGTTTGTGGATCCTGAGATGATGTCTACGATGCCTAAGGGACTTACGGCTGCGACTGGTATGGATGCCTTGACGCATGCTATTGAGGGATATATTACGGCGGGCGCGTGGGAGCTGTCTGATATGTTCCACCTTAAGGCAATTGAGATTATTTCGCGTTCGCTTAGGGGCGCTGTGGCTAATACGCCTGAGGGAAGGGCTGATATGGCGCTTGGGCAGTATGTAGCGGGAATGGGATTTTCAAATGTAGGCTTGGGTATCGTACATTCTATGGCTCACCCGCTTGGCGCGCTTTATGATACGCCGCATGGCATTGCGAATGCGATTATTCTGCCGACTGTTATGGAGTATAATGCGGAGGCTACTGGGGAGAAGTATCGTGAGATTGCGAGGGCTATGGGAGTTGAAGGTGTTGATGCTATGTCGCAGGAGGAGTATAGGAAGGCGGCTATTGATGCTGTGAAGAAGCTTTCGCAGGATGTGGGGATTCCGGCGGATTTGAAGGAGATTGTTAAGAGGGAGGATATTCCGTTCCTTGCGCAGTCGGCTTATGATGATGCGTGCAGGCCGGGGAATCCGAAAGAGACTAGTGTGGAGGATATTACTAAGTTGTATGAGTCTTTGATTTAGGTGATTTGCGATAAACATAATGGGCGTCTGTGGTGGCGCCCATTGTGTTTGGGTTTTGGCAGGAGGTCGCCCGAGCAGGGGCATATACCCCACGCGGACATCGCTTGCGCTCAGTGGGAAACGTAGCGGTACTAAGCTCAATGGCGCTGCAAAAGGAGCTACGCTTTTGCAGCTTATTTCGCTAAGTACCGACGTTTCCCAAGGTCCTTATGGGGTATATGTCCCTGCTCGGGCTAGGCTGTTGGCTGAGACTGAAAAAGCAGTAGGGCAGAAAGAGGAAAGTGTGAGTGAGCTGCTTTTGGATTGGCTAGGCTGTTGGCTGAGATTGAAAAAGCAGCATGGCAGAAAGAGGAGAGTGTGGGCAAGCTGTTTCTGGCTTGGGTTATTTGCTAGAACTAAAAAGGCATGCATAGGTTGTCCGTAGGTGTGGGAGAGATTGATATGAGGATTAATCAGGCGAGTGAGATTGTGAATTTGGCGGGGGATTATGATACTGTGCCTGTGAGACGCGCGATGAAGAATCTGGAGCGTGATTTGGGCTTTGTCTGTTTGCCGGCTAAGGTGGCTGGGGACAGGATTTGTCTGGATGTATGCGAGAGAGAGCTTGGGGCGGAGGCTTATGAGGTTTTGGTGCGGGATGGGGAGCTGCGGATTGAGGCTTGTGATGAATTGGGATTTATTTATGGTATTTATGCAGTGAGCCGTGAGCTGC
>CANQHZ010000094.1 GCA_947623805.1 uncultured Lachnospiraceae bacterium | reverse complement strand
TCTAACTAAGATTATATTCGGAGGTAATTTTACTGATAAAATACATTATTGATTTTGTTGATACAACTGTAACTGATTTAATCATAATTTTACCTCCTTTCTGATATTTAACTTTTATTTTTGTTACAATGTAATTAATACCATACTATCATCTTGCGGGAATGTCAACAATATTTTTAAAAATTTTGGTAATATTTTGGCAGTATTTTGTCAAAATCAGATAGAATTGCATATATACTTGTGATACAATATAAAATAAATTTTAAGAGAAAGCGGGCTCAAAATGGAAACTTTAAGATTTGGATACAAATTTTTCAAAAAAAGCATGCCTGTTGCGGTATTTGCGGAGCTGCTGAGTCTTTTAGGCATTTATGCCGAACTTCTGCTCCCGCTTTTGACAGGGATACTGATTGACTTTGTCATACAGAGCGGGCAGATTGCTGATGACAGCGGCGGAATGTTCCATTTTCTGCTTACAGGCAGGTTTGGCGGCGCGCACAGCATGAAGCTTTTTTGGTCGATTGCGGCGGTTTATATCCTGCTTGTTGCTATAAGGATTGGATTTATATATGCGCGCGACCTTATGCAGGAGTGGATAGGCTTGAAGCTGGAAACAGAGCTTCGCTATGAAACATACGGCAAGCTGATGGAGCTGGATTCCGCAACCATTTCAGACTATAATTCAGGCGAGCTTCTGCAGATTTTAAACAGCGACACCATTATGTTTAAGGAGCTTTTCGCGCACAGGCTTCCCTATCTTGTCGACGCGGTATTTATGCTGGCGGTCACGCTCATACTGATTGCGGGCATAAACATTTCGTTTATCGTAATTCCGCTGATATTGATGCCGTTTCTGGTAAAGGCAGTGCTCGACTTCAAGAAAAAGGCGCGCATAAATTTTCAGGATATCCGCAGCAAAAGCTCAGAGATGAACCTGACCGTTCAGGAAAATATCGCGGCGGTGCGCATTGTGCGCTCATTCACAAACGAGGAGCTGGAAAAGGAGAAGTTTGGCGTTTCTAACCAAAATCTGTTCAATTCCCGCCTGCAGCAGATTTGGCTCTCGTCAAAATTTGACTTGACGTTTAATTCCATAAAGCAAATAGCGTATATCGGGACTATTATTATCGGCGCTGTCTTAGTTATGAACGGATATATGACCGTGGGATATATTTTGTCCTCATCTACATATGTGCTAAGGATTATGAACAACATCACGGGCTTGAACAATCATATTTTCAATATGCAGCAGCAGACAATAGCGGGCTTGGAGCTGAAGCATTTTATGGAAAAAAGCAGCAATGTCCCTGACAGCGGGGAGCAAAGCCTTAGGTGCGATGCGCCTGACATTGAGCTAAAAAACGTGTCGCTTAATATTGACGGACAGGAAATTTTGAAGGACATAAATGTAAGCGTTCCTTACGGCAAAAAGCTTGGCATTGTGGGGGAAACAGGCTCTGGAAAGAGTGTCCTTTTAAAGACGCTTGTGCGCACGCGCGACATCACGGGCGGCAGCATTACCATAGACGGACACGACATAAAGGAATTTGGGCTTGACAGCCTGCGCAGAATGTACTCCTATGTATTTCAGGACGTATTTCTGTTTTCAAACACGATAGAGTCGAATATCGCATACAGCAGGTCTGACATTGACGAGCGCATGGTTACTCAGGCGGCGGAGCATGCGCAGGCGGCAAAATTCATCGACGCGCTTGCTGACCGCTACAAAACCATAGTGGGCGAGAGAGGCTTGGGCATTTCGGGCGGGCAGAAGCAGAGGGTATCCATTGCGAGGGCTTTCCACAAAAATGCGCCAGTCTTTATTTTAGACGACTCCACCAGCGCGCTTGATGTAAACACAGAGCGTATTTTGCTAAAAGACATTGAGGACAATTTTAAGGAAAAGACAGTTATAATCACGGCGCACAGGTTTTCGTCGGTAGTAAACTGCGATGAAATACTGTACATGCGCGACGGTGAAATCACTGAGAGGGGCACATTTAAGGAGCTGATGGCGCTCGGCGGAAGCTTTGTCCATGTCTACAATGTGCAGCAACAGCAGCAGGCGTCAGTGGTGGATTATGACAGTCTTGCAGAAAAGAGCGGGGGAAAATAATGGCTAAGCGCAATACATTTTTTGAAGATGAAAAAATAGAAAAAAAGATAGACATAAAGCAGTTAGGAAGGACAATAAAATACATTCTGCCCTACAAAAAGATTTTGCTCCTTGTCACCTGTATGATGCTTGCGGCGTCTATAGTTTCGCTTTTCCCACCAAGGCTTTTAAAGCTGATAGTTGACGAGACGGTTGTAAATAATGACTATAGGCAGCTTGCGCTCGTGGGCGCGGGGCTGGTGCTTCTTGCGGCGGTGGAAATCATTTCCACTTTTATACAGTCGCGGAGCATGGGCAAAATGGGGCTTTTGATTATCACGAATATCAGGACTGACATATTTGAAAGGCTGCAGCGGCTTTCCTTTGACTATTTTGACAACCGCCCCGACGGCAAGATAGTAGTGCGCGTCACGGAATACATCAATGGGCTTGCGGACTTTTTTTCAAATTACGTTATGATGTTTGCGATATACATTGTGAAAATCATAGTGGTGACGGTGTTTATGCTTTCGCTGAGCCCCATGCTTACGCTGATAGTGTTTGCCACGATTATTCCAATGATGACGGTCGTGTTTGTCCTGCGCGCCGTTCTGCGCAAAATGTACACAGTGCACAGGCTGAAAAATTCAAACCGCACAGCTTTTTTGGTGGAGTCCATAATGGGCGAGCAGATAGTCAAAAATTACAACCGCATTGACATCAACAAGGAAACATACAGGGATATCCACGAGGAAAGCGTTGACATGTGGTGGGACATTGTGAAGCGCTCCCGCTTAAACCAGCCTGTAGTAATGGCATTTTGGAATGTGGGCACATTATGCATATACGGTGTGGCGCTTGCGCTTATCCTCGGCGGCAATGACTTGATTACGGCGGGCGTTGTTATCACATTTACGACGTATATGAGCGCCTTTCAGGATCCGCTCTCACAGCTGTCAACTATCATTCAGGAGCTTGCGCAGGTAAGCTCTAATCTGGAGCAGGTTTTTGACACCATAGATTACCCCTCGGTGATACAGGATAGGGAAAACGCGGTTGAGCTAAAAAACGTAAAAGGCAGGGTGGATTTTAACGACGTCACATTTGCGTATGAAGACGACGTTAATATTTTGGAACACTTTAACCTCCACGTGACGCCAGGCGAGACAATAGCGCTTGTAGGACCTACGGGCGCTGGAAAGACGACGATAATAAATATGCTTACGAGGTTCTATGATGTCAAGGAGGGCAGCGTGACTATTGACGGCATTGACGTGCGTGACGCGGAAATTTATTCGCTGCGTAAAGAGGTCGGCGTATTGATGCAGGATCCGTTTATATTTAAGGGGACAGTGCTCGAAAATATCCGCTACGGCAGGAAAGAGGCGACCGACGAGGAATGTATCGCGGCGGCAAAGACAATCTTTGCTGACAAATTCATTCAAAGGCTGAACGGCGGATATATGCATGAGCTTGAGGAGCGTGGCGCAGGGCTGTCCGCGGGTGAAAAGCAGCTTATAAGCTTTGCAAGGATTGTGCTGAAAAATCCGTCGGTAATCATTCTTGACGAGGCGACAAGCGCCATTGACACTGAAACCGAGCTTCTCATTCAAGAAGCACTGGACATACTGATAAAAGACAAGACGGCGTTTATCGTCGCGCATAGGCTGTCAACCATACGCAATTCCGACCGCATACTGTACATCAGCAATAAAGGCATAGCGGAGGAGGGAACGCATGAACAGCTTATGGCGAGGAAAGGGCTTTATTATGAGCTGGCGAAGTGACGCTGTTAAAATATTTTGTAAAAAGTGTGTTTTGAAGGGATTATTTAAAATGTATGAAGAAATTCAAAAAGTAGCTGAAAATTGGAAAATCCCCATTGAAATACTTTCATCAGAACAGGCGGGACATATTAAAAATAATATTTACCAAAAATATACAGATGGAGGCATGGAAGGCGTTCTATGGGGACATTTGATTGATTATTCTGTGCTGCGTGATTCATATGCATGGGCTATTATTGATGAGTTTGTAGATTGGGATTATAAGGATAAGGAAATTTGATGTTGATGACGAGGAAGATGTGTTTTTGAATAAAAATGGGAGGGATTTATTTAAACTCATTGATCAGGGTGATTCTTTTGATGAATTTTATGTCACTGATTTTGAAACAAGTTACCTTTTAGGCTTTAGCCATGAAAAAACCTTGCACGGATGCGGTATTGCAAAAAGATGGGTAGATTCATTGAAAGGTACGAAACATCATGATGAATTATTATAAGTCGCGCCTACATTCAGGTAATATGAAAAAGTCCCAATAGTTTTGCCCACATTATTCAATCTGCAATGTGGAAATTCTTATATTGTTAATTACCAGGTAATCTAGTCTTGACAGTGTGCATTTTCTGAACAATGTAAAAATTATCGGGGGTGCGCAAAATCACCATTTTGTTAATAGTTTCCAGTCGTTCTTTCTGAACAAAAAAGCAGAAAGAAAATATGACAGATAATAAATCAGAGACAGAAGATTTAGGAAACTGTGATTCAAAAAATTAAAATTGAAAATTAATAAAGGAGAAATGACTATGAAGAAGGAGCAATTTCAAATTTCAATATCGGGTCTGGGGATTATTTTCTATTCACCACAGTCAGTAAAACATATTGAAGAAGGTGAGAATTATTTGGAAGAACATTATTATGATCCCAAAGACGTAATAAAACATATATATGAGGGTTCTATTGTTGGAATAGCTACTGGAACACCTGGAGACTTTAATTTAAATATATATCAAAATATTCAGCCGGATATCGAAAGTTTAGATCCAGATTATGCACTTAAACTTTGTTTGAAAGTAACAGATAATAGTGTATATTTTAGGGATTTGTATGTTCTTTTAAGATGGGAAAAGGAAAGTAAGGCAGACATTAAGTTAGATATTGAAAATGGAAATTATGAGGTTATTGTTTGCAGCTGGTTACCAGAATCTGGAATTAGGGGGAAAAATCAGCAAATAGATTTTTATTTTAATAAAACTGAAAATCTTCCCAAGTTACATTATGAGGGGGTTCCTGCACTTTTATCAGAATCGGAATAGGCGCATGAACAGGGATAAATATATTTTTCTATAATATACTGGCGAGCATCAAAATTTGACAAATGGGGCTAACTGCTGGAAATTGTAAGGAAAAGTAAGGAGTAAATAAAGATGAAACCAAATATTTCTTCCATTGTATAGTCCTGAAGTCAAAAGAGCGTATCAGATTATCTTTTCAATTCGTATAACTTATTATGCTCCAGATGGTCAGGAAAGGGATTATATATCTCTCGATTTTGAGGCAGAACTGTATTCTCTTGATGATGAGATTATGGTAGAAGAACTGGGAATGGGTGCTGTCGCAGGAGCAGATGTATGAACGTGAAGTTAAAGGTAACGGAAAAATTTCATGAATGTACGCACAAGAGCAGGCATATTGAGTAAATCATGGAGGATGAAACAATGGGAAATGTATTTAATATCATAAAAGGAATAAGCGCCGGCTCCAATTGTAATAAAAATTCTGGGCGCAGTTATTGTGCCCTGCGGGATTATTATTTTGGCAGCTGCTTTGATGAGTGGTAATTTATGAAACATTGGCATCGGCCTTTCGTGCAGAAATGTGGAGTACGAAAAGACAAACTGGATAGAGCTTAGCTTGGAAGTCAAAAGAGCGGACTGGCAGTGAAATGTCCTTCCGCTTTTTGCCTGCAGTTTAGAATTTAATACGGCATTAGTTACAGACAGTTAGGGTAGAATCTGGAGAAGTTTATGACACATCAACAAATAAAAACAGTAATAGATGAAATTAATAAATATTTAAATAAGCAATTATGGATGGATTTTGAAATAATTGAGTATTCAAAATATGTTTTAAGAATAATTGGCAGTTTGGATATTTCTGCCATGCCTAATATAGAAATTACTTTTAAAGACGTCTTTTTTGCTTCTGCTGTTTTTGAGTGGCAGACTGATACTTCACAGCAGGTTCTGTTTCTTATTGAAGGAAGTGAAGCAAGGGAACTCAACATGAAATTTCGTGTTGAACAAGGATATCATCTCATTAGGTTTAAGGCTGAAGACTATCCTGATAATTTTGGATGTATATTTGGCGTAAAGGAAATTTTATTTAAAAAGTTATGAAAAATAAATAATCATTTAAGAATTTCCCGAACAATGTAAGTTAATAGTTTCCTCCAAAATTTATTCTTTACAGCCTTGACAATATGGCGGTATAATAAACTCGACAAAACAAAATTCACCAAAGGAGCACCGAATGGCAGAAAAGAAAACAAAAGAAACAATCCCGAAGAAAAACTCAAACACCCAGATCAAGCCCAGAAAACTGCAGTGGCATCCCGCTTTCGGGGCAGCGTTTGAAATGGAGTTTATAAAGGAAAAAGACAGCCTTAGCATCAAAAGGGAGCACCTGCTGAACATGAAGCCGCTGCAGGTGGACTGTCTTGTAGTAAAGAAAGTAAAGGGCATAGTCCTTGAAAACGAGATAGGAAAATTTTTCAAAGAGCACAACATCATAGAATATAAATCAGCCAAAGCCGCGCTGTCAATAGACACGGTATCAAAGGTACAGGCATACGCTTATTTATACAAGGCATACGGAGGGAGCGTTGACAGAATAAGGTTTGACGAGATAACATCAACCCTGATACGGGAGTCAAGACCAGAGGCGCTGTTCAGATATCTTGATAAAAACGGCTACAGGGTATCAAACCCATACAGCGGCATATACTACATAGAAAGCGGCTTTAATATACCCACCCAGATAATCGTGGGGAGCGAGCTGGACAGCAGAGAGCATGAATGGCTTCACCTGCTTTCAGGCAGGGTGACAAAGCAGGAGATGGCGCATGCCATAGAGTATTCCAGAAACACGGAAAGCCAGGAGGAAAGAAACCTGATAGATGCCATATTTGAAGTAAGCGTATCAGCCAATAAAGAAGTAGTCGAAGAACTGGTGAGAGGAGATGAGGCTATGTGCCAGGCACTGATGGAGATAATGAAACCAGAGATTGATGAAATAGTGAATACGGCGGTACTGCAGGAATGCAGGAAGACCGCCGAACGTGTAGAAAAGGAAACCGCCGAACGAGTAGAAAAAGAAACCGCCGAACGTGTAGAGAAGGAAACCGCCGAACGCACAATAAAGGCAGCAGTCAAAAGCTTACGCCGTTTTAATGCCAGTGATGCAGACATTAGAACAGCGCTGGTGGAGGATTACGGTCTATCAGAGCAGGAGGCTCTCTCGTATTTGAAATAGAACAAAAATGGTACTGTTGCAATAATGACTAAGTATAAATGCAAAAGAATGCCTGATGAGGGCATATTCAATGGCAGGAGAGGGTATTTTTAGAGGAAATGAGCCGCTTTTCGATATCATAAAGGATATGATATAATTCCGTTTTTGGCAGTTCATAAGAGCAGAACACTTCGCAGTCTCAGTGTTTATGTGAGCTGTGAAGTGTTCTTGCTTTGTTTCAGATGGGAAACAGCATGTAGGATTTTATGGGTATATTTACTTTGATGATATGAAGCTGCTGTATGAAATGCAAAAGGGGTGGCTGGCTGAATTGCAAATAATAGAATAACGTCGTGTGCATGATAAAGAAACAGGGTGAAAAGAAATTTGAATATTAAGTTGCAACAATTGACAATGAACAGTTTTGTCTGGATATCGAGTTTGGAGAGACAGAAACAGTATTTAAGGATGGCTGCGGCTATGCGCAGTAGCTACGGCGCAGGAAGGAGATTTTAATGAAATACAGAATAAATCGTAGAACAGGAGATCGAATCAGCGAAATAGGAATGGGTACGGCATATATCGTCGAAGCGGACAAAAACGAGGCTGTCCGCACGGTAAGGCGGGCGTATGAGGGCGGCGTCAATTATTTTGACCTTGCCGCAGGGGACGGGACCGCTTTTTCGATTTTCGGTGAGGCGCTTTCAGATGTGCGGGATCAAGTCATGTACCAGATTCATTTCGGAGCTGATTATTCCAAAATTACATACGGCTGGACACTGAATCTGGATGCCGTAAAGCGTTCAGTGGACAGGCAGCTAAGAGATTTGAAAACGGATTATATAAATTACGGCTTCATTCACTGCATGGATTCCTCGTCGGATTGGGAAAGTTATCAGAAAAACGGCATTCTGCAATACCTGCTGGATATGAAAAGTCAAGGCATAGTCAGGCACATCGGAGCGTCTTCCCATACGCCGTCGGTTATTCGTGAGATACTAAATGCGGATTTAATTGACATGCTGATGTTTTCAGTTAATCCAGCCTATGATTATCATCATGGAGAATACGCTTATGGCGGAGTGGATGAACGGGCGCAGGTATATCGGCAATGTGAAAAGCAAGGAGTCGGCATCTCCGTGATGAAGCCGTTTTCGGGTGGGCAGCTTCTGGATGGGAAGACATCTCCCTTTGGAAAGGCGCTCACGCAGTACCAGTGCATACGCTATGCGCTGGACAAGCCTGGTGTGCTGACGGTGCTGCCTGGCGCGCAGAGCGTAAAGGAGATGGATTTTCTGCTGCAATATGAGGAGCAGCCTGAAAGCGCGCTGGACTACAGTGTGATTGGCAGCTTTGCCCCTCCAGAGGCAAGCGGGAAATGCGTATATTGCAACCACTGTGAGCCTTGCCCGGCAGGGATTGACATCGGTGCGGTAAACAAGTTCTATGATTTGGCAAAGATTGGAGACGATATGGCGCGGGAGCATTATTTTGCGTTAGAAAAAAGCGCTGCCGACTGTATCGGCTGCGACCATTGCAATAGCCGATGTCCGTTTGTGGTGGACCAGATGAAGCGGATGCGGGAGATAAAGGAGTATTTTGACAATGGAACTGTATGACGGAAGACCAGAAAACCCGTTTTTACCTGATTGGAGAGGATTGAGGTTAAAAATTTGAGGAGGCAGGTATATGTACGAAGAAATAAACGTATTAACACACAGCAGTATCAAAATAAGCGGAAGCAAAATAATATATTTTGACGCATATGAAATGCGGGAGGACAGCCACGACGCGGATATCATCTTCATCACGCATGACCATTTTGACCATTTTTCACAGCAGGACATTAAAAAGGCGGCAAAGGAGGATACCTTGCTAATCATGCCTGAAAGCATAAAAGGGCAGGAGGAGCAGGCAGGGATAAAAAACGTAAAATTTATCCGCCCAAACGAGACATTAGAGCTGGAAGGGCTGACAGTTACGGCAGTTCCAGCCTACAATCCGCACAAGCCTTTCCACACCAGGGACAAAAATTATGTCGGATATGTGGTAACAATGGACAACACAGTCTATTATATAGCAGGCGACACGGACATGACGCCTGAAAACCAAAAAATTCAATGTGATGCCGCCCTTATCCCAATCGGCGGCAAATACACAATGGACTATAAAGAGGCAGCTGAGCTTGTAAACATCATCAAGCCTAAGCTTGCCATTCCCACGCATTATGGCACGGTGGCAGGCTCGCCCGAAGATGGGAAAAGGTTTGCGGAGCTTGTGGACAGGGGCATAGAGGTAAGAGTTTTATTGTAAACTTTCCTTGTTGTCTTTACACATTTTATAGTAAATCAAATTAATGAACGCGGCTGCGAGGAAGGACTTGTCGATGACGGTAGTTTTTGCGTTGCTAAAATTTTTTATTATGGATTTAAGGTTGGTTTAAGGAATAGCTGTTAAACTGAATAAATCAAAAATGAAGGGATGGCTATTCTATGAAAAAGAAATTATTTGTTGTTTTTATGGCTGCGCTTATGGCTTTTTCGGCTTCCGCCTGCGCAAGCCAAAACGGTACGTCTGAAAGCCAGTCTGCCAATAACACGGAAAGCGGGCAGACAGAAAAGGAAACAGACCTGTCAAAAAATGATGCATCTGAAAGTCAGTCTGCCGATAGCGCAGAAAACGATCAGACAGAGATAGAGACTAGTCTGTCGAAAATTGACAATAAGGCATGGCAGTACAATTCGGATGATGATGTGTACTATCAAATAGGGATTCCATACTGCGAAAATCCTGCTGATACGGCATACGAAACGCTTGCCATATTTGTACCCAGTGCGTATATGAACGCGGAGGATAACGGCGACGGCACTTACACCTGTGAAATAAACACTTCTAAAAAGGTAGGCAATTATACGGCAGAAACAGCTCCGATTGTTATGCCGATAAATACACCGGGATATTCGGCCATGGCTGCGCTGACTTCATATTCCAGCTTTGCCGAATACACGGGGGCGGGTTTTGTCTATGTTCACGCGGGCTGCCGCGGCAGGGATGCGGGTGCGCCTGCAGGAGTTACAGATTTAAAGGCTGCTGTAAGATATATCCGCTATTCAGACGATACTATTCCCGGCAGCGCCGAAAGCATTTTTACATTCGGCATGAGCGGCGGCGGAGCCCAGTCAGCGCTTATGGGTGCCACTGGAGACAGCAGCCTGTATGATGCATATCTTGAGGAGATTGGCGCAGTATCAGGCGTCAGTGATTCAGTCTTGGGTTCTATGTGCTGGTGTCCTATCACAAACCTTGATTCGGCAGATGAGGCTTATGAATGGATGATGGGTGTTACGAGAAGCGGGCTCAGCGATGAACAGCAGCAAATTTCCGATAAGCTGGCAGAAGCATTTGCGGCGTATATTAATGAAGCGGGGATTAAAAACCCAGACGGGGAGGTTCTCACATTGAGCGAATCCGCTGAAGGCATCTATCAGGCGGGCAGCTACTATGATTATATGAAAACTGTTATAGAGCGCTCATTAAATAACTTCCTTTCCGATACAGAATTTCCTTATGACGCATCTTCTGGCTCGTCAAACGGCATGGGAGGCTTTGGCGGTGAAAGACATATGCTTGATGGCGAAAAGCCTTCTTTTGATGACGGCAAGCTTCCTAACGGCGGGATGGAAAACTTTGACGGAGAAAAGCCTTTCTTGGGTGCGGGAGCAGCACCTGATAGACAGATGCCCGAAATCGGCAATGTGCCTGCCGGACAATCCTATGAAGATATAGACGATATTACCCGCAACGAAACCGCAGGCGGAGTGTCGCTTTCCGGAACATATGAAACCGCGCAGGATTATATTGATGCCCTGAATGCAGACAGGGAATGGGTTATCTATGATGAAGCCTCCAATACAGCGGCAATCACCAGCATTGAGGATTTTGTCCTTGCCTGCAAGAGCGCATCTAAGAACATTGGCGCATTCGACCAGCTTGACGGCGGGCAGGGTGAAAACACGCTTTTTGGCTACGGTGACGGAAACGGCGCGCACTTTGACGCCTGTTTAGCGGATATTTTAAATGAGCTTGGGAGCAGTTATGCATCCGATTATGCGTCAGACCTTGCAAAGAAGGACAGCGCGGGCAATACAGTTGATGTGAGGGTAAATATGTACACGCCGCTTTATTATCTGCTTGAGTCCTCTGAAGGCTACCAGACAAGTACAGTGGCTAAATATTGGAGAATCAGAACTGGAATCGCACAGGGGGACTGCGCACTGTCCACGGAGATGAACCTTGCCCTTGCGCTTCAGAATTACGAAGGGGTTGACTCAGTTGACTTTGAAACTGTATGGGGAGCAGGGCATATTCAGGCTGAACGCACGGGCAATTCAACAGAAAATTTTATTGTATGGGTAAATGAGTGTATGGCTAATGAATAAGTATTGTATTTAGAAAGAAAACCGTTTTAAGCTATATGAAATCGGAAAATACAGGCGAAAAATCAGAAAATAAATTTAGGAAACCGGAGGTGAGGCATGGAAGAAAAAGTACGGCTTTTGGATATTGCTGCAGAGCTGGGACTTAGTACGGCAGCGGTATCATATGTGCTGCACGGCAAGACTGGCATGGTGTTAGAGCGAACGGCTGTCAGGGTGCGCCGTGCCTTGGAGGAGCGGGGATATCTGCCTCGGGCGGCAGAGGTGCTGCTGGCGGAAAATCCAGAGAAAATAGTGGGAGTGGTAATTAATTCCCACGAGAAATATGAGGCGCATGTCTTAGAAGACGCATTTATCGCCTCGGCGCTCAACGCCCTGAACGCTGAGATGGCCAGACGCGGAATTTGTGATGATTCCTATGGTTAAGGCGTGGCGGATTGCTTTCTACCGAGATAAGCAGTCGGAAATTAGAAGCTTTTCTGCTGTTTTTGCCGTATCAGACTATTATGCCGTTGACCTTATCCATTTTTTGCAAAGTAGCGGTGTCGATGTGCCGGGTGAGATTTCCGTTGCTGGATTTGACGATACACCCCTTTGCGGTATGGTGTATCCGTCATTAACCTCTGTCCGTCAGGACAATGCAGAACGCGCCAGGGCGGCGCTGGACGCAATCGCAAAAATTCGGGCTGGTGAGCCGTTTGAAACGGTCATTACCATCTCCACGTCACTTCCCTTGTCGTTTTCAGGCGGCGCGGATGGATGAACAAGCTGAAATCGTGAACATTAAGGTAGTGAGATACAGCTATGGCTTGTGCACAAAATGCAAAAAAGGCAGATAAAGGTAGATAAAAACGGAAAAGAGGTATATACTTATAATGTAAAGAACCAGCTGACTGGCAGGAAGTCTGAAAATTTACAAATAATATTATTTTGACTATTCATTTGATATTAATGGCAGTATCAGGAGTAGTAGATTGGGGATTGATATGAGAAAAGTTGATCAATTGGATATTTCATATAGCAATGACGATTATATGTCAGTATTTGTAGGGGTATGTAAATCAGAAAGTTTGCTTGATGAATATATGGACAAGGATTATGATTTGTTAGGTGACGACTATATAGGATTTGAATTAGGGGTTGATTTTGGAATCAATACATATAATGAGGACTTCATGATCAGAGTGGTACATAATAAAAGCTCCACTGATATTGATGAAGTCTTTAAGGATGCAGAGATGTTTGACCTTTCGATATTAAAAAAACAGTATCCCAATGGATTTGCTCAGCCGTATAATGCGGTAGTGGTGATTGGGAGAATGAAGTATGAGGGAGATATTACAGAAGTCCATAATGAGAAATTCGGATATTTCAAGTTTTTAGGTATTTTTGAAGAATAATTATGGTAAGCTGTGATGCTCTTTTTGTTCTTTACAACCCAAGAACTATAACGGTATAATAAACTTAAACTTGACAAAACAAAATTCACCAAAGGAGCACTGGATGGCAGAAAAGAAAACAAAAGAAACAACCCCAAGGAAAAACTCAAACACCCAGACCAAGCCTAGAAAACTGCAGTGGCATCCCGCATTCGGGGCAGCGTTTGAAATGGAGTTTATAAAGGAAAAAGACAGCCTTAGCATCAAAAGGGAGCACCTGCTGAATATGAAGCCGCTGCAGGTAGACTGTCTTGTAGTAAAGAAAGTAAAGGGCATAGTCCTTGAAAACGAGATAGGAAAATTTTTTAAAGAGCACAACATCATAGAATATAAATCAGCCAAAGCCGCGCTGTCAATAGACACGGTATCAAAGGTACAGGCATA